>JAUBOG010000023.1:0-27575 GCA_036700105.1 Microcoleus occultus BM001215583
CCTTCCCGGTAGAAGATGATTTACTTCTTCTTTTCTCTTCCTTCGTGTCCTTCGCATCTTCGCGGTTCCATAATTCCATATTCTTCCAATGGGACAGGAGTATCTATAAGTTAACACAAGAGGGAAAAATGTTAACCAGTGGCGGAACCGATCGCACATCAGCCAATATAGAAACAACCTCATTTCCCCAACCGCCATGACAGACATCCACCAAATAGCCGCCGCCCTAGAAGCCCAAGAATACAAACAAGCAGCCCAACTCATCAAGCAACTGCAAAAAGAATCACCCGACAATCCCTGGGTACAATACTACATCGGCCGCTACTACGAGCTCACCAACCACCCCGACAAAGCCGAAACAACCTACAAACAAATACTCCGCGACATCACCAACCCGAAAATAGTCTCGATCGCCCGCCAAGGAATTCAACGCATTGAAACCGCAGCACAAAACAGACGCTCACAAGCCATAGAAACCGCCAAAAACGACCCCAGCAACCTCGAACCGGGACTTTTGATCCTGGAAGCAGTCAGCCCCGAAGACAAACCCGCAGCCATCCAAAATATCAGCAGAATCTTCAAAACCGACCTCTATACAACTCGGACGCAAATCCAAAGCCGCGGCTGGAGACTTTACAAAACCGGCCCCATCGGCGAACTCGAAATCTACGGCGAAGAACTCCTCAAAGCCGGAATTCCGGTTTTTTGGGGAACCCTAGCCGACATTGAAAAAATCCAAATTTTCCAAGTCCAACACTTTCAATCTCTCTCCCCGCCAGCCGTTGTTTGCAAAGATACGCTCGATCGGCTAGGATCGATCGAGTTCAACTGGTCAGAAGTCAGTCAAATAGTAGAAGGCGCATTACCGATTTTTATCGAAGTTATGGACTACTCGCCCAACCGCAGAAACGAGGAATTTCGCCACAGAGAAATTACCCAAGATTACGCTCAAATCTGCGATTTGCACATCCCCAGCCGCAACTGCATCCTGCGAATTTGCGACCAAAACTACGAATTTCAACAAGGCGTGGACTTTACCAAAACTTCAGCAGATATCCCTGCTTTAGTCAATTCCAAAAACTCAAAATCCCGATCGCAAAACTCCCAACAAATCCCTCAAAGTACCACCAGGATTAATTGGAATCACTTACTTGAAATGCTCGACCGCCAGCTTGACGTGACAGTTTGGTCGGAATTTACGCCCTTTGCGGAGACTGTTCTCGATTATACTAATATGTTGAGCAACATCCATGCTCGTGTAGAGGTCGATCGCAAATCCGAATCTCCTTGGGACCCAGCTTTCCAGCTATACAGCGGATTAGCCTTCCTCAGAAACCAAAACAATAGGGAATAGAGCCAAGAGTTAAAAATTAAAAATCAGGAATGCCATTTTTTAATTTTTAACCCGATAATAGGGAATTATCCAATGCCCAATTCCCTATTACAAATTCCCAATTGATTACTTTGTTTTAACTTGACGAGCCATTTCCCGGAAATTGTTCATGCTTGGCCCAGGAGTCCGACGGCTGCCGTTTGGTGTCGGCATTAAATTATTAGGAGCAAAAGTCCGATTCGGTTCAGCTTGACTCGGCACTTTGCCGTTAGTTGCTGCCGATACCGGTACCTTCGCAGATTCCGCAGTATTGGCAGCAACGCTAGCGACTGGTTCCTTTTCTTTCTTGGACTTTTTCTCTACCTTAGCCTTTTTAGCCGGTTCAGAGTTCTCAGACTTAACAGGCTCAACTTTTGTCGGTGCCGCCGCAACAGGCTCAGCTTTCGCCGGCGCAACCGCAGCCGGCGCCTTCGCCGAAGATTCGCCCAAATCTAGGAAATATTCCGACTTTTTAAAGCCCAACAGTCCGCCGAGAAAGCCGAAAATACCGCCGAAGAAATTTTTGATAAAACCAAACATTAGACTTACTCCTTTTGTTCTTTTAGAGAAATTTGTACAAGTTTGTCAACAAAGTTAGACTACGAGGTAAAGCAACCTTTGTCTACATTTCTTCATCAAAATTTACATCTTTTGAGGAAAAACGCTGAGCCTATAGTAAATTTTACTCAGTAATGCGAGCTTTACTTTGCACTTATTTACGATTATCTCAGAATTTATGACTGATTTCCGATTTGGTGGCGAGATATCGATCCGATTCGCTAGCTGTCCCACTGCGGGTCAAACTCATGGGGGGAGTGATTTAAGCTATGATTGACCAGCAATTTTCTTTTCAAATGAACAGTTCGCTCGATCGCAATCCCGTCATCCTGATCCACGGAATCTGGGACACGAAAACAATTTTTAACAAAATGTCCGCCCGCCTCACCGAGCTCGGATGGTGCGTGCACAGCCTCAACCTCACGCCCAACGACGGTAGCCTCGGCTTAGACTCACTGGCGCAGCAACTCGCAGATTATATCTCGCAAACCTTTCATCCACAACAGTCGATCGACATAGTAGGCTACAGCATGGGCGGCCTCGTCAGCCGCTACTACGTTCAACGCCTCGGAGGAATTAACCGCGTCCAACGTTTCATCACCATATCTTCCCCTCACAGCGGCACTCTCACCGCCTATTGCCTGCCTTTACCGGGATACCTCGATATGCGTCCAGGTAGCAATTTCCTGCAAGATTTAAATCGAGATGTCGCCACGCTCAAACAAATCAACTTTACATCTATGTGGACACCCTTTGACATGATGATTTTACCCTCGCACAGTTCTCAAATGCCAGTAGGTAAAGAAGTTAAGCTCAAAGTTTTGCTGCACCGCCAGATGGTGACAGACACTCAAAGTATTAACGCATTAGTTGAAGAACTAAAAGCACCTATTAAAAATAAAATTTCAGTTAAAAATGAATAGCAATTGCAGCCGCAACCCAGTCTTGCTGGTTCACGGCATCTTCAGGAAATCGGGAGTTTTCAACAAAATGTCCGACCACCTCAGCCAACTGGGATGGTCAGTATACAGCCTGAATTTCGCACCGAATTGGGGTAACGCCAGCCTGGAAGAATTAGCCGAACAAATGGCAGATTATATAGATACAAACTTCGACCCAAAACAGCATTTAGATATAGTAGGATTGAGTATGGGCGGTTTAGTCACTCGCTACTACCTGCAAAGGCTAGGCGGAATTAACCGAGTGCAGCGGTTTATTGCCATATCTTCTCCTCACAGCGGCACTTGGACGGCTTACACTCTCTGGGGCAAAGGCTGCATTCAAATGCGCCCCGGCAGCGCTTTTCTGGCAAATTTGAATCGAGATGCTAGTGTCTTGGAAAAGCTCAACTTTACTTCTATTTGGACGCCTTGGGATTTCATTATCGTGCCTGCTTCTAGTTCCCAAATACCAGCAGCAAAAGAAGTAAAATTATCAGTATTTGCTCATGCTATGATGGCGAGAGATTATAGTAGTTTAAAAGCTGTAGCTGAAGCACTATCGGAACCTTTAAACACTTTAAATCAGTTACATAATCCGTTTCTGAACTGACCTGCGTTAAATTCGTTAAATTCGTTACACAGTCGGTTGCCTAACTTTATTATGCTATAATCTTGATTTCAACCTATAAAATCAACACTGATGATCGTCCTCCCAAAACTGGAAAAGCTGCGCGATACTCTACCTATAGAAGGAGCAGTCCGCATTGAATTGGTAGAAGGAATACCCATTTTCCGAGCCTCCACTGCTGTCAAAAATCGCATAGAAGAACTGTTGGAAAAACAGCAAAATTGGCAGCTCAATCCCGAAGAATACCAAGAACTCAATCTTTACGAAGAAATCGACGATTACCTGAGTTTTGTCAATCGGACTGTTCGCAATCTTTTCTTGGATCAGATTCAGCCTGCAACATAGAAATGTCCGCCCGCCGTCAAATTCCTGAGAATATCCAAAATCAAGTTCGTCAGAGAGCAAACTGTCTGTGCGAATATTGCCATGCTTCGGAACAATGGCAGTATGTAGAGTTTACGATCGAACACATCATTCCTTTTATGAAAAGAGGGACTAATGATATTGACAATTTGGCACTAGCTTGCTTTCACTGCAACCGTCAAAAATCAGATAAAACTACAGCAATAGATACTCAGTCTGGTGTAGAAGTACCATTGTTGAATCCCAGACAAGATAGCTGGAACAAACATTTTATTTGGTCTGCGGATGGATTGTCAATAGTTGGCTTGACTGAAATTGGACGAGCTACAGTTACAGTATTAGTCTTAAATCGAGAAAGAGTTATTAATATTCGTGCTGCTGACAATGCTATTGGGCGACATCCACCCGCAGGTGATTTGATTCAGTCTGAAAGTTGAGTGGCTGCAAATGGCGATTATTTCCCAAAAATCAAAGAGCATCGCCGACTTCAGCATATTCGCTCAGCCCAAAAATAGCCTTAGCTTCGCAGTAATACTTGAACTCCAGTATATTGTGAGAAGGGTCTTCTAAGAAGAAAGTGCGGTGTTCAGTAGGCAAACCGACAAACCGCCTTCTCGGCTCTTGATAGAAGTTCAAGTTATTTTGCTGTGCCTTTTCTAACAACCCTTCCCAGTCAGCTTCTGAAGTAAATACTAACCCAAAATGCCGGGGATAGATGCCTCGCTGGGGTGTCAAAGGTTCGCGGCTGAGGTGGGCGACTATTTGATGCCCGCACAAGCCCATAATCGCCGAATTTGGGGATTCGCGACCCAATTCGCAGCCGAGTCCGTCTACGTAGAAGGCTTTGGTTTGCGCCATATCGGTCACGGGAAAGGCAAGATGAAATAAGACTTTGTTCATGGAGGTAGTAAATGCAGAATTCTGAATTGTTTTTTAATTATTTATCTTGGTCTAATCCTTGGTTGGTGGCGATCGCCCTGAATACAATTTTACTGGCGATCGCCGTTATTGCTCCCCAAAAATTGCTGACAAACGCCGGACAATTTCACGGCTGGCTGCTGGGCGTCATCATCTGGGGCTGTTTGGGATGGCAAGGCTATGCTGTGGTGATGTTCTACTTTCTTGTCGGCTCGGGAGTTACGCGTATCGGCAAAGCTCAAAAAGAAGCAGAAGGTATAGCCGAAAAACGATCGGGCGCACGGGGACCTGAAAATGTCTGGGGTTCGGCTTTAACCGCTACTCTTTGTGCTGTGGGAGTTTTGGCATTATCTATTCTAGGACAGACAGGTAATATTTTAGGAGAAACAGGCCATATTTTAGGAGAGACAGGCAAGATGCCTGTCCCGCAGTATGTCATTTCCTGGTTATTGCTGGGTTACGCGGCGAGTTTTTGCACCAAACTTTCGGATACCTGCGCCAGCGAAATCGGCAAAGCTTACGGTAAACGGACGTTTTTGATTACTACCTTGCAGCCCGTACCTAGGGGAACCGAAGGCGCCGTGAGTTTGGAAGGAACTCTCGCGGGTATTGTCGGCTCTATTCCGATCGCGCTGTTGAGTTGGGCCGTTGGTTTAATTGACTTGACAGGAATTGTTTTTTGTGTTGTTGCAGCTTTTATTGCCACGAATATCGAGAGCGTAATTGGCGCGACGGTGCAATCAAAGTTTGAGTGGCTCACGAACGAGGTAGTGAATTTTTTTAATACACTAATCGGAGCGATCGCGGCGATCGTCTTAGCGTCGATCTGGAGTGCTGTTTTAGCTTAGCCAAAAATCACCAGTCATTAGTCTCGATCGGTCAATTAATGACTGACGGCTAATGACTAATAACTAATGATGCTAAGCGTCGTCTTGCGGGCCAAAAACCATTTGTACGATCATCGTCGGTTCGCCGCGCTTGTGATAGCGATCGGCCCAATTGCGGATAATTTCATCTAATTCCTCAACAGCTTGGTCGAGTCGTTCCGGCGGAATATCCAAAGTTTCCATAACTCGCATCACTTTCGGTTGTTTTTGGGCCCAATCTTGCATCAGCCGGAAATATCTAGCCGTATCTTCCACCATCGTAAATGTCCGCTCTTCCTGCTCTGCCGGAGAGTAAGTAGCGCGACTGAGGGCGTAAAAAGGCATTCCCCAAGGAGAATCAATGCGAGTCACTGTTCCCGAATAGATCAAGCGGCGCTTGATATGTTCTGCTAGAGCTTCGCTCAAAGGCATTCGCCTTTCTGGGTGCATATCTTCTTGCGATCGCCTGTGCAGAAACTCGATCAACTCCATAAACTGAAAAGAATTGATCAGTTGAGCGTCAGGCGGATTTGGAGGAATCTTGCCTTCGAGATATTTTTTCTCATCTGCAGTCAAGCTGTTCCCGGGAATGCGGGGGCGTCCCGGCACCCAAGCATACTGTTCCAGCCAAACATAAGGAAACTGAATCAAATATCTAGGTTCTTGGGAACCCAACATTTTCAGCAATTTTCCCTCAGTGAGAGCTTCCCGCACTTCCTCAACAATCACCTTCACCCGTTTAGGCTCGATGTGATGCAAGTGTCCGGTCATCCGCAGGTTGTTGTCCTGCTCCATATAAGTCATATAAATGGCACACTTAGCCGCCGTTGCGGCCGCGTCTAGAAACGCCCCGTGCCTGTGCCCGCTGGTTCTCATGGCGCTAAACGCCAGATATAGCATGATCTGATCCATCGCACTAGGGCTGAGGCTTTTGACCAGATCCAAAGAGTCATTTTTCATCACAATCCCCGAAATAGCCAAACAAAGGAGGTATCTTGCGATCCTCCATTAAATTATTGCTAGAGCGCCGAATCAAGCATAGCCGACTGTCGCCCGAAAGCTGGCCAGCTACCCTCATGTTCAGGCGAGTTAATTTCCCGATCGATGAAGGGGGCATTGGCTTAAAGGCGATCGACACCCAATAAGTGGTTCTTATTGGCGAATTTAAGTCGAGTGCTGCACCCTCTGCACTCACAGCATACTTATATATAAGTTAGTTATCGCACGTCAATTATAGTGCAGCCGTTAAAAATCTCACCCCACCTGCGGGGGCGGAACGTAAATAAATGTTGCGATCGCAGGAATTTGAAGCGGCTCCAAGCGATCGGCTTTGCTTGCAGACAAAAATTATTTGTGATGTTCGAGGGGAAGAAAAGCAGAAGCGTGTTCGAGACAAAACCGCCAACTACTAGATTCTATCTCTAGGTAGATGGCGGTTCTAGGTTTATATGCTAACATTGTTCACACACACAAATATCCTTAAAAACTGTCAACAGAAGTGCAGTTACCCTTTAACCTGAAAAACTAGAATTCCAGAAAATCAGTTTGAGCGATCGAGTCAACGACCCGAACCAAGTCAGTTATGGCACTCGCTTGCATCCAGCGCGATTAAAAATTTTGTAGCGAATCAGTGTAAACATTAGGCTGGGTAAAACTTCTGCGTCCGCTGCCCCTTTCAGGACCGCGATCGCCCTTTTGTTGAGTTTGCGCTGACAACATATATTGGGCGGTGGCAGTTTCCAGCATTTGGACTGGAGATTCAAAAGCTTGAGCGGCGCTGGCACTCAAAGTAATGCCCAACAGGCTCAGTAAAGCAATTGCAGTGTAGGTTTGCATGGGGTAGTATCCGTGTCAGTGTCTATTACCTGATACAGAGTTGCCCCGATCGATCAGGATAGATTTCTGCTAATTTCGGAACTTTGCAAAAAACCTTACCCCTTCAATGCTACCGATCTCGCCAGCAGCCAAACACCGGAAAAATTCAGCCTACCCCATACTGTCAGAATCTTTTCCGTTTCACAATTCTGTAAAAACCTGTTGGTTTCCGAATCCAAAGTCACGAGTTGCCAAGTTCGATCGGCTAATGATGCGGGACTTGTCAGCGTTAGCGTCCAATCTTGTGGGCCGAGACGGCGGAAAATCCCCGAAAATGTGCTGTCGGTATTTGCGGTTTTACTGCTGGGACTCAAGCAGAAATCGGGTTCAAATGTCAAGGTTCTGGATTCAAATACAGAACTTGCTTTGAGAAACCGGGTTTCTGAATCGCTTTTGTTTGAGTTGCGATCCAAGTGCTTCTCTACTGATAAAAAACATTCGCCGCTGCTGGGATATGCTTCAGGTCGATCGAGATAATAGCGCTGCCAATCCAGCCAGTCCGATCGATCCGGTGTCAAATTAAACAAAGGAACAACCGCCGCCCTCGCCGACACATCTTGCAGCAAAGCTTCCTGCAAAACTCGAACGGGCAAATCCCGGGGCTGACATCCAGATTCCGCACACAAAGCCGCAGCCATCCCCGCCGCCTGTCCGATATTCATCACCACAGGCTGCAAGCGAGTTGCACCGTTGGCGATGTGAGAAACGGAAATATTTTTTTCGCAAACCAGCAAACCGTCTGCACTCTCCGGAATTAGCGCGCTGTAAGGAATCGCAAACGGAGTGCCAGTCCAGCGGCCGCCCCAGCGGAGGGATTTGGGCTGTAAAGGAATGTCGCCGCTGTTGTAGTGGTGATCGTTGGCATAGTTGCCGATCGCAATTGTGTCACAAATTCCCTGAGAATTCAGCGGCAATTGGGCTGCATTTCCGCCGGCAACTGGCAAAATATCTTGTTCTCGGATTGTTTGTACTCCCCGCAAACGGCGGCTTTCTCGGTAGTAAGGGTGCAAAGCGAAGCCAGAATGAACGAGGGGAAAATTTTGTTGATTTTCGGTTTGTGAAATCGGGAAAATGTTCTCTGCTAAGCCGTAGCGGCGGCCGAGTTGGGTTTGAATGAAGCGGGCGAAACTTTGAGTGTGCCAGAGACTTTCTTGGAGGAATTCTTGTCGGGATGCTTGAGATGCAATTAGCCGATCGACCTTTTCACCGTAATCATTACCGCGAATCGGCCAATTAATCATCAACAACCCGCCGGGAAGTCGGCCGTAATTGAGAAATTGCTCGGGAGTGTAACCTTTCCAAGCACCGGTAAATCGATCGGGACGATCGACAGGCGGCGCGGGAATCTCTGGCGCAGCCGCACCTTCCCCAAAATCCTGCATCAGCGCAACCCAAGTCGGAGATTGCACCGAATACCGCTGTGTCAGAGCGTTGGGAGCAACAGGCGCGCTGGGTTCTCCCCACTCAGCCTGAAATTCCCAACCCCAGCGGTGGGGAACCTCCCCTAAAGCCAGCAAATCTCCCAATTCCGTTGCATCCAAAGTGATTTTCGCCGCCACCGTAAAATCGGCAAACCGAACGCCAGCAATGCGAGTTCCTTCCCACACCACATCTTGAGGGATTTGTCCAGAAATCCACTGCAAGTTCGGCAAACACTCAACCCAATCCGCAAAAACTCGTGCACCGATGCGGGGATCGCAAGTAAAAAAACTAACCCAGCCCCAATCCAAACCTCCCGGCTGTCGCTGCTGGAGTTCCCGCAGAAACTCGCCCCACAAACCAGTCCCAAAAGCAGCTAATTCGTTGCCATCGGGAGCCGAAACGCCGGCAGCCGTCAGCATTCCTCCCAGCCAAGAGAATTCGCTGACTAAAATAGTTTTGGCACCTCGGCGGGCGGCTTGCACAGCAGCAGCCGTGCCGCCGGTGCCGCCGCCAACTACTAAAACATCTGCTGTTAAAACGGAAGACACGGGCAATACCATTTTAGAATTTAGATTGCAAAAGGCTCAGTCATAATGTAAGGTACACTGCCCAAGAACACCCTACAGACTTTAAGATTACCTCTTTATTTCTCCTCTTCCCTCGGACTCTGTGTCCTCTGCGTCCTCTGCGGTTAATAAAAAAAAATTAGTTATTGTGAAAGTCCGATCGCATCTCAAATCAAAAAGCATCAGAAAATGGGGAACGGAAACAGTAAAATAATACGTTGCGCAATTTCCCCACTATTCACTACTAACAAAGCAATTGAAAATGGAAAAAGGTTTTATCTTGTGGTTCACCGGGCTGAGCGGTTCCGGCAAAACAACTATCAGCAAAGCTCTCGAACCAGAGTTGAGGGCCAGAGGCTGTAAAGTGGAAATCTTGGATGGAGATGTCGTTCGCACCAACTTGTCAAAAGGTTTGGGATTTAGCAAAGAAGACCGAGATACTAATATTCTGCGGATTGGATTTGTAGCGCACCTGCTAAGCCGCAATGGAGTTGTGGCAATAACGGCAGCTATTAGCCCCTACCGAGCAATTCGCGGCGAAGTCAGAGCGATGGAGCCAAATTTTGTCGAAATATACGTCAAAGCCAGCTTAGAAGTGTGCGAATCTCGCGATGTCAAAGGGCTGTATGCTAAGGCAAGAGCCGGAGAAATTAAGGGCTTTACGGGAATTGACGATCCTTATGAAGAACCGCTCAATCCTGAGATTGTTTGCAACACCGCTCAAGAAAGTGTATCCGAAAGCGTGACAAAAATTCTGAGCAAGTTAGAAGACTTGGGTTACATTTGATGGTGGTGGGGTAGGAAGCGGATAGGGGCAAAAAGCGATGGTGGTGAAAAACTATTCCAAACTCAATACTGTCAAAGGTTTAATTGTCAACTGTTTAACCGTGTCTGTGCTGGCTGCTGCTGGTTCGTCTCCTGCGGCGGCTCAGTTTTTGCCTCCTCCTCCTTCTCCTGCTTCGGATTCTCCCCTCCCTGTACGGGTACCCGCAGCGCCGGGATTCCCGGCGGTTCCGCCAAGTACACCTTCGAGTGTCCGATCGGAAGTTTACACTTTAGGCGCGGGCGATCGCATTCAAATGGACATTTTTAACGTCCCGGAATACAGCGGGCCCAACGGTCAACACCAAGTACAAGCCGACGGTTCCCTGAGTTTGCCGTTAATTGGCAGCCTTTCCGTTGCCGGAATGACCTTAGAACAAGCTTCTAATGCTGTCAAAGAGCGATACGGCAAATACCTCAAACGTCCTTGGATTACCCTGAAATTGCTGGCGCCGCGTCCTTTGCAAATTGCGATCGCGGGCGAAATCAACCGCCCCGGAGCCTATACAATATCTTCAGCAGCAGGGCCTGGAGGCACATCAGAGCAAATGGGAACTCAAATGCCGACGATATCGCGGGCGCTGCGAATGGCCGGCGGAATTACGCAGTCAGCAGACGTGCGGCAAATCAAAATCCGCCGCCCCCAGCGCAACGGCCAGGAACAAATTATTAACATCGATTTATGGGAATTATTGCAAGCTGGTGATTTGCGGGCAGATGTTACTTTGCGCGACGGCGATACTATATTTATTCCGACTGTAACTAGCCTCAACCGCCAAGAAGCGCCGACTTTAGCAGTAGCTAATATTACCGGACAAAGCACTCAACCAATCAATATTGCTGTGGTGGGCGAAGTAAGTCGCCCGGGTACTTATACTTTGGCAAAAGAAGCTCAAAGTAGGGTACAAGAGAATGAAATGGGTGATAATTCTGGTTTGTTTGCCAAGAGCGAAACAGCCGGCGGAGACAATGTTTTGCAGCAAACAGTAACGAGAGCAATTAAAATGGCGGGAGGCATTACACCCGTAGCTGATATCAGACAAATACAAGTTCGCCGCCTGACTCGCGCGGGTACGGAACAAATTATTAATGTGAATTTATGGCAACTTTTGGAAGCGGGAGATGTCTCCCAAGATTTAGCGCTGCAACAGGGAGATACGGTAATCGTTCCCAAAGCCGAAAATCTGGATGCAGCCCAAGGCGCACAAGTTGCTAATTCCAATTTTTCACCGGATGCGATTAAGGTGAGTCTGGTGGGAGAAGTCGTGAAACCCGGATCGTTTGCGCTTTTGCCCAATACTTCTTTAAATCAAGCGCTGGTAGCAGCGGGAGGTTTTAATAAAGCGCGGGCCGAAATGGATTCGGTGGATTTAATTCGCCTGAATCCTAACGGTACTGTTTCGCGGCTGACTGTTAAGGTTGATTTTTCGGCAACCGCCAATGAGGAAACTAATCCCAAACTGCAAAATAATGATGTAATTATGGTAAGGCGATCGGGCCGCGCTGCGTTTTCGGATAATGTAGGCGGGACTCTCGCTCCTTTTAGCCCCCTGTTGGGAATATTTCGGCTGTTCAATATTTTTCGGTGATGGCATTCTTACTAGCGCGGAGGCACCATCAACCCAGTTTCTACCAATAATTTAGCTTGGGTAACGAGATATTTAGTCAGGAACCCGGTTTCTGAAACTGCATCAGCCGTACAAACGTTTAAACAAATAAGTTGTAGAAATCAAATGAAACCAGGTAGCAAATCTCAAATTACACTGTTTAATCATAAAAAAGCCGCGGTTCCGCCAAAAAAATCTTCCGTGCTTTATGAAGAAGAGGATTTTTTATATAGGGACAAAAACGAAGAAGCAGAATTAAGTTTTTGGGAAATTTGCCGCAGCCGCTCCATGTTAGTCATCGGCGTAGCAGCGGCAGTGACTACCGGGGTTTTTGCCTGGACGCTGAATCAGAAAAGCGAGTACGAAGGGCGCTTTCAATTATTAGTAGAACCCGCTGTTACGCAAAATACTTTAGCAAAAGTATACTCCGGCGAGCTGAAACTGCAATCGACCGCCCCCGCGACGCCAGAAAGTCCCGGTTTTGACTACGAATCGCAAATTCAAGTTTTGCAGAGCCCGCAAGTGATGTCGCCGATAATTCAACAGTTGCGAACCAAATATCCCGAAATCAATTACAACTACCTTTTGAATCAAAAAGCAGATAATTTGCCGTTTTCTCAGCAAACCAGGCTGTCAGTTGCTCGCTTTAAAAACACGAAAATTATCGAAGTTAGATATCGGGATTACGACCCGAAAAAAATTCAATTTGTTTTGGAAAAAGTGGCTTTAGGCTACCGCAATTACAGCGTGCAAGATACCAGAACTCAAATTAGCCAGAGTCTGGATTTTGTGAAATCGCAAATTCCCAACCAGCAAAAGCGCCGGCAAGCTCTGCAAACAGAGATTCAAAAGTTGCGGCAGCAGTACAATTTTATCGACCCGCAAATTCAAACCCAACAGCTAGCGCAGCAAATCAGCCAGCTTCAAGCGCAAAGATTGGACGCGCAAACGCAGCTCAACCAGCAGAGATTGCTGTATTCCAACCTGCAAAATCAGCTCGGATTGAACCAGCAACAAGCGCTGATGGCTTCGGCGCTGAGTCAAGCTCCCCGCTATCAGGGAATGCTGACTCAATTGCAGCAATTAGAAGGGCAAATAGCGATTAATTCGGCTACTTTTACAGACCAAACTCCGCAAATGCAACTGCTGCGAGAACAGCGCAAGAACCTGATTCCTTTGCTGAAAAAAGAAGCCCAACAGGTTCTGGGAACTGATTTAGCTAAGGTAAATTCGCAAGTGCTGGCTTTTCAAGATCCGGTGCGGATTAAGCTGATCGAGCAGTTTATCGGTACTGCTAATTCTATTCAAGTTTTGGGAGTGCGGAATCAAGTTTTGGAAGAAGCTGCAAAGCAGTTGAGTCAATATTCTCAAGGATTTCCGGTAATTTTGCGGCGCTATTCCGATTTGCAGCGCGAGTTGGATTTGACTAACAGTATGATGAATAGTTTGCTGGGAAAACTGCAAGCTTTGCAGCTTGAAGCTGTGGGGAAAAAAGAGCTTGCTTGGGAAGTTATTGCTAAGCCGGAAATTCCGCGCTACAAAAATGGCGAGTTGATGGCTGTTGCTCCGATTATGCCTTTGAATTTGGCTTTGGGGGGATTGGCTGGTTTGCTGTTCGGTATGCTGGCGGCGCAGTTGGCGGAACGGTTTAATAATAAAACTGTGCTGCAGACTCCAGAGGATGTCAAACAGTCGATTCGGCTGCCTTTGCTGGGGGTAATTCCTGCTAGCGATAAAATTTTGAGGCTTCCGCCTGGGGAGGCAAGTCCGATCGATGTGGGAAGTTCGCCGCTGCCTACGGATGCTTTTCAAGAGGCTTTTCGATCGCTCAATGCTAATATTCGGCTGCTAAACGTTGATAGTCCGATCGACTCTTGCGTAATTACGTCTTGTCAAGTAGCTGACGGCAAGTCTACTGTGGCGGTAAATCTGGCGCGGGCGGCGGCTGCAATGGGCCAGCAAGTGCTGTTGGTGGATGCGGATTTGCGCCGCCCGCAGGTGCACGAAATGCTGGGTTTGCCGAACTGGCAAGGGTTGCACAATGCGATCGCGGATGATGTGGATGTGAAAAAATTGATTTTGCGATCGCCCCGCGATGAAAACCTATTTGTGTTAACTTCCGGCCCGGTTCCTCTCGATCCGACAAAGGTACTTTCTTCCCGAAAAATGCAGCATTTAATGGCAGCTTTGTCAAATCATTTTGACTTAGTTATTTACGATACTGCGCCGCTTTTGGGTTTGGCGGATGCGAATTTGCTGGCTGCTCACACTAAGGGATTGATGCTGGTGGTGGGGCTGCATCAAACTGAGCGGGAGGCGCTGCTGTTGGCTTTTGAAGATTTGAAAATGGCGGGGATTCCGCTGTTGGGAATGGTGGCGAATAACGATAAAGGCAGCAGGTATTACTATCAGTCTTACGTGCAGAATTATATCGAAGAAAAATCTGTTTGATGCGGTGAGGGCTGAATGGAATTAGTAAGGTGCGCAGTGCGCACCCTACCTTGAGAACGCTGCAAGCAAGATAAAGACGCATTTTCTTAAGATTTGCGATCGGCATCTTGGACTATAATTAAAAATTGAGAGTTTTAAGAAAATTGCGGCAGTTGCAAATTAACAATACCTGAAAATGTGGCTGGCAAATTCCCATTTTGTAATAGGTTGATACAACTCCCCAGCTAGCTTGAAAACTAGCAGGGAGTTTTGTGTTTTTCATACAGGAGATGAAACAATGGCTATAGCTACTATTAACCCGGCGACGGGAGAAACGCTCTCTTCTTTCGAGCCGCTGACAGATGCGGAAATAGAAACCAAGCTGGAATTAGCACAGCAAGCTTTTCATAAATACCGCCGCTTGCCGTTTGAGCAGCGAGCTCTGTGGATGCAAAAAGCTGCGGATATCTTGGAGCGCGATCGCGAAATTTACGCCCAAATGATGACCTTGGAAATGGGCAAAACGCTGAAATCGGCGATCGGCGAAATCGAAAAATGCGCCTTAGTTTGCCGCTACTACGCCAAAAATGCAGCTCAATTTATGGCAGACGTACCGGCAACCACCGACGCTACCAGCAGCTTTGTCCGCTACCAACCGCTGGGCGCTATTTTAGCCGTCATGCCCTGGAATTTCCCATTTTGGCAAGTTTTCCGGTTTGCGGCGCCGGCGCTGATGGCGGGCAATGTCGGCTTGCTAAAACACGCTTCCAACGTGCCGCAGTGCGCTTTAAAAATAGAGGAAATTTTCACTCAAGCTGGCTTTCCCGAAGGCGTTTTTCAAACATTGTTAGTGGGAGCCGACAAGGTAGCTAAGATAGTTGCGGACGATCGCGTAAAAGCAGCAACTCTCACCGGTAGCGAACCCGCAGGTGAAAGTTTAGCAGCAAATGCGGGCAAAAATTTGAAAAAAGTAGTCCTGGAGTTGGGAGGAAGCGACCCATTTATTGTGATGTCAAGCGCCGATTTAGCAGCAGCTTTATCAACTGCTGTCACATCGCGAATCCTCAATAACGGTCAATCTTGCATAGGCGCAAAACGCTTTATTTTAGCATCAGAAATCGCAGACGAATTCATCAAAGGATTTGTCGAAAAATTCGAGCAATTAAAAGTAGGCGATCCGATGTTGCCGGAAACCGATATCGGCCCTTTGGCTACTCCCGCAATCCTCAAAGACTTGGACGATCAAGTGCAAGCCTGCATCCAATCGGGAGCAAAACTTCTGACAGGCGGCCGCCCATTGTCAGAGAATGGCGGTAACTTCTATTTGCCAACTATTCTGACAGATATTCCCCCGGATGCGGAGGCCCGCCAACAAGAGTTTTTCGGGCCCGTAGCTTTAGTATTCCGGGTTGCAAACATCGATGAGGCGATCGCCCTCGCCAACAGCACATCCTTTGGCTTGGGTGCGACAGCTTGGACTGCTGTCAGAGCAGAGTGCGATCGGTTTACGGACGAACTAGAAGCCGGCGCCGTATTCATCAACGGCTTAGTCAAATCCGACCCCAGATTGCCCTTCGGCGGCATCAAGCGATCGGGTTACGGACGCGAATTGAGCATCCAAGGAATCCACGAATTTGTTAACATTAAAACAGTCTGGGTAAAATAAGTAAAAGGCGATCGACTTTTCGCAAAAATCTCAATTAATCTGTGTTGATTGTGGCGCGGGCGTCCCGCCCGTGAATCATCGGTTAAAAATCCCAATCTAGTATTTTTGCGAGAAGTTGACAAAGACAAAAAATCAGAATTAACAGAGGAGAAGAACGGAAATGAACACAGCTCAACTACTGGTCAAATGTTTAGAAAACGAAGGCGTCGAATACGTCTTCGGACTTCCCGGAGAAGAAAATTTAGAAGTTTTAGAAGCCCTAAGAAACTCTTCAATTAAATTTATTACTACTCGCCACGAACAAGGCGCAGCCTTCATGGCCGACGTTTACGGCCGCCTCACCGGCAAAGCCGGCGTTTGCTTGTCCACCTTGGGACCCGGCGCAACTAACTTAATGACCGGCGTTGCTGACGCCAACTTAGACGGCGCTCCCCTGATCGCAATTACCGGACAAGTCGGCACTGATAGAATGCACATAGAATCGCACCAATATTTAGATTTGGTGGCTATGTTTGCACCAGTTACTAAGTGGAACGCTCAAATTGTCCGCCCCAGCACGACATCAGAAATTGTCCGCAAAGCTTTTAAAGTAGCTCAAAGCGAAAAGCCCGGTGCAGTTCACATTGACTTGCCAGAAAACATCGCAGCAATGCCTGTCGAAGGAAATCCGCTAACCAAAGACAACCGCGAAAAAACTTTTGGCGCTTACCAAAGTCTGAATAAAGCCGCTGTGGCAATTTCCAAGGCAAAAAGTCCTTTGCTGCTAGTAGGAAACGGCACTATTCGGGCTAACGCCAGCGATGCTTTGACTGAATTTGCGACTCGATTGAATATTCCAGTTGCTAATACTTTCATGGGCAAAGGCGTAATTCCTTACACTCATCCTTTGGCACTTTGGACGACGGGATTGCAAAAACGCGATTACATTAGCTGTGCTTTTGAAGAAACGGATTTAGTGATTGCTGTTGGCTACGATTTGATTGAATATTCCCCTAAAAAGTGGAATCCGGACGGCAAAATTCCGATCATTCACATTGGAGCTTTGCCATCAGAAATAGATAGCAGTTATATTCCTACTGTGGAAGTTGTGGGAGATATTGCCGATTCGCTGAATGAAATTTTACAGCGTGCGGATCGAAATGGCAAAGCCGATCCTTTTGCGAAGCAATTGCGGGCGGATATTCGCGCGGGCTACGAACAATATGCTAGCGATGACGGTTTTCCAATTAAGCCGCAAAAACTGATTTACGATTTGCGGCAGGTTATGGGCCCGGAAGATATTGTGATCTCTGACGTGGGAGCTCACAAAATGTGGATCGCGCGGCACTACCACTGCGATCGCCCGAATACCTGTTTGATTTCTAACGGCTTTGCGGCGATGGGAATTGCGATTCCCGGCGCGGTGGCGGCAAAACTCGTTTATCCCGATCGCAAAGTAGTAGCAGCCACCGGAGACGGCGGTTTTATGATGAACTGTCAGGAGTTAGAAACTGCTTTGCGTGTCGGTACAAACTTTGTGACACTCATCTTTAATGACGGCGGTTACGGTTTGATTGAATGGAAGCAGCAAGATCATTTTGGCCACTCAGATTTCGTGAAATTTGGCAATCCCGACTTTGTGAAATTTGCGGAAAGTATGGGTTTAAAAGGCTATCGAGTCGAATCTGCAACCGATTTTATTCCCATCCTAAAAGAAGCGCTTGCTCAAGATATGCCCTGCGTGATTGACTGTCCGGTAGACTACCGGGAAAACGCGCGTTTCAGTCAACAATCAGGCGATATGAGCTGCAATTTGTAAGATTAGCTAGAGTCCCGACTTCTTTAAGAAGTCGGGACTCTAATAATGGACATTCTTCGAGATAAAGTTTTGTAGCTTTTTTGAGATTGGCGATCGCTTTTTCTATGGTTTTGCCTTGGTCAACTGTGCCAACTTCTGGACATTCGGCAATGTACATATCTTCTTCTTTGTAAATGATGGCTGTGAAGCTTTGATTTTTCATTATGGTTTTCGCGTTTTCGCTTCCATATGGTAATCAAAAAGTTAGGTAACTAGGACTGGCAAGAATGGAGGAATGTGACAACACAATTTTTCTGTCCATATCTCGATAGCGAGGTTGAACTCACTGAAGAGTGAGAACTACATATTGTCGATACACATCCCGATTTCCTACCATCTTATCAGGAAAGAATTGCTAAAACTCTAGCTGACCCAGATGAGGTTCGATGTGATTTACGTTTCGGCAATACTCTTCTATTTTCACAGCAGTCTGGTAAGGGTCGCAAGGGTAGGTATGTTGTAGTAGCTGTTGTGAATGATACAGAGCCCAGAGAGCGCTATTGGATCGTCACAGCTTACTTAACAAAAAATGTTACCCAAGGAGAGATAATATGGCAGAAAAACTAACTTTTAAATACGATGCTATTGGGGATATTTTGTACGTCAATAAATGTTCGCCTTATGCAGAGCAAGAATCGCAAGAACTAGATTATGGAATTGTAGCTCGTCTCAATCCTGACACGGAGGAAATTGAAAATCTGGAAGTTATGTTTTTCTCAAAGCGGTTGCGAGAGAGTAATGTATTTGAATTACCGATTGTGGGTGACTTGCACTTGAGTTATCAGGCTTAAAAGAGAATGGATTAGGTCTGTCAAAAATAGTGTATTCTCAACCGAAACGACACGAAGGCTTCAGATTTTCGTGGCTTTTTTGAAAAACACAGGCGAGGGGCGATTCCCTACGGGATAGCTGCGCTTCACCCAGTTTTTGACAAATTGGGACGTAAGGGCGATCGCATGATCTAATCATACTTGTATGCTCAGTAATTAATTAATTAATGAGTGGAATTAATCGCCAAATCACCCTTGACAGCAGGCACATTGCTAAACACTTGCCAGACACGCCACAAATGAGAAGACTGCTTAATAAAGGACGTGCTGCTCATATTTTTAACGATGAGGTTACTATGAATCAGGTAGCTCAAGCCATAATAGAAGATGGAGCATTTACAGGAACTATTCGGGGGTACGATCGTTATGGTATGTTTTTTGTTGAATCAATTGGTTATAAAGTTGACCCGGATGGTAGCCGTCTTTTACTTTATTACGGAGAGATAAAAGTTGATACAGAAAACCGATACCACGTTACGCCTCGAAGCCGACCAAGTGAATAATAACTGGGAATTTACAGAGGTATGGATCGATCCAAATCTTTCACCGCCTTATCTGCTTTTGTTACTAAGTGACGCTGAGGGTAATTGTCGAATCTACGATCCGGCTGAGGGTTATAAAGTTGTGTTTTCTAGTAAGAGTTATGATGAAGCGCAGTATTGGCTTTTAGAGGATGAGTATGAACCCGTAGAAGGGCGGCTGAGTATGTCGGAGTTAGTTTGAATAATTCATGTAGGGGCGATCGCGCTTTTGGACAAGTTGGGATGTAAGGGCGATCGCGCCTTTGCTCTCATGCCTCACTCTATTGACCTATCGTCAGCAATAACTATGATATAGTATAAAATACGATCTTTTTAAAAGCCATGTCTCAAGCAACATTAACTGATGTTTCCTTAGATCCAATATTAGATCGCTTGACGCAACTTGCCCAACTAGAACATGATTGGGATTCTTATGGTGCATTAGCAGTTTCGCCCGTTGCTGTTGTAAAAGCCTGTCAGTTGCTCATTCATGTCAAATACTCTCTTTCGTCTTTAGTTGGTGAGCAAATTTTACCCTATGATGCAGCACCAATTGCTAATGGTAGCCTACAGCTAGAATGGCGAAGCCCACACGGCAATCTAGAAGTGGAAATTAAACCTGATATGAGTTTCAGCTATCTACTAATTAAGGGAGAAGGAAACGAGAGAAAATTTGAGGAGAAAAACCAGGTGTCATTATCTGAAGTCCTGAATGTGGTGTCTCAGCTATTGATTGCATAAGTCAGGATGAGATAATGTCCCAACAGTGTCTGAAATATCCCTATGGCAAAATCTCGCAAACTGGAATCACTTCTCGCGCAACTACAGCAGATTCGCCCCAACCCTACTACGCCAGAAGCAATGGTTCTACTGCGCCAACTGCTGACATCCAAGCAGCCTGTTGCGATCGCCCAAGCAGCAAAACTGATCGCAGAGGCAGAACACTACAACCTGATTCCCGACATGGTTGCCGCGTTTGAATGGGCGATGATCAAGCCAAAGGAGCAAGATCCAGGTTGTATCGCTAAGCTTAAACTTGCAGATGCACTCTATCGATTGGACTACAGTAACGAAGATTTGTTTTTGCAAGGCATTCGATATACGGGCGGTTCAAATGATAGGAGTGCGCCATTACAAAGTGTCTGTGCATTAGGACTCGCCAGAATGAATTACCCCGATGTCATGAGCGAGTTAGCGGATTTGCTTGCTGACTCGGAACCTGATGCACGAATTGGCTCTGCACGAGCCATTGCTTATACTGGAAATTTGTCAGGTGTTCCACTGCTACGGTTACGGATCAAGCTTGGCGATAGTGCACCTGTTTTATTGGAATGTTTTCTGGCATTGCTGCAATTATCTCCAACACAATCCTCGATCGATTTAGTGCGTTCCTTTCTGGTGATTCAGTCACAGGCTGAGGATCGGGAGAGGACTGATATCGTAGAAGCCGCAGCGTTAGCATTTGGAGAATCCCGATTACCGGAAGCATTTGATATTTTGCGAACCTGGTGGCATTCCGTCAGTATTCCAGAGCTTCGGAAAACGGGATCGATCGCGATCTCGCTTATCAGAAACGATGAGTCAGTTTCGTTCCTATTATCCGTAATTCAGAGCGGTACTCTGGTGGATGCGAAAAACTCGATCGCAGCCTTAAGTGTTTATAGTGAGAACCAAGCACTTTGGCAACTTGTTCGCGAACGCATTGAACAACGGGGAGAGCCAAGTCTCCTGAGTATGGCTAATCGATCGATTAATCCTATATCTTTAACATCGTTGAGTCAAATCCACGACTCAAATCGGTGCTAATGTTGCCATACAACTCAGCCCTACCCTCGATTGCCACAAGTATTCGATCGCATTATCTGGCGAAGTCTCCGCAACTCTCCGCCGCTGGCATCACTCCAAACCGACTTAATTAAATTCTGTAGGGGCGGTGCCCCCGTGCCCGCCCCCTCCGTGCCCGAAGAAAGGGCGATCGCGGGGGGATTGTCCCTACTAGAATATCTGCGATCGCACCGCTGTCTCATCATCCTCGATGATGTGCAAACAATCTTCAGCAGCCAACAACTCGCAGGAAATTACCAACCTGGTTATGAAAATTACGGCACATTCTTCAAACAACTAACCGAATCATCCCACAACAGTTGCCTCATCCTCCTGAGTTGGGAAAAACCCAGAGAAATCGCCGCATTAGAAGGCGAAAACCGCCCCTGCAAATCTCTGCAACTCAACGGTTTAGGCGCAGAAGCACAAGAAATATTCAGAGAAAAAGGTTTAGCAGAACCGGAGAAATGGTTAGAACTGATCGACCTTTACCGAGGCAATCCCTTATGGTTAAATATAATTGCCACATTGATTCAAGACTTATTCGGCGGCAGCGTTTCCGAATTCCTATCCTATGATACCCTATTCTTAGGTGACTTAGAATCACTATTGCAGCAGCAGTGCGATCGGCTAACCGCATCCGAACAACAAGTTATGGGTTGGCTAGCCAATACCCCCGAACCAGCCGACATCTCAAAAATACCAGCCAACCTGCAAATATCACCGCCAGAACTCTTGAAAGTCATGCAATCTTTAGGACGACGGTCATTAGTTGAAACAGTCAAACAAAATGGGCGATCGCACTTCACGATCGCGCCAGTAATTAGAGAGTATCTCGATCGAACTAGAAACAAAACTTGCTAAATTTATCGAGAAACCAAAATCGAGCTAAAATAATTATAAAATAGGTAATGAAGTTTAGCAAGGACAATGTGCGATCGTGACACTCCGAGAAGAATTAATCTATGAAATAGATCGATCATCAGATGATGTACTTCAGGTGCTATTGAAATTTTTGCGCCAGCAGCGATTGTTACAGTCTGAGACTTCTGTGTCGATCGATTTGGCTGAGATTTCGAGTGTTGAATTGAGGGCGCAAAACCATTATCCTCTGCGCGGGATGCCGTTGGTAATTGCTGAGGATTTTGATGAGCCGATGTCGGATTTATACGATGTGCTATAGCAAATAAATTATGGGGGAAATTAACGCTTCGGCTCAATCTCAAATTCAAGCCGAGAACGATAAAAGTGAACGTCAAACTCTAAGAAGAAATTTGTCTGTCCCAGTATCAATGATACACTGTCACTTTTGGCCCAAGCAAATACTAATCTTACGGGAGCAAAATCACCTATTTGGGCCATGAAAAATACAGGCATGGCTGGTTGATTGCCAACATTACCAGCCAATCGAATAATGGCTTTGCTGTCATCCCACACTAAGCCAAGCTGAATTCCTATTTTGTAAGGCAATACATTCACGGTGGCACCGCTGTCTACCAACCCAACAACTTCCGCTCCCTGGTTATTGTGGCGCAGAATCAAAGGAATGCGCGGTAGGCTGTCAAACTCATCTTGAGAGGGGTCATTGGTAGAGTATTTAAATCGCATAATACTCAGTTTTCGTTGTGGTTAGCCAAATTCATTGCCTGCATCAAAGCTGCACCCGCACCAAAATTATTGTAGGGGGTTGGCAGATAGTAAATCTTGTAAGGTTCCAAAGGAAAAATATCCTTAATGATGTCCTCTTCGGCGATTAGAATGCGGATTAACTCTCGTTTCTCGATCGCAGACAGTTGTCTGATTGTAGGGAGTAATTCTGTTAGTGTCATCGGTTGTTTTCTGGAAATGCGTCTGTGTTAACGGTAGCAGATAGACACAGTAATTGCAACTTCCAGGGGAGTTTGACAAAAATAGGTGCGATTGCTACTAAAATGCGATCGCGCCGCAGTACGATATTTATTGCGTTAAAATGATTTGGTAGTTGGGGACGATCGCGCGAGTGAGAATGATTCACACATTATGGGTTCAGAACAACCAACAGCTACCCAAAATGAAAATCAGTCCGAAACTTCCGAATATCAGCGCGTTAAAAATAAAACTCAGATGGTTTCACAGACATAAAATTAGAGAATGCTCGATCGCCCTTACACTTGACATGAAAGCAACAAGTTTGGTATGTGAAAAGGTGGTCTTGCGATCGCTCTCCCTCTAACCTCACCTTATTAATGAAAATCGCCACCTGGAACGTCAACTCAATCCGCACCCGCCTAGAACACGTTACTAGCTGGCTGCAAACAAACTCCCCAGACGTTCTCTGCCTCCAAGAAACCAAAGTCACAGACAAAGACTTCCCCCTAGAACCCTTCACCAACCTCGGCTACAACTGCTACATTTCCGGTCAAAAATCCTACAACGGTGTCGCCATTTTTAGCCGATCGCCCTTAACGCAAATCAGCACCGGATTTTCCCCCATTCTCGGCGACGAAACCGCAGGTATGTTTGACGAACAAAAACGCCTCATAGCCGGGGTTATAGACGATATTTGCATCATTTGCGTATACGTTCCCAACGGTTCCGAAGTCGGCAGCGAGAAATATGAGTACAAACTAAAGTGGCTCAAACTGCTGCAAGAATACCTCAAAATAACCCTAGACAAATTTCCCAACTTGTGCATTTGCGGCGACTTCAACATCGTCCCGGACGATCGAGATATCCACAATCCCAAAGCCAATGCCAACTCCGTCGGCTTGTCCGTTCCCGAACGCCTAGCACTCACAGAAATCATAGAATTAGGATTAAACGACCCCTTTCGCAAATTCACCACAGAAGGAGGTCATTATAGCTGGTGGGACTACCGCGCCGCCGCATTTCCCCGCAACAACGGCTGGAGAATAGACCACCATTATCTCAGCATCCCCCTCTACGAACAGGCAAAAAACTGTACAATAGATGTTGCTCCCAGAAAATTGATTAAACCCAGCGACCACGCCCCCGTAATTGTCGAAATCTGATTTATAAGTTATAAGATTAATAACAACTGACATCTTGCACTATTCTCAATAAGCCTTTTATGGGCGGGCTAGAAGCCCACCCCACCAGAAGAAAATTCACTCTTTGTGGAACAGGCATCTTGCCTGTTCTTGAGAAAAGTGCAATATGTAAGTAACAACCAACAACTAAAAATCATGTTCTTAGTAACCGGAGCAACAGGCGCACTAGGCCGCCGAATTGTACGAGAAATCAGACAGCAAGAGAAGCCTGTCCGCGCATTCGTTCGCCTCGCATCTCGCTACTCAGAACTAGAAAACCGAGGCGCCGAGATTTTTATCGGGGATTTAAAACAGGACAAAGATATTAAAAAAGCTTGTCAAGGAGTGCAGTACATCATCAGCACCCACGGCACCGGCGGCGACGTTCAAGCAGTACACTACCGCGCCAACATAGAATTGATCGACTGCGCCAAAGAAGCAGGAGTGCAGCACTTTGTCTTTCTTTCTGTACTGGGAGTCGATCGCGGATACGAAGATTCCGCAGTATTCAAGGCCAAGCGAGAAGTAGAAAAATACCTGCAAAACAGCGGATTGAATTATACCATTTTGCGGCCGGCCGGCTTTGCTTCCAGCTTGTTACCGCTAGCAGAAAGATTTCGCGAAACCGGACTTTACCTGCTGATTGGCGACGGCAAAAACCGCACATCTGTTGTCAGTACCGACGACTTGGCAAAAATTGCCGTAGACTCGCCAACAGTCGAAGGCGCGCGCAACCAAATTTTGCCAGTCGGCGGCCCGGATGTGCTGACAAGAGACGACATTGCTCGCATTTTCGGACGCTTGTTCAACCGCGAACCGATCGTAATTAACCCGCCGCTGGTTGTGTTTGACGGATTGCGAAATGCCGTGGGTTTGTTGAATTCTCAAGCTCAAAAAGGCTTGGGAACTTTGCGGGTATTGCTGGGTAACGAGTTTTTCTGCACGCCGGAAGAAGTGCAGCAATTGGAATCAATTTACGGCATGAGAATGGAATCTTTAGAAAGCTTTTTGCGCCGCAATTTGAGCGTTTAAAAGACTAATTTAACTTGTAGGGTGCGTCAGACATCGATAGTTTCGATTTCATCAGGTATTTTTCCTCTGACGCACCCTACTTACAGATGTGCTACAAACCTTTTAAGCAGACATAGGTAATGGCTCAGCACCAATATAGCTCGTAACTGCGATCGGTGGAGAAGTCGGTTTAGCAATCAAATAACCTTGAACAAAAGTTGCTCCCCGTTGTCGCACCCACTCAAACTCCTCCAAAGTTTCCACACCTTCAGCAACAGTTTTAATCTCTAATTTACAGGCAATTTCTAATATCTTTTCAGTAATTAGTGCCTTATAATAATCTTGATGGACATTCCGAATCAATTGCATATCCAACTTGATAAAATCGGGCCGCAACTGGTGCATCAAATTTAAATTAGAAGAACCGCTGCCGAAATCGTCCATTGCAATTAAAAATCCCGCTTCTCGGTAAAACCTCAGAATTTTAATCAAGTGATCTATATCAGGAGGGTGTTGAGATTCCGCTACTTCAAAAACAATATTGCTGTGAGGGATTCCAGCTTCATCAATAGCTCCCACAGTCATTCGCAAGCACGTAGCCGGATCGTAAACAGAAGTCGGAGAAAAATTAATAAAAAGTAGTTCTTCGATATCGTGTAGCTTAGCTTCGCGGATAGCGCGAGTTCGGGCTAAAGCATCTAGTTGAAAAATTATACCGGCTGATTCTGCTTGACCAAAAATCCGACCCGGAGGAATTAAGTTTCCTTGATCGTCAATTCCTCGGAGCAGCGCTTCGTGGGCAAAAATCTTAGAAGTATCTGAGGTATAAACAATGGGCTGAAAATGTGTAGTTATGCGTTCTTCTGACAATAAATCTAATAACCAATCAGACTGGCTGAATTTAATAAAAGAGTCTAAAGTAGTGCTGCGATAAAAATCCCTAAGTTGCGGCTGTTCTACTTCGCGCATCCACAAAACTTTTGTCTCTTTCAACTCTTGATTTGTCAGCACCGATGATGCTAGGGCGCTAAAATTTTCTCTCGCTATTCCCTCCAGCATGATGTACAAACACTTGCTGTCTTCTAAAAGCTCGAATTCAAGTTTAGCTTTGGCCAGTGCAGAAATAACCTTGTTCAGCGTGTGCGATACTGGAAACCACAGGTATAAACCTCCGCTGCCCTCTATTTTTTCTGGTACTGTTTCGCAGCGAGAGCAGGAGCCGAAGGCTTTGCCACTTCTTTGCACTAGAATATCCTCCGATTTTTGGGTAGATGTTAAAACTGCTAGGAATTAATTTTGAGCCGTTGCTGATGGGACGGTATGATTGCCGGCAGCTTCCGGACTTCTGAATCAAATTAATTCACGCTCAAATCTCAGCGCTCTGAAAGAAGTTGGGGATCTAATTTGCCTTTTCATACTTCGGCTGAGCAACGACGATTTTAATTATAAGCTTACTCACCTATTAATACATCTATCTCAAGGTGTAAATATTGATGAACTTGCAGTCAAGAATTATTGCAGTGTTTTTACTTGTCTCTGGTTTCAAACCTAGAGCATCGGTTCAGCATGCGGTCTTGACAAAACAGACTGAAAATGATATGTGAATTGAGAATCCTGTTAAATTCTAACAATCAGGCAGAAGAAAGAAACCCTATGCGTCCTCCCTTATGGCATCCTCCAATTGAACTCTCAGACTCTGAAGCGTTGATTATCAAACGCATTAAACGAGCCAAGTTATTCACCTTTCTTCGACTAAACCGTTCATTCATATTTAATGATGAGTTTCAAGAAGAACTTGCTACAATTTTTAAAGACAGGACAGTGGGTCACAGTCCAGTTCCGCCTGCACAACTTGCCTTGGCAATTATTCTACAAGCATATTTGGGTATTTCTGATAATTAAGTGATTGAAGAAATAGTGATGGAGCAACGGTGGCAGTTAGTTCTTGATTGTCTTAATTGCGAAACTCCCCCTTTTAGCAAAGCTACTTTAGTTCGATTCAGAAAGGGCTTAATTAAACAACAAATGGATCAACGTTTAATTGACCGCACTGTAGAGATTACCAAACAAAAAAGTGGGTTTGGCTCATCTCAACTCAAAGCAGCCTTAGATTCCTCCCCGTTATGGGGAGCTGGGAAAGTAGAAGATATGGTAGTGTCCTGAAGGAAAGGATCGAGTAAGTTACTATTAGAGAAAAGTGTTTATCATAGTGGGATCTGACAGTAGAGATTCCCCATTGTCCTCATTGTGGCTCAAAAGAAGTTAGTCGGAACGGTCAAACTCGGCATGGCAAACAAAACTATAAATGTCGAGAATGTGGTCGTCAATTTGTTTTAAATCCGGCAGGGAAACCTATTACAAAAGAACAAAAGGAGTTAATGTCACGGATGCTACTTGAACGTATTTCTCAGGCGGGGATTGCTCGGGTACTTCAAGTGTCAGAAGATACAGTGCAGCGATACGTTAATAGCCAAGCGGCTGCTGTTAAG
>JAUBOG010000240.1:0-8724 GCA_036700105.1 Microcoleus occultus BM001215583
CGCAATGCGCACCGGTGCGCATTGCGCACCCTACTAACTACTAACTTGTTAGCGCACTACTAACTTGCGTCCACCTTTTTCAGGCGATCGATATTTGCACAAAAACGAAAGTTAAATCACAAAAGGTTCGATCGCGATTTCCTGCCATTTCCCCTCAAATCGTTCGACAATCAAAGGTTTGACTCGGAACTTGGGGGGACACCCGTCGAGAACATCAATCCGCAAACACGAATAAGGACGGCGTTTGTGCGAACCTTGACCGCTGCGGCCGACATACAGCAAAGATTCCGCTACCCGCAGGCCGGCTGTTTCGGAACCAGCCTCGCGCGCCAACCGATAAGTTTCCGGAGTCGATGCTTCCTGCAACACCGGCCCTTCCGGGCGCTGGCGGCGGAGGCTGTGGCCGCTTCCCCCGCAGACAATCCAATTAATCCCAGAGTCGCCGTGTCCGGTATCCCCAGTCCGCAGGTATTCCAAACAGTGGGCGTGGCCCGTCAGCACTAAATCTACTAGCGGACGCCCCTGCGCTGCTTTCCCAACTGCATCGGCCACCGCGTCGAGCACCTCGCGCAACCGCAGCCGCACCGCCAAAGTTTGAGCTTGATTCCACTTTGTCGCCTCGGTTACGTAGGGGGGATGGTGCAGGTAAATTACCCGCCCCCGCACGTCTGAATCTGCCCAAGATGCAATCAATCTTTGTTTGAGCCATTCGAGCTGTTCGACGTCGGTAGAGGCTGTTTTGTCTGGCGACAGTTGTTTGTCAATATCCATCAGCATTTCGTCAACTTGCTCTAATTTTGCGCCCAAGTCGTCTAGCTGTTCGGCTTCCTCTGGGATTTGGGGGTTTAGCCGATCGCACATTTCGAGCATTTCCAATTTTTCTTGTTCCAACTTCTGCCTGTCGAGTTCCAAATTTTGGCGGCGAATGTCGCCCTGTTTGGTTTTCGGGATCGGCAACGGTTCGTTAAAGGTATTGGAGTCGAGGGCGAAGAAGTCGATGCCGCCGCTGCGGAACGTGTAATAGCGGTTGGGTAAGCGGGTAAAGCGTCCGGGTTGGTAGCGGATGCAGCGGCCTGTGCTGGTGCTGGCTGTGTAGCGGGCGTCTAGGTGCCGATCGAGCTCGGACGGCAGTTTGTGAGCTTTCAGGTAGTCGAGAAAAGCTTTGGCGTAGGTATTTCCGATCTCGGAACCGTGCCAGCCGACATCGAGATCCAGCTTGGAACCCAACAGCCGGCGCAGCGGCAAAGCTGTCGCCGACAGAATGCCGTAGAAAAGGGGCAAGTCGTAATAGTCGTGGTTTCCCGGTACGGGCAAAAACGGAAAGTTGAACACCATCCGATCGTACGCAATCCGAGATGGATGCTCGCCGCCGACTATAAATTCTCGGTAGGGGCGAATGAAGTTTTGCAAGTAATATTCGCTTGAACCTACCAGATAAACTACATCCCCCGTGTGGAGGGCAAAACGGCAAGTTTCGCGCTCCTCGATCATCTTTTCGGCAACCTGCCGCTGCGGGTTGTGGCCGCGGTGGTTGCCCGTGCCGCTGTCGCCTGCGACTAAAAACGAAAACTCTGGAGAGTCTGGAACTCCATCGTCCAAAACCATCTTAGTTTGGTCGATTCCCCGATCGGCGATCGACTTTTCTTGCCACCGCACCCGCTCGTTCATTTTGCGGATTTTGACCGTTATTCGCGGGTCGGACACGAATTTCACGCCACTTCATCTCCCAAATTGCTGAGTTCCTAGTTTATCTTGCAGCGATCGATCGAGTTTTTACATCTCTCTAAAAGCTGAAGATCGATCGAGCCGCGCCCAGAAACCTGGTTTCTGCTTGCCAGAACTCCGATCGACCCCCGATTTACAGCGTATTCCAGCTTTGTGAAGTGTAGGGACACCGCGACGTGCCGTGTCCCTACGGGAGCTCAGGATAAGCGGGTGTAATTCATAAATGTGGAATTTGCAGTATCTCAGAAAGCGGATTTTTTTGAGATTTAGGAGCTTCGAGTTCTTAACTAATACCAGTTTCCCCAAAAATGCAACTTTCGGCCCGTACTCCCAGCCCGGATCGTCATCAGTGATTCCCGATTGTTCTTTTCTTTAATGCTTGAATTCTTCAATAATATGACAACTCAAATCTACTGTTACATATGATACAGAGCGCCCTCGTTCCGGGAACCGCCGCAAATTTTTAATTTTTAATCTTCCGCTCTCGCTCTCTCCCTCTCTCGGTTTCTTCCCCTCTGGCTTTTACCCCTCGATCGGACTATTGACATTTGTAATTTTTGAGTCGCGGGCGATGGCACGATCGCAGCGCGTTTTGATACCATGCAATGAAGCGCAAGACAATCAGGGAATGCACTGGAGGTGCGTAAATGGAGCTTTTCGGAGAACAAAGACGGTGTTTGGATTGTTTGGTCGCGTCGATCGAGCAATTGGGAGGTCGAGTAGACATTGCGAAGCTGGAGCAGATAGCCGAGCTGATCATTCAAACGATGAGAGGGCCTTGGCGCTACTTTCACACGTCGGAACACATTTTCGAGGTCGGGGGGTCAGTCGATCCGATCGAGGTGCTGGCTGCGCTGTTTCACGACCTTGTATACGTGCAAGTCGATCAGGGCGTGAGTTTCAACATTAGCAGCGCCCTTTGTCCTTTTGTCAAAGAAGTGCGATCGCAGTTGGTGATTAGAGATGAAACCGAACTGCCTCACGATGCCGTGTATCAGCTCGTGGCCTCAGTATTTGGGTTTGCTCCCGGTAAGATTCTTTCTCCGTTTGCCGGCCAAAACGAATTTTTGAGTGCGGTTATTGCTGGCAAATCTTTGGAGCCTTTTTTGCCTGCAAGTGCGATCGCCCAAATCGCCGCCTGCATCGAGGCTACTATTCCTTTTCGTCCGGTTGCGCCCAGCGGTTTAAGCGCGATCGAACTTTTGCACCAGCGGCTGGTAAGTGTAAATCGCGATTTTAATTTTGGATGGACTGATGCCGAAACCGCAGAAACTGTCAAGCGTGCTGTCAGATTAGCAAATAGGGATGTAGAGAATTTTGCCTCTGCAAATTCCTCTAACTTCTTAGACAATACCTGGAACTTGATGCCAGAAACCAACCACGAATTGAGCAACGTCAATTCCTATACTGTCGGTGGATATCGCAGGTCTCTGCAAAAGATGGAAGGATTTTTGAACTTCCTCAAACCCGAACTGGTTTTCCAGCAGTTTATGCAAGAGCCGGACGATGCAGCCTACGCTCACATGATTTCCCAAACCCGCAAAAATATCGAAGTTGCTAAACTTTATCTGGGTATCAAACTAATTACAATCGCCATTCTAGAAGCTCTTTCCTACCGTTTGGGGCGCGACATACCGCTTTCGACGATGATGGGAGAATTGCGCGCGCCCGGATTTAAAACATCTGTTTTGGAGGATTATTTGCCCAACAGGCAAATCGCCTACCCCTTAGAAACTCAGTTGGAAAAAGAGGTTTTAAATTTGTTAGCAATAGGACGAAATCAAGAATCTCCCTATGATATTAAAAACTCTCCCGTAGCTACCTTTATTATCAAATCTATCGGCTTTGCTGAAACAGAAAACTTTTTAAAGAAAGCTCAAGAGTTTTTTGCCGATCATATTTCGTCGGAAGAGTTTCTGTCTTACTGCGCTCCCGATGTAATCGAGACCATTTCCTCCGGGGTTATGAAACTCTTTGACAGCAGGAAGACTGCTTTAGGGACAGCTAAGTTAGCTCACCAAACAGTTTCCTAGCAAATGTTTGCGCGCGATCGCCCCAGGACGCATGGCGCGCTCTACATATCGTTAGCAGTTAGCAGGATACGCAATGCGCTCCTGATGATATACCCTCGATCTCAGTAACATCAGGTGTGCTGACGGTTCTCAAGCCGCGCTTGAAAACCGCTATAGCTGCAGTGCGATCGCACTTGTGTCAATCTGTTCTTTCAATAACGATCGTCATGTGAGCGACTAAGGCACCTATCGCCCCTACGGCTGCAATCACTGGAAACAAAGTCGCGCTGATGACTCCGCCGACTACTCCCACCGTCAGAGGAACTTCTACCAAAATCCGTCCATCTTCATTTTTGATAATCAGGCGGCGGATACTCCCTTCGTGAATCAGTTCTTTAACTTTAGCAACCAAATCGTCGCCGTTAATCTTCAACTCCTCGACGCTAACTTTTTCCTGAGTATAAGCAGGGGTTTGTAAAGGAGTCGTTTCAAACTTAACCTCAGTAACTTTTTCGGCAGAAACTTTTCCCGATACAGGTATTGATTCGAGTTCTCTTGCCCCGACAGGTTCTTGCAGGCGATCTGTAGGTGTGTCCATTTTTTGTTCTCCTTTTAGGTAAAAGTATTTTTGTATAGAATTCTTTAGAAACATAACACGCAACTTTTTGTCGGGCAATCATTCTTTTGGGTGATATTAAGGCATTGACAGTGAAGGTACGGTAATGACCTCAGAAACCGGGTTTCTGCGAAGATTGTTCGTTTAGTAACTAAAAAAATGCAGAAACCCGGTTTCTAGCCCCCCATGCGCTGAACCTATATAACCTCAGAAACCCGGTTTATGCGAAGATTTCTGGTCACTCAACGAAAAAAATCGTAGAAACCCGGTTTCTAGCCCCCCCATGCGTCCAAGAGTCTCCCCTCTCTCCCTCTTCCCTTGTACCACTTGGCTAACTGTCTGTTTCTAGCCCTCGCACCGCCCCACCCTTCAATCAACCAAAATCCAGACAGCTCAAAGATTACAGCTATTTTCACACTTTGAGATATTCAGACTCAGCGGATGTACAGCTTGAAATACTGACATCGTACTGAAAGTGCGATCGCCCTACCGTTTATATAGTTACCACATCTAGTTCGGCAAACCGCACATGGAAACCGTCGCTTACTTTCCTCAAATATCCTTTGAATTTAATTCAGTGCGATCGCCAAACAAAACCGGGCGTCCCGAGATCCCTCCACTCAACATCTTAGAATTTTTAATGAGAATTGCCTAAAATAAAGGGGAAACAGAAGTAATTATGAGCGACATATTATCGCAACAAAACCAACTTCATAACACAGAAGTTGAGGTTGGGGAAAAGTCTGGTAAAATAGAATTACTTCCTTCTGCTTCCCCTTTATTTCCCGTGTCCGATTTGCCATCGACAGAATTTGAATATCAAGTTGGTGGCAGTTTGCCGGCGAATGCTCCTACCTACGTCACCAGAGCGGCCGATCGCGAACTTTACAGCTCGTTAAAAGCAGGCGAATTTTGCTACGTACTCACCGGGCGGCAAATGGGAAAATCGAGTTTGCGGGTGCAAACAGCCCGCCGCTTGCAAGCAGAAAACATCGCCTGCGGGATGGTAGACATCACAGGAATTGGCACGGCCGAAATAACTCCGGTGCAGTGGTATGCGGGCTTTACAGCCACTCTCGCCAACAGCTTTAAAATTAAAATGAATGTCAGGAATTGGTGGCGCGATCGAGAACACTTGCCGCCAGTCGTCAGATTAAATGAATTTATCGAACAGGTATTGCTTCCTGCGAGCGATCGCAACATCGTGATTTTTATCGACGAAATCGACAGCATTCTTTCCCTCAACTTCAAGGGCGACGACTTTTTTTCAATGCTGCGCGGCTGCTACAACAAACGCGCCGAAAATCCAGAATACAACCGCCTGACTTTTGCCTTGTTTGGAGTCGCAACTCCTCAAGATTTAATCGCTGATAAAACCAGAACCCCGTTTAACATCGGCCGCGCCATTGAACTCAAAGGATTCGATCTTGCCGAAGCCGCACCTTTAGCTCGAGGCTGGGCCGAAAAAATAGAGAATTCCCGAGAAATTCTCCAAGAAATATTAGCATGGACGGGAGGACAGCCATTTCTCACTCACAAGATTTGTCAGTTAACGGCTCAAAAGTTAGCAGCACAAACCAGCGACGAGTGCAATAGCGCAGCCAACAGTCGATTATTCATTGCCGAATTAGTCCAGTCGAGTGCACTGGAAAACTGGGAATTTCAAGACGAACCGGAACACCTCAAAACAATTCGCGATCGCCTCCTGAGAAATCCGCAGCGCACCGGCCGTTTGCTGGGACTTTACCAACAAATTTTAGCCGCCGATGCAACACTCCCGAATCAAACAGAAAAATCAGCAGGAGAGTTAATTTTTCAAGCTGCTTTAGCTGAAGACAGTTCCGAAAAAATGGAACTGTTACTATCAGGTTTAATCGCTAAAGACCGAGGAAAAATGAGGGTTTACAACCCGATTTACGCCTCGGTTTTTAACCGAAAATGGATACAGCAAGAATTAGCAAAGCTCCTGCCTTACTCCGAGTCGATCGCCGCTTGGGAAGCCTCTAACCATACCGATAATTCCCGGTTGCTGCAAGGCAGAGCTCTCGCAGAAGCGCTAGCCTGGGCGGCAGACAAAAGTTTGGGCGATCGCGATTATCAATTCCTATCAGCTAGCCAAGAACTCGAAAATTTAGAAGTTCAAAGAGCTTTGGAACTAGAAAAAGCTGCATCGCAAATACTGGCAGAGGCAAATTTAGTCTTGACTAAAGCTCACCAAAAAGCCAAGCGAACAGTCCAGTTGAGTTTGTTCGGACTCGCTGCAATTTCCGCAATCTCTGCCGCCGTTATAGTGCAAACGCAGCGAGTTGCCGCTCGCGCTCAAAATCAAAAAAAACAAGCAATAATTACCCAAATTGAAGCCCTCAACTCCACCGCCGATATTTCCCTAAGCTACGACCAGCTAGGAGCTTTAATCGCAGCAGTCCGCGCGGGAAAAAAATTGCGAGAAATAGAAGTTTCCCCCGCCCTAAAAGCACAGACCGTAAATATACTGCACCAAACTTTAAATGCAGTCAAAGAACGCAATCGCTTTCCTAACGGACACACGGCTAATTTCAGCCCGGATGGCAAGTTAATTGCGAGTGCGGGTGACGATTTTATTGTGAAAGTTTTTCATGCGAACGGCAAGTTGATTTTGAGTTTGCCCGGACACAAAGAGTACATTACTGAGGTTGTTTTCAGTCCCGACAGTCAGTTAATTGCTTCTACAAGTTTCGACAAAACTGTCAGAATTTGGCGTCGCGACGGAAGTTTGCAGCAAATTTTGAAAAAACATCGAGATTTAGTTTGGAGCGTCAGTTTTAGCCCCGATTCCGAACTTATTGCTACTGCTAGTTCCGATCGCACTATTAAGATTTGGAGTGCAGGCGGGGTTTTGCTGCACACTTTACAAGGACACACTAGACCAGTTACATCAGTCAGGTTCAGTCCCGACGGCAATCTGTTAGCTTCTACCAGTCAGGATCGAACTGTCAAACTTTGGAAACGCAGCGGGAAAACACAGTTTCGACTTGAGAAAACTCTTTTGGGACACGCAGACGAAGTGTGGGGCTGCAATTTCTCGCCAGACGGTGAGACTCTAGCTTCGGCGAGTCACGATTGGACGGTGAAACTTTGGAACGCCCGCGGCAAGTTGCTCAAAACTTTAGGCGATTCTACAACAGGTTTGGGTAGCGTCAATTGGAGCAGCGATGGCGGGATGGTTGCAGGGGGCAGCACTGACGGTAATGTGAGACTTTGGCGCCCTGACGGTACTTTGCTGCAAACTTTTAGGGCGCATCAAGCGGATGTTTGGAGTGTCAGTTTTAGTCTCGATCGCCAAACTTTAGCATCTGCCGGGAAAGATTTGTCGGTGAAGCTTTGGAGTCTCGATGCTGCTAAAGTAGAAGTTACCGAACTTGACAAATTGCTCGCAGTCGGATGTCACTGGCTCGGAGACTACCTGCAATACAATCCGCGTGTTGAGAGCGATCGGGATTTGTGCGAAAAAACCGACAATTGATAATCTTTGGCAATTCCCCGAAACTGGTTTTGTCTGAATTCTCTCGCGCGGGCGATCGGCTCCCGATTTGTCGCTAGTCTTGTCTGATTGTCATATAATTTTAGGCAAGGGGTAATAGCAAATGTACTGGCTCGCGATCGCGGATGTCGATCGATCTAAACCAAATTAATCTCATCAAACATTAAAGGTAGTTATAACTGCTATCTTGGGATTAGTAGAATCTTGGATAGATAAAATTTAGTAAATAGTCAGGTTTCAAAGGGGCATCTGCTGTTAGATAAATCTAACCTGCAATATTGTTTCGGGTGACAACAGCACGATTTAAGGCAATCAAAAATCCTGCTGCATTAACTCGATTTGAGCGAGCAGATTGTAGTTAATTGCCCAGCTATAAAAAGAGTCGAAAATGCAGTGGAAATAATACGCAATACTCCAGCAGCCAACCGCAGCGGCCAATTACCAAAGGAGGGAGCAGTGTATGAACCTGACGGGTTGAGTTCCCAGAAATCGCCGCTTGGTTTGCGATCGACTCTAGAGGAATTAACCCTCTACGACTTGCTCCTGGAGTCTGAGTGTCTGGGGAACGAAGTTGCTAAAATTTTTCAAGCAAACCCTTTACTTCCGGGCATCATCATCACTGAGCAAGGAAAGTTTACAGGGATGATTTCTCGCAGGCGTTTTTTTGAACACATGAGCCGCCCCTACAGCTTGGAGTTATTTTCTAAACAGCCTTTGTTCGTACTCTACCGCTTTACTAAAACTGATATATTGGTTCTCGATCGCAAAACCTCAATTATGACGGCAGTTCGGCAGTCTTTGGAGCGATCGCCCGAACTAATCCACGAACCAATTGTAGTGCAGGTAGAACC
>JAUBOG010000240.1:8824-9897 GCA_036700105.1 Microcoleus occultus BM001215583
CTCAACTAATTCAAACAGAGAAAATGTCTTCTTTGGGGCAGTTAGTAGCAGGAGTAGCTCACGAAATTAACAATCCGATCGGCTTTATCTACAGCAATTTGCACCACGCTAAAGAGTACACGCTAGGTTTAATGCGGATGCTCGAACTCTACCAGCAGCACTGTCCCGAATCCATCGCAGCAATTGAAGCAGAATCAGAAGCAATCGAACTGGATTATTTGCTGGAAGACTTGCCTAAAGTGTTAAATTCCATGCAGCAAGGTGCAGAAAGAGTGCGCGATATCGTTTTGTCGCTGCGGAATTTTTGTCGGTTAGACGAAGCTCAAATGAAGCAGGTGAACATTCACGACGGTATCAACAACACGATTATGCTTTTGCAAAGCCAGCTTAAAGGGAAACCCGGTCAAGAGGCGATCGCCATTTACAAAGAATACAGCGACTTGCCGCTGGTGCAGTGCTATCCCGGACAGCTAAATCAGGTATTTATGAATATTTTAGTTAATGCCATTTACGCTATTATTGAGTGGAACAAACACGAAAATAGCGATGAAAAAAAACATAAAAACTCGCAAATAGGCGAGCTAAAAGATTCGCCGGCAAATACTCAATCTTCAATTTCTAACTCTCCAATCCCGATTTCTGCGATTCGGATTAGCACGGAGTTAATCGAGGGGGAAAAGGTAATAATTAGGATTTCTGACAACGGCCCGGGGATGATAGAAGATGTTCGGAAGCGGTTGTTTGACCCTTTCTTTACTACTAAGCCAGTGGGTAAAGGCACCGGTTTAGGAATGTCGATTAGCTATGAAATTGTTGTCAACCAACACGGCGGCGAGTTGAAGTGCTTCTCGGAACCGGGAAAAGGAACGGAATTTGCGATCGAGATTCCACTTCAACAGTCTTCCCTAGCCCAGATTTTGCCCCGCTTTGCGTGATCGAAGAGAAGGAAGTTCGGCAGCGGATGCAAGTAACGGATGTAACGGATGTCAGTCCGAAGGAAGAAGGAAGTTCGGCAGCCGATGCAAGTAGCGGATGTAACGGATGTAACGGATGTCAGTCCGAAGGAAGAAGGA
>JAUBOG010000241.1:0-2793 GCA_036700105.1 Microcoleus occultus BM001215583
GACCTAAGGGGGATTTAGGGGGATCTAGACTCGACTAAAAGCGACATTTATTAGGGGTTTCAGTCTTAAGTTTTCAGGAATGGGCCGAGCCTAGGAACGAGTCTTTCTTCTTTCTGATGAATGCCTCACACTCGACAATTCATCCCTGTATTCGTGTCAAAATCCGTGTCGTGCCTTCTTCCTTACAGTGGCAAAAGCTTGCCCACCGTGCGATTCTCCGGGCGGAAAGTTGCCTGAGAAACACGTTGAATGTCAGCAGGAGCAACAGCCGCGATCGCATCCAATTCCTTAAACAAATTTTGCCACGAACCGGTTTTTACTTGATAGTCCACCAGCGAAAATGCCATGCCCGTATTAGAATTGAGCGATCGCAATAAACCCGCTCTCGCCTGAGTTTTTACGCGCTCCAATTCCGCATCGGACACCGGTTCTGTTTTCAGGCGATCGATTTCTTGGCTCAAAGCGGAGGCTACTTCATCAACCGTGCGGCCCGGAGCAGTTTGAGCGTAAAATAACATCAAATTCGGATACTTTTCCCCCGGATAACCGCTGAAACCTTGAGCAGCTAGCGCTAACTGCTTTTCTACTACTAAAGATTTGTAAAGTCGAGAAGTGCGGCCGCTGCTGAGCAAAGAACCAATTATTTCATAAACCGCATTGTCGGGATGATTCATCGCCGGCTTGTGATATCCTTCCAAATACCAAGGTTGAGTTTTTAACTTCAGCGTGACTTCTTTTGTTTGCGTTTGCGGCGGCTCCACAATTTGCAATTTAGGAGGCGCTGGCTTCGCTTTGTAGCGGCCGAAATAAATTTGAGCGAGCCGCTTCACCTCCGCCGCTTTCACGTCTCCTACTACTCCAACAGTCAAATTGCTGGGGACGTAATAAGTATCGAAAAACTTCTGCACGTTGCTGCGGGTGAGGTTCCTAATGTCTTCAGTGGAGCCAATGACGGGGCGGCGGTAGGGATGGACTGAGAAAGCTTTGTCGGCAAAAACTTCGACCATTTGACCGATCGCCGAATTCTCGGTTCGCAGCCTCCGTTCTTCTAAGATTACCTGTTTTTCTTTGTAAAATTCCCGAAATACCGGTTCTAGAAATCGCTCGGATTCCAGCGACATCCACAGTTCTAATTTGTTAGCTGGGAGGCTGTAAAAATACATGGTGGCGTCGGTAGAAGTTGCAGCATTCAATCCGACTCCGCCTGCTTGTTCGACTATTTTTCCGAATTCGTTTTGCTTGACAAATTGCGAAGCTTCGGCTTCTACTTTGTCAAATTCTGCTTTTAATGCGGCGACTTCTTCGGTTTTGCCGCTGGCTTTGGCTGCTTGCATTTGCTCGAAGAGTTGGTCTTGTTTTTCTAGCAGCGGCTTTTCGGCTTTGTAGTCGGTTGTGCCGATTTTTGGCGTGCCTTTGAAGGCTAAATGTTCGAGGTAGTGGGCGACTCCGGTTTGGCCGTCGGGTTCGTTTGCGCCTCCCACGTCAGCCTGTATCAGAAACGATGCTACGGGCGATCGCGGTCTTTCGAGTACGATGAATGTCATGCCGTTGTCGAGCTTGAATTCGGTGACTTGCTTGATTACCCGATCGAGCGACGGTTGAACAGACACTGCTTGGGAGCCGCTGGCGGGGTTGGTGCGGGCGATCGCCATTTCGGGCGAAATTCCCCACCACAGCAGCACAGCGGCGAGCAAGGAGGCGATAAATCGATTTGGGCGATCGTCTTTGAGGGCTTCGCTAACGGGCGATTCGGGTTTTTGGAACTGCGGGGTCATTCGATTTTAGATTTTAGATTTGGGATTTTCGATTGTCAAACAAAAAAATGTTTCTGCTGAATGCCAGGGATTCTTTTTTAAGGATAAAGATTTTTGGAGGCATAAGCGATCTGTTGCGCCGCAGATGTTAGGCTGATACAGCCAATCTCAAAAAGGGTCATTCGATTTTAGATTTTAGATTTTAGATTTTGGATTGTCAAACGGCAATAAATTTATGCCGAATAACAAGAGATGCTTTTTAAGCATAAAGATTTTTGGGGGCATAAGCGATCTGTTGCGCCACTTCCAGTTTAAGATTAAAGTCACGCACAACTTAAAACTTAACATAATTTAGTTTTTCAGTTCCAAATCCCGAGTTCCAAGTCGCCAATTACCGATTGCAAAGCCATGCGAATTTTTAATCAGTCTCCTCCTTTAGAAACAGACACCAAGAAGCGGATTTTACAAGCCGCTCAGCGGTTGTTTGCCCGCAGCGGATACGACGCCACCACAACTCGCGATTTAGCAGCGGCGGCGGGGGTGGCCGAGGGTACGTTATTTCGGCATTTTGATAATAAAAAAGCGATTTTGGTTGAGGTGGCGACGGAAGGATGGGTGGAATTGCTGACAGATTTGCTGACAGAATTGAGCGAAATGGGCAGTTACAAAGCTGTGGCTCAGGTGATGCGCAGGCGGATGCTGAATATCCGGGAGAATAGCGATATGATGCGGGTGTGTTTTTTGGAGGCGCAGTTTCACCCGGATTTGCGCGACAAAATTCAGTTGGAAGTCATCGGAAAAATGAGTATTGTCGCTGAGGCTTTTTTTGAAACGGCGATGGAAAAAGGAGTTTATCGCAAGATGAATCCGAAGATTGTCGCTCAAGTATTTTTAGGGATGTTTGCAGTCGCCGGTTTCAGTCAAAATACGATTATGGAACCCAACGCCTCGCCGCAGGATATGCAGGAAATGGCGGAAGGATTGGCCGATATTTTTCTGAATGGGGTTTTAGTTAAAGATGAATAATTAGGGCAACAGG
>JAUBOG010000241.1:2893-9855 GCA_036700105.1 Microcoleus occultus BM001215583
ACCTCGCTCACCCAACCGTCACGCCTTTCTTCCCATTCTTCCGTCACTGCGTCCCATTGGATGTTGGCTTCAAACTCTAAGAGTAATTGGTTTAGTTCCACCATGTTAAACGTTTTATTGTTTGCCGTTTGTGCTAAAATTATACAAGTTTTATTTATTCCGATATTCGATTCTTTATAATGATTAATGAATTTAGTTTAGAGAAGCTAGGTATTCCCTGCGGTTGGAGTCGCGGCGAAGGTGATTGGGCTGGAGTGGCGGCGGCTATGGCTAAAGGGGAAACGGTGGAAGTAATTCAAGAAGTCGGTTCTACTTTGTGGCAAGAAAGTCTGCCCGAAAAACATTCACTGTATTGGGGAAGTGAAAATTTATCAACTATCAAAGCGCGAATTTGGATTAGTTTCACGCACAGAAGATTCTCGCCAATATCTTCAATTCCCAAGGTTCAGTGGCATCCGAGAGTTTTGTGGGTGGGGATAGGTTGCGAACGGGGAACGGCGCGAGAATTCATCGAAACTGCGATTCAAAGTGTATGTCGCGCTTATCATTTGGCCGAAAGCTCGATCGCGGGTATTGCTACAATCGACACAAAATCCAATGAAACCGGAATTGTCGAGCTTTGTCAAGACCGAAATTGGCCGTTAAAAACCTTTGCTGCTGATGTTTTAAGTTCACAAGAAGTTCCCAATCCTTCAAATATTGTCGCCAACAAAGTCGGGACGCCAAGTGTAGCAGAAGCGGCGGCACTTTGTGCAGCTAGCGGTGAAAGTTTAATCAAAAATTCCCTTTTAGTCTCCAAACAAATAGTTCGCAGTCAAAATCCCCCCCTTTTACAAGGAGGGGTTAAGGCGGGTTCTGCGGTAACAGTAGCGGTTGCAGTTTGCCCGATCGACTATCTGGGATAATATCTTAGTTAGCCAAAGTTTCGGCATTCACAAATCGACCGATCAGCCCAGAAACGAATGACAACACAATTGAACCCACCAAAGCAGGCCAAAAACCGTTAACCGCAAAGCCGATATTGAACGCACCCGCCAACCAGGAAGCCAGGGAAAGCGAAATTGCATTCACAACAAACAAAAACAAACCTAAAGTAAGAATGCTTAAAGGCAGCGTCAGCAATGTAATAATCGGCCTGACAACCGCGTTCACCAATCCGATAACCACAGCAGCCAGCATCGCCGCCGGAAAGCTCACCACCGCCATACCTGGTACAATGTTAGCGGTAACGATCAGCGAAACCGCTGCTACTATCCAAGTTAAGAAAAAACTTAGCATATCTTTTTTTTCATCTCCATCACTATTAATTAAGATTGTAACTGTTTAGTCGATCGACCAAAGTTCGGGATACACTACCAAATACCCACCTTGCGAGCACATCAGATTTATGAAACTCCGGCAACTAGCAGCATTCCTACTGGCGCTAACTATCTTCATCCTCCCGCAGCCAGCCGAGGCTCAATCTAAATATTATGCTCCGCCGCTGTCCTTTAGCAACGCCGAACTGACAAGACGCGATTTTTCCGGTCAAATGCTGCGGGCGGCTGAGTTTTCTAACGCTAATATGGACTTGACTAATTTTTCTAATGCCGATTTGCGGGGAGCAATTATGAGCGCTTCGGTGATGACTGAGGCGAACTTGCACGGAGCAAATTTAACTAATGCCATGATAGATCAAGTTAAATTTACTAAAGCGGATTTAAGCGATGCAATTTTAGCGGAAACGATTTTGCTGCGTTCTACTTTTGACGGAGTTGATATCACCGGCGCTGATTTTACCGACGCAATTATGGACGGCGCACAAGTTAAAGAATTGTGCGCGAAAGCAAGCGGGATTAATTCTCAAACTGGGGTTTCGACTCGCGATTCTTTGGGATGCCGCTGATTTATTTTATAATCCCATAGTTTCAATTTGTGGAACGGGCCCGAAAGCCAGTTCCGGGCGGGCTAGAAGCAACGCCCCATGCCATAGAGTTCTCAAATTATGAGTGCAGATATGATTGAAAAAACTCGTTTTCTCCCTCAGACTGACCCGCCACTTTCACCCAGGCAAACTCTGCCGACAATGTATGATTTACCAAGCGAAGACCCGGAGGAACCTGGTTTGCCTGACGAGTATCATTGCTACCAGTCACCTTTATTGCGGCACACTTTTCGGCCTGTCAATGTTGATTTAGATGAGGTTTTTGTTGGCATTGACCTCAACCTTTATTACGATTGGCAACATTCCAATTGGTACAAACGTCCTGATTGGTTTGCTGTTTTGGGCGTGTCGAGACTCTACGAAGGCGAAAATCTTCGTCTCAGTTACGTGATGTGGCAAGAGCAAGTTAGCCCGTTTGTTATAGTTGAATTGCTATCTTCAAGTACGGCAGATGAAGATTTAGGTCGTACAGTTAGCCAAACAGGAAGACCACCGACAAAATGGTATGTTTATGAGCAGATTCTGCGCGTTCCTTACTACGTTGTTTTTAGTGGCACAACCAATGAAATTTTAGGATTTCGCTTGGTGGCTGGCGTTTACGAACAGGCAGAACTTATCGGCGGATGTTTGCCAATTCCTCAGTTAGGATTGAGTTTGGGTTTGTGGCAGGGAATTTATGAAAAGATCGATCGAACTTGGTTGCGCTGGTTTACACTCGAAGGGGAGTTAATTCTGACTCCGCAAGAGGAATCTGAACAACAAACGGCTGAATCTGAACAGCGAGCAGCCGAATCTGAACAGCGAGTGGCTGAAGCTCAACAGCGAGCAGCCGAAGCTCAACAGCGAGCGGCTGAAGCTCAACAGCGAGCAGCCGAATCTGAGCAGCGAGCTCAAAGACTAGCAGCAAAACTTCGCGAGTTAAATATCGATCCCGATGAACTCCATTAGTTAGTAGGTGCGTCAGCTTTCAACCGTCAATTATTGATAAAATAACGCGCTGCTGACGCAGCCTACAACTTAACTAAGGTTTGGCTTTTTTCTGGGAAGCCTCATAATGCTCAGTCATTAACTGATTGACTTCCGGATTGTAAATCCGCAGATAATTCCAGTAATTCTCAAACACCGATTTTACGTATCCTTTCGTTTCGGGAAACGGAATCTTTTCTGCAAAAGCATCCGGGTCACTAAAATCAAACCTCTTCAACCAATCTGCTACTGCATTCGGCCCCGCATTGTAACTAGCCACAGCTAACATCGAGTTATTTTTGTACTCGTCGTGAGTGTGATCCAAATACCACGTGCCGAGTTTAACGTTGTCGTCCACATTGTCCAAGGAATACTTTTTGAGACCGATTTTCTCGGCAACCCAAGAGCCAGTTTCCGGCATTACTTGCATTAAACCTGTAGCGCCAACTACTGATTTAATCTGGGGCATAAACCGCGATTCTTGACGGATCAATGCTGTTACCAATACGGGATTTATTTGGCGTTCTTGCGACCATTTGACAATGGTTTCTAAGTAAGGAAATGGATAAAGTGCTTGCCAATAAGCGGGCTGCTGTCTGAGAGCGAGGTATTCGGTTCTATCATCTGGTTGTTCTCGCTGCCGCAAACTCCCAACCATCCACAAACCGTCTAAGTTGTCTCCGACTCCAACTCGCATTAAACCGTCGGTAAACTGTTCGGCAATAGTTGGCTCTGTGCGGTTGGTGAATTCTATTTGCCACAGCGTCCAAGCATCTCTATCTTGACCTAGTTGATAGAGTTCTTTCAGCGCTGGAGAACCGGCGGTTGGTTCGGGGCGCTGGGGGGGGCGCACTACCTTGGGAGACAAGTCTCGGACTGTGGTAAAGTCGCCTACTGGCCAGCCGAGAAATACTGCCGATCGCCATGCAAAATACGATTCTGGATAGCGTAAAATTGTGTAGTCAAATGCAGTCTTGGCGTCTTGTTCGCGGCCGAGTTGAAGAGCCCATTTCCCGACCCAAAATGCTGCTTCGGGAGCTTGTTCGCTGTCGGGATTGTGGGTGGTTAATTCTCTCGCCCACTGCCAAGCTGATTTTAAGTCTCCGGCTTTGGCATACTGCTGGGCGATCGTCCAGCGCAGTTCGCCTGCTTTATCAGAATTGTTGTATTTTGTCAATAGCAATTTGCGGGTTTCTGAGGCGGATTGACCGCTGCCTGCTTTGTCGAGAAGTTGCGATTTATCTAACAAAGCTTCGGGGGCATAATTGGGGAATTTGCTAATTACCCGATCGAGATAAACCATCGCATCCTTGGGATCGCTCACCCGCGACAGCCGAATTAAACCCATACCGGTATCTTCGGAATCGGGAAAATCCCGCACTAATTCTTGATAGGCAATTCTCGATTCCGGTATTTTTCCGTCGAGCCACAAACCGCGAGCTTTGCGGTAAAGATTTTTGGCGGTGCGGGGAGCTTTTCCGTAGGCGATCGCTCCTTTGCCGTAATTTTGTTTTTCCCAATAGCCGAAGGCAATTTCTTCCCAATCTTCCGGTTTCAAAGCGGTGCTGTTTCGCTGCACCAGTTGTTCCAAAATTGTACCGTAATCTTTGACATAATGACCGTGTTTGGCTACTATCAGCATCAACTCCGGCTGATTGGGATTTTCTTTTAACTTGCGGAGGGCAATTTCTACGCTGCGGGGATGAGCGGGAAATTCAGCAATGAGCTGCTGCCAGTATTCCGATTTTGACTTGCCTAAAACATATAAAGCTTCCGCTGCTACCGGGTCGCTCGGATAGTTTTTGAGCAGTTCTTGCCAAGCTTGTTCGGCTTTGCCTTTGTCGCCGCTCAATTGGTAAGCTTGGGCTCTTTTTGCGGCAATGTGAGCAGCTAAAACTGGATATTCTTGCTCTAATTTGTCCAATAATGTTAATGCTTTGGCTGCATTTCCTTGCTGGATTAAATCGCTTGCCAGCAGGTAGCGGGCGCGGCTTTGAGGGGAGATTTGCTGCGGCGGGTTTGTAGTTGCGGGCTGACTGGCCGCGATCGCCACTAATTTCGCCGATCGCTCGCTGGGTGACAGCGATACCAGCGTCTTGACGGACGATTCGGAATTGGCTGCATCCACCGGGCTGCTCGCCTTCTGGAACGGGCCGGCACCCATCCATTTCGCCGCAGCAACCAAAGAGCCGATCGCGATCGCGCACACTGAAACGCCCATTAAAACAGAAACTCGGGTTTTGCGTCGCTTTAGCATGGGAAAATTTAAGAGAATAACAATAAAAAACCGATCGCCAGCGGACTTGGCTGATATAGTACCAGAATTTATTTCGATGCGGAGCAGAGAATTTGCGCGATCGATCGATTTACCCGCGCCAAAAAACCACAAACCACCAACTACAAAGTACAATCAAAAATCTAAAATCTAAAGTGTAAATCAAAACATGGAATTTCTAGTCACCGATACAGCCCGCTCTGTTTGGACGGGAGACGCCCTGGCAATTGGTCTATTTGAGGACGCGGTAGAACTCGCCGGCGACTTGGCACAATTAGATCAAAAGCTTGCAGGCACGTTGAAAGAGCTGATTCAGGAAGCGGATTTTAAGGGCAAAGCGGGCACTAGCGCGATCGCCCGCGTCGGCGGCAACAATCCGATCCGCAAAATTGCGATCGTCGGTTTGGGCAAAACAGAAGACTTAAAATTAGACACTTTGCGGCAAGCTGCGGGTATTTGCGCGAAGTTAGCCAAAAAGGAAAAATGCAAAACCCTCGGAATTAGCTTTCCGGTGTGGAAAAACGCGCCCGATGCTACAGCCAGCGCCATCGCCGAAGGCGTAGAACTCTCGCTGAATCTAGACAACCGTTTCAAATCGGAACCCGACGACAAAAGCCCGCAAATCGAACAAATTCATCTGCTCGGTTTAGCCGGTACCGAAAGCGCGATCGCCCGCGCCCGCCAAATCACCGCCGGAGTCATTTTAGCACGGGAATTAGTTGCAGCGCCGGCAAATTTTGTCACCCCGATTACAATGGCCGAAACCGCTGAAAGTCTGGCTGCCGAATGCGGTTTAGAATTAGAAATATTGGAGCAAGAAGACTGCGAAAAACTCGGCATGGGAGCCTTTCTCGGCGTTGCCAGAGCATCCGACTTGCCGCCGAAATTCATCCACCTGACTTACAAACCCGAAGGCACGCCGCGCCGCAAAATAGCGATCGTCGGCAAAGGATTGACCTTTGATTCCGGCGGTTTGAACATCAAAGCAACCGGTAGCGGCATCGAAATTATGAAAGTAGATATGGGCGGCGCGGCGGCTACTTTAGGTGCGGCAAAGGCGATCGGGCACATCAAACCAGATGTCGAAGTTCACTTTATCAGCGCCGTCACCGAAAACATGATCAGCGGCCGCGCCATGCGTCCTGGAGACATCCTCACAGCTTCCAACGGCAAAACAATTGAAGTCAACAATACCGACGCAGAAGGCCGTTTAACCCTCGCTGACGCTTTGGTATTTGCCGATAAATTGGGAGTGGACGTAATTGTCGATTTAGCAACTCTGACCGGCGCCTGCGTAATTGCTTTGGGCGAAGATATCGCCGGTTTGTGGAGCCCTCAAGATAGCGTCGCCGCCGAAATAGTTGCCGCCTCAGAATTGGCAGGCGAAAAGTTTTGGCGGATGCCGATGGAAGAGAAATATTTTGAAGGATTGAAAGCTTTGCACGCCGACATGAAAAACACCGGGCCGCGTGCCGGCGGCTCAATTACAGCCGCGCTATTTTTGAAGCAGTTTGTCAAGGATACTGCTTGGGCGCATTTAGATATTGCCGGCCCGGTTTGGATCGAGAAAGAAAACGGCTACAACGGCCCCGGAGCCACTGGTTTTGGGGTTCGGACTTTGGTGCATTTGGTGCTGGGTGGCGGTTAGTTAATTGGGGATTTTGAGTAGAGGTAGGGACACGGCAGTACCCAAAGAGTGTCAACTTAAGCCTGAAACCCTTGAGAAACCTAGCTTTTTCCATAGTCTAGATCCCCCTAAATCCCCCTTAAGAAGGGGGACTTTGATAAGACTCTTGT
>JAUBOG010000242.1:0-9854 GCA_036700105.1 Microcoleus occultus BM001215583
TCAGCTAAAAGCGAGATTTATCAAGGTTTTCAGGCTTAAGTTGACACCAATAGGCTCTTGGAGTGTACCTATTCAAAAGCACTTGATAGTTCGGGCATATATGGCCGCACCTATTCCCATGATAAAAAGATAGCATATATCGAGAAAAATTGCAAGTAAAAAATATGAAAATTATCGAATCTTCGAGGCGAGTTCTGGTTTGCCAAAACCGCACTTGTCGCAAGCAAGGTGCAGCAAAGGTACTGACAGCTTTTGAGAAATTGTCGCCTTCAGAAGTTGAAGTTGTTGCTAGCAGTTGTTTGGGACAGTGCGGCAGCGGGCCGATGGTTTTGGTGATGCCAGAAGAGGTTTGGTACAGCGGTGTTTGCGAGGAGGAAGTTGCGGCAATAGCCGAGCGGCATTTGCGAGGAGGAAAGCCGGTAGAGGCGATGCTTTACCGCAAGTTTCATCGGCTTTCTCATTAGTCGATCGCCTAATTTCACTAATTTTGACGATCGGTTATTGCTGGCATACTCAAGCTTTTTTGCCGCGTACTTGAATGCGTTTGTCGGTTTTTTGTTTCTTAATCCAAGAGATAAATCTCTGGAGTTCGGGGTCATTTTTGAGCTTTTCCAGGGTGTTGAGCTCTTGGGCGAGGTGTTTGTTGTCGAATAGAGAGTGAATTTGGCGGTGACAAGCCGAGCAAATGTCGATCGTCGGGCTGGGATCTTCGTTTTTCCGCTTGGTGTTTTGTTTGGGGATGAGGTGATGGGCGGTTAATGCTTCCATTTGCCGATCGCACAATTCGCACTGCATAATTTGCTCAATGCTGGTCGATAGGAGAATTACTATTTTTAATTTAGCTTAATTTAAGGCGATCGGCTTTGAGAGCGTGAGTGAAAGTCGATCGCCCTTACAGACAAAATAAAAAACCCCCTAAAAAAGGGGGTATTCAATCAGGAATTGCGCCTCACAAAATATACAGCAGCAGAAACAACACAATCCAAATAACATCCACAAAGTGCCAGTAAAGCTCAGTCGCTTCTATCCCGAAATGGTGTTCGCTGGAATAGTGACCGGCAGCGCGCGATCGCCATACAACCCCCGCCATCAGCAGCACTCCAAACGTCACGTGCAAGCCGTGAAAAGCAGTCAAAACGTAAAAGCAACTGGCATACAAATTAGTCGTCAAGCCAAACTCTAAATGAGTGTATTCGTAAACCTGACCGGCCAAGAAAACCGCGCCCATAGCAATAGTTACGAGGAACCAATTCCGCATCCCCGTAGCATCATTTTTTTTGATTGCGGTATCCGCGTTGTGAATCACAAAACTGCTAGAAATCAAAATCAGCGTATTAATTCCCGGCAGCAATAACTCTCGCGCTGGCGTACCTTCAGGAGGCCACACCGGGGCCATCGCCCGATAAATCAAATACGCGGCAAACATCCCGAGAAATATCATGCCCTCAGCGCACAGGAAAACAATTACCCCTAACATTCGGTGGTCGGGATGCTCTTCGCCGTGAGCTTCTACGTGCTCGGTATTGTGGTAATTCAGGGCTGTTTTTGCCGGGTCGATCGCTGGTATTTGCATAATCAATTGCTAGTTTGGTAATGGGAAAGAAGGAAGTTCGGCAACGAAGCAGTGTACGGGATGTAACGGATGTAACGGATGTCAGGAAGAGGGAAGAAGAGGGAAGAAGGAAGAGGGGAAAAAATTTATCCGTACATCGCTGCTGTGCTGTTGCTGTCAAAAGTCATGAGTCCAAAGTTCTCATATTGCCACGAGGAATAACTAAGGACTAATTACTAATGACTGATGACTACTCGCTATCTTGACTTTCATCAGCAGGAGAATCAACATTTATCTCTGATTCAGGAGCGATTAAAGTTGCAGTACCGCCAAAGAAAGTTGAAGCTTGAGCCTCCGCAATAGGAATACCCTGTTTCTGGGCGTTGCGGGTGGCATTTTCCCTCAACTTGAGCCTGAGACGTTCCCCGGTATGCTGAATTTTTTCCATGCCGTAATCGTAAGGCCCCGTTGCCAATACCGGTATTCCTTCAAAATTTTCGATAGGCGGCGGCGAAGTCGTCATCCATTCCAAACTCAAAGCTTCCCAAGGATTGTCGCCTGCTTTCGGCCCGTATCTCCAGCTCCAAATTACGTTAATGATAAACGGGATTGTAGACACTGCCAGCATATAAGCGCCGATCGTACAAATGACATTAATTGTGGTAAATTTCGGGTCGTACATTGCCACTCGCCGGGGCATTCCTTGCATTCCCAAAGCGTGCATCGGCAAGAAAGTTACAGTAAAGCCCACATAGGTTAAAACAAAGTGAACTCTACCCCAAAATTCATTAATCATCCGCCCCGTCATTTTGGGGAACCAGTGGTAAAAAGCAGCGTAAATTCCAAACACCGAGCCGCCAAACAGCACGTAGTGCAGGTGAGCGACGATAAAATAAGTGTCGTGAACGTGAATGTCGAAAGGTACGGAAGCTACCATGATCCCGGTGATGCCGCCGAGGACAAATGTGGAGATAAAACCCATAGCAAATAGCATGGCGCTGACTAGGCGGAGTTTGCCTCCCCAAATAGTTGCCAACCAGCTAAATATTTTAATCCCAGTGGGTACGGCGATGATCATAGTTGTGATCATAAAAAACATCCGCAGCCAGCCTGGTGTGCCGCTGGTAAACATATGGTGCGCCCACACGATCAAGCCCAAAAAGCTGATCGCGAGACTGGAATAGGCGATCGCCAAATAACCGAAAATTGGCTTGCGCGAGTGGATCGGCAAAACTTCTGAAATCACCCCAAAAAAGGGCATGATCATGATGTAAACTGCGGGATGCGAGTAAAACCAGAATAAATGCTGGTAGACGATCGGATCGCCGTTGCCGGTCGGGTTAAAAAATGCCGTCCCTGCTAACAAGTCAAAGGACAGCAAAATCAAAGCGGCGGCCAAAACTGGAGTAGCAATTAAAGTCAGCGCTGAAGTCGCAATCATCGCCCAGCAAAACAAAGGCATATCATTGAGACCCATGCTGGGAACCCGCATCGTAAAGATGGTAACGGCAAAATTCACCGCCCCCAAAATCGAAGAAGTTCCCAGAATCAAAACGCTGAGAATCCAAATTTCTTCCCCGGCTTGAGCAGTAACTAAGCTCAAAGGCGGATAGGAAGTCCAACCGGCTTGCGGAGCTCCGACTAAAAAACTGCTCAACAGCAACACGCCGCCTGCGGGAATCAGCCAAAAAGCAACGGCATTCAGCCTGGGAAATGCCATGTCTTTTGCCCCAATCATTAAGGGGATCAAAAAGTTAGCAAATCCGGCGCCGGCGGGTACGATCCACAGGAAGATCATCACCGTTGCGTGAACGGTAAATAAACTGTTGTAGAGTTCCGGGGCGACAAAATCGGAGTCTGGTGTGGCGAGTTCTGTTCGCACTAGAGTTGCCATCACTCCGCCGATGAGATAGAAAACAAAAGTTGTAACCAGGTATTGAATACCGATGACTTTGTGGTCGGTATTAAAAGTGAAGTAGTCTCGCCAATGTCTGTCGGCCGGCGCTGTTCCGCGAGCCTCTATGTTGGCAGTTTCTTGGAACTGTGCTTGTGTCATTAGTTATTAGTCATTAGTTATTAGTCATTAGTTATCAGTCATTAGTTATTAGTTATTAGTTATTAGCTAATAATAAAATAATCTAGACAAACAACTAATGACGGATTTTTAATGATGAGTTGGGTGAAGTTGTTCGAGGATTTCGGAATTAATTTTTATTTCCCTGACGTAGGGAGCTAAAAATTCTCCGTCTGACAATTCTCCTGGATTGACTGCAACTGCTTCCTCTAAGTTTTGAGTGCTAGCAATTTGCTGTTCTTTCACCCAACTATCGAATTCTTCAGGCGTTTGAACGAATGCTGCAGCTTTCATGGCTCCGTGATAAGGGCCGCACAATTCAGCGCAAACAACTCGGTATTCGCCCGTTTTTTTGGCTGTAAATCTCAGTTCGCTCGGTCGCCCGGGAATTGAATCTTGCTTGAGGCGAAATTCTGGCAGCCAAAATGCGTGCAGCACGTCTTGGGCTGAGATGTTTAGCTGTATGTCGCGGTTGACTGGCATATGCAGTTCGCCGGAACTAACGCCGCTTTCTGGATAGCTAAAAATCCAGGCGTATTGCAAGCCCATGACATTTACAACTAAATCTGGTGCTTTGTCTTCATTTTCTGGGGAAGCACCGATGCCTAGAGCAACGAGTTTTTGAGACCCTATTTGAGGGGCTTTTTGAACTGTGTCTGAGAGTGTGGCCGCGATCGCACTTCCGCGCATTTTAGCCTGCATTTTCATAGTTCCGTGGTCGTGAGCACCCATCGGATCGAGGCCTCCCATTGAGTTGTAAATCTCAAAACTGTAGACTCCGATTCCTAAAATGATCACCGCCGGAACGGCTGTCCAAAGAATTTCTAAGGGGAAGTTGTCATGCCAAGGAGGCCCGTCTGTGTTGTCTCCTTCGCGGCGACGATACTTAATTGCAGCAACGATCAGCACTCCCTGGACTAGGATAAATAATCCAGTGGAAATGGTCATCATTGTATTGAATAGTCCGTCTATCTGGGATGCTTCATCAGAGGCGGCGATCGGCAGTAAACCGTGATTCTGCCCGTACCAGAGACTGATCAGAGTCACTCCGATACCGGCGAGCATGGTGAGGATGGAACTTGGAATGTTCACGCTGGTACTTCCTAGTAGCGACACTTCTTCGCTTTAAAAATGAAGAAAGCGCCTCTGGGTTATCAATTTTTAATTGTAAATGGTATTTTTAGTAAAATGTCGATCTTAAGGGTTACTTAAGGCTTAGTATGTTCGATCGCACGCCCCCGTGCATATATACGTCTTTTGTACGTTGACAAAATCGATTAAAAATGCTATGTAATCGCTCTGTTTGGCTGCTAAATTTGAGATTGTTTCTCAAACACCATCAAATGCTGCTGGGGCAACATATCTTTTGTCTCTTTCCATACTAAACCGACGGCTGCCATTTCTTTTTTTACCTGCTTCTGCGTCATTTTGTGCAAGCCTTTAATGGGAAGCAGCGGGTTTTCGCCCCGATACTCGATCGATACCGTGCGGCCTCCCGGCTTGAGTGCTTTCACAATTCCTTGCATCATTTCTCTGGGATAGGCAAATTCGTGATAAGCATCGACCATCACAACTAAATCCACGCTGTTTTCCGGCAAATTCGGATTGTCGATACTGCCCAAAACTGGCTCAACGTTAGAGATATTTTTTTCTATTTTATTCAATTCAATAAAATTAATCATTTCCGGCTGCACGTCAACTGCCAAAACTTTTCCTTGCGGGACTAAGGGAGCGATGCGAAAGCTAAAATATCCGGTTCCCGCTCCAATATCTGCTACAATATCGGTTGGTTTCAAGTCGAGGTTGTTGACTAATCGAGCTGATTTTTCTTCCATGCCGCGAGATGGTCTTTCCAGCCAACCCGCGCCTTGATATCCCATAACTTGAGCAATTTCTCGACCCATGTAAAATTTGCCGATTCCGTCGGGATTGTGGACGGTTCGCTGCTGGTAGATAGTGTCGCTGTTGGCGATTTTACTTGCTTCTGCTGCGGCACAGGCATTGAGCGGTAGCAGGCAAATTACGGTTAAGATTATTACTGTTAGTTGTTTGATAAATTGTGAGGTGTTTTTCACGATATTTGGGATTTTGTTTGGGAATTTATGCGATCGGCAATTACGCAAATTTTCATTTAGTAAGGTGCGCAGTGCGCACCCTACAAGTATCGAGAATAGTTCAAGATTTTAGCTGACAGCGGATTCTAACAATCTGATTGTACCAGAATTTGCGTCGATTTCAACTTCAAGGCCGATCGGCAAAGTGAACTTGTCCCGGATGTGTCCTGCCATCGAACCGTACCACGCCGGAATATTCAAGGGGCGAATCAGATCCGTAAAGACTTGAGCTAAAGTTAGGGACTCTTGGGGTTTTTCAGCTTCGCACTTGGTACACTGTCCGAAAATAAAGCCGGATATTTTATCGAGAATTCCCGCTAATTTGAGCTGTGTCAACATTCGATCGATGCGGTAAACTTCTTCGCCAACTTCCTCGACAAACAAAATAGTGTTTTCCCACTCCGGCAAATAAGCAGAACCTACCATTGCTGCGATTACTGATAAATTGCCGCCGATCAATTTTCCCCTAGCCGTGCCGCGCCGGATTGTTTCAACTTGAACGCTTTTGGAGTTTTGCAGCGTCAGAGAACCTCCATCAAACAAAACTTTCTTGACGTAATCTACTGTAAAAGGACTCCAACTCGATACACCTAAAGGCCCGTGAAAAGTAACTATATTAGTTTTAGCATAAATCGCCAATAACAGCGCAGTAATATCGCTGAATCCCATAATAATTTTGGGATTGCTGCGGATCGTATTGTAATCCAGCAGCGGCAAGATGCGACCGCAGCCCCAGCCGCCCATCCCGGTGAAAATAGCTCGCACCGAGTCATCGGCAAAGGCTGCGTTGACATCGGCGGCGCGATCGGCATCCTTGCCTGCTAAATAGCCGTAGCGGTCGTAAAAATGCTGTCCCAATTTAACTTTTAAACCGAGCTTGTCGAGCACTTTAAAAAATGGCTGCACTTCTTTTTCGTAGTTGAAAGCGGCAGGATTGATTAAAGCTACTGTATCGCCGACTTGCAGGCGGCGCGGCTCGATCGCGCTTTTGGGAAATAAGTTGCTTTGGGCGAGCGGCAAAAGTTGAGTACCAATAGCAGTCAGCCCAAAAGTTCTGAGCAAATAGCGGCGGGGCAGAGTCATAGGCGTCAAGTAATTTGTGCTATCATTGTATAGCAAAACTTCCGCCCGATCGGTTTAAAATTGCCAGTTTCCAATGAAAACAGCCAGTAAAATCTCAGCTAAAAAATCCTGGGCTAAAGCTTTAGCCATTCCTGCGGCGGAGTTTCCGCTGACTCAGCTATCCGTTAAAACTGGTAAAATTCCCGGCGGATTGCGCGGCACTCTTTACCGCAACGGGCCCGGACGTTTGCAACGCGGCGGCATGAATGCGGGACACTGGTTTGACGGCGACGGTGCAATTTTGGCAGTGAATTTTACCGGTGCTGGTGCTACCGCCGTTTATCGCTACGTGCAAACATCGGGATATCAAGCTGAAGAAAAAGCTGATAGATTTCTCTACAGTAATTACGGCATGACTGCACCGGGTCCTGCGTGGTTGCGGTGGACTAAATCTGTTAAAAATGCTGCCAATACTTCAGTTTTAGCTTTACCCGATCGCCTTTTAGCACTGTGGGAAGGCGGCCCGCCTCACAGCCTCGATTTGCAAACTCTAGAAACTCAGGGAACGGACAATTTAGGCAGTTTAGATAGTGAATTTACCTATTCCGCTCACTGCAAGCGCGACCCGATGAGCGGCAATATTTTTAACTTTGGAATTACTCCCGGTGTCACCACAAACTTAAATTTATATAAAAGCGATTTTACAGGCAAAATCGTGCAAAAAGCAACAGTTGCTTTAGACGGAATTCCCCTGCTGCACGATTTTGTTTTAGCGGGAAAGTACCTAATATTTTTTGTGCCGCCGGTGCGGCTCAATCTATTGCCAGTGGTAGCGGGAATCGGCAGTTACGGCGACTCGTTTGAGTGGAAACCGGAGTTAGGAACTCAGATATTAGTTTTTGATTCTGAAAATCTGTCTTTAGTCAGTCGCGGGGAAACCGATCCTTGGTTTCAGTGGCATTTTGCTAACGGTTTTGTCAAGGAAGATGGCGAGGTGGCGGTTGATTTTGTGCGCTATGCTGACTTTAAAACCAATCAGCGGCTTAAGGAAGTAGCGACAGGTGAAACTCGCACTAATGCAGAGGGAATTCTGAGCCGAGTGCATCTCAATCCTCGCACTGCGAAAGTGACAGAAATAGAAGAATTGTTGGATAAATCTTGCGAATTTCCGATCGTACCTGCTGCCGAAGTGGGGCAAGCATCGCGGTATATTTATGTGGCAATGAATCGGGCCGATGTTGATAGTGTAGCGGAACTTTACGGGGCGATCGCCCGTTTGGACACGCACAGCCGCAATCTCACAATTGCCGACGCGGGCGAAAATCGCTATCCCGCAGAACCCATCTACGTTCCAGATATTTCGTCGGAGAAAGGTTGGATTTTAACGGTTGTTTACGACGGCAATTCTGATAAAAGCGAAGTTTGGATCTTTGAGTGCGACGGACTTTCCCGCGCTCCGATTTGCACCCTAGAATTGCCCGGTGTTATACCTTTGGGCTTTCACGGTACTTGGAAAAACGCTGTCTGAGAAGATTGTAAAGAAGTGTTGCGGAAGATTTATTAAAAATTGTTGCGGCTTCTCGATCCCGTTGTTAAGGTGTGTATAGAGACGAAAAACTCATATCTAGGAGGTATGAAATTTATGCTCTATATTGCTCAAAAATCCTGTGCTTTTTTCCGGCAAATGGAACTCCCGGCTACACAGGAAAAAACCGCCAATCCTGGCAAATCCCCGATGAATCCCGGCGAATGGAATTCGCGGCTGCACAAACTTTCGTCCTAGCAGAGAAGGACTAAACAAACAGGAACATCGGGCTAGATTTGCTACCTTGTTTTCCCATTTCAGGTTTGTCTGCTTGAATGAGGTATAGCAGCCAGATTAATCACAAATTTCTGGCAAATTTCTGGCAAACCAAAAGTTTACACGACTTATGCACAAACTCTATTTGTAGGGTGCGCGCCGCGCACCTCAAACCTACCCATAGCACATCCAAGGATTTTTTGCACAAGTCACGGTTTAGTTCAACTCACGCGCACGTTGGCGATTCAAAAGTTTTGAGTTAACTCCACAAAATTCATAGCTCGCAACTTATAACTTCGCGCGCGGTGAGATCCAAATCCAGAGGGTTTAATCTATGCAGCTTCAAGGAAAAACAGCTCTGATTACAGGAGCTTCGCGCGGAATTGGGCGATCGATCGCCCTGGAATTAGCGCGGCAAGGAGTCAAACGTTTGTTGATTGTAGCTCGCAACCGCAAGCAATTAATCGAACTGGCAGAGGAAATCGATGTTTTCGGTGTAGAAGTAGTGCCGCTAGCATTAGATTTAACTCAGTCGGTAGCGGTGAATATTGCGATCGCCCAAGCTTGGCGGGATTGCGGCCCGATTCACCTGCTAGTCAACTGTGCGGGCGTCGCGCACCAAGCATCATTCTTGCGATCGCCCCTACCGTTAATCGAAGAAGAAATCGCCTTAAATTTGCTGGGAACATATACAGTTACCCGTTTGATAGCGAGGCGAATGGCTGCTCAACAAGAAGGAACAATTGTCAATGTTTCGAGCTTGATGGGCAAAATTGCCGCTCCCACAATGGCAACTTATTCTGCTACCAAATTTGCCATTTTAGGGTTTACCCAAGCTTTGCGCAGCGAGTTAGCAGCCTACAATGTTCGAGTTACAGCATTGCTCCCATCTCTCACAGATACCGACATGGTGCGAGACTTGCAGCAATTCCGCTGGGTGGTGCCGACAACTCCCGAAAAAGTGGCCCTCGCACTGGTGGCGGGATTGCACAGAGACGCGCCGGAAATCTTGGTAGGATATCAAAGTCATTTAGCAGTGTGGTGTCACCGGATTGCGCCTTGGCTGCTGGATTTTGTATTGCGGATGGCGACTCCCGAACTTGGGGATAAATCGCGGGGCGATCGTAAATTGCGATCGGTTTTAACTAGCGGGCGATAAACTTTTTTCGGGTAACTAAGGTTTGTAGTGAGGAATGCAGGTTCTTTAGAACTCTTGCAAAAATATAATGCACCCCACCCCAACCCTCCCCG
>JAUBOG010000243.1:0-9846 GCA_036700105.1 Microcoleus occultus BM001215583
TCCCTACAATTAATGGGGTAGGGACACGGGACTCCCGTGTCCTCTCCTATCATTCCGATGCAACCGGAAACGATATGATTTGTAGAAACGCTGACATTCCTAGTGGTTCGATCGGGACTATTCGCCATCACTGCAAAGAAATTTTATTCCCTTTGTTCGATCGCACATAAGATAAACAATCTGTCGCCGTTATAGCAACCGCACCAACGTTTAGCAGGTTCTTAATTGCTGAAATCCTTGCGGAAGATTGCTTGAGAGTTCTCTGTTAGATACCTAAAGCCTTCTTCCTTCTTTTTTCTGCTATATTTTACGCGGATTGGATTCGCCCAGCGGTTTGGCAACAGCCAGCAAGATGAATTATGATATCAATTGTCAGAATGTTAAAAAATGTAAATTTAGTTGAACGGGGTGTGTCGGAATTTTCAACGCGATTAAAAAGCGGACAGCAGGAAACCTTGACTGTTACAGGTACGATCGGGAATTTCACCTTATATGACAACTTCAAGATTTAACCTTCAAGACTTGAAACGCCGCTTTTGGCGGATTTGGCGCGTGCCGACGGCAACGCTAATCGTGTTGGGAACCGTTGCTTTCGCAGGTGCGATCGCCGGAGCCTGGTTTGCCCGAGAAGGCACTGTCAGCGGCATTTTTGCCGAAATCAACACTTGGCAAACAAACCCGCCTGTGTGGCTGCAAGTGCCCGCTGTTGGCAAAATCTATTTATTAGTGCCGACTTTTGTACTCGTCTCGGCCGCTTTCGCTGCAATTAAAATTTCGCCAACTCCCCAAAAATGGTCGCGGGCTGTCGTAGTCGCCATAGTTCTGGCTTTAACGATTCGCTACCTTTTGTGGCGATCGCTGGCTACTCTCAATTTAAGCGATCCCCTCAACGGTATCTTTAGTTTGGCGCTGTTTTTCCTAGAAATGTTAATGGTTTTCACCACCAGCATTCAACTGTATTTAATGCTGAGAGTGAAAGACAGGCGCCGAGAAGCCGATCGCATGGCAGTTGCAGTTGCAGAGGGAAACTTTGCCCCGTCCGTAGATATTTTGATTCCCACTTACAACGAACCAGCTTTTATTTTGCGGCGCACAGTCATCGGCTGTCAAGCTTTAGATTATGCCAACAAAAAAGTATATTTGCTCGACGATACAAAGCGAGATGAAATCAGATTGCTGGCTAAAGAACTGGGATGTCATTATATAACCAGACCGGATAATATTCACGCCAAAGCTGGAAACGTCAATCACGCGACAGCCTTAACAAATGGAGAACTAATTGTAGTTTTCGATGCGGATTTCATTCCAACTACCAACTTTTTAACGAGAACTGTTGGTTTTTTTCAAAATCCCGAAATTGCCCTCGTTCAAACACCGCAAAGCTTTTACAACCACGATCCGATCGCCCGCAATTTAGGTTTAGAAAATGTCCTCGCGCCGGAAGAAGAAGTATTTTACAGGCAAATTGAAATCATTAAAGACAGCGCCGACAGCGTGATTTGTTCCGGTACATCTTTTGTAGTGCGGCGCAGCGCCCTGCAAACAGCGGGAGGCTTTGTCACCGATTCAATCTGCGAAGATTACTTTACCGGAATTCGGCTGTCAGCAACCGGATATCGCTTAGTTTATTTAGATGAAAAGTTGAGCGCGGGTTTGGCGGCTGAAAATATAGAAGCTCATCTAACTCAAAGGCTGCGCTGGGCGCGGGGCACGCTTCAGGCATTTTTTATTGATTCCAATCCTTTAACGATTCGCGGTCTCAGATTTGTACAAAGGCTGTCTCACCTAGAAGGATTGCTGCACTGGTTTACGAGTTTGAGCAGGGTTTTATTTCTGTTGATGCCTTTAGCCTATTCGTTTTTGGGCATAATTCCTTTGCGGGCAAATGCGCGGGAATTGGTGTACTTTTTCCTGCCTTACTATTTGGTGCAAGTTACTGTATTTTCTTGGCTGAACCGCAAATCGCGATCGGCTTTGCTTTCCGATGTTTACTCCTTCGTTCAGTGTATTCCTTTAGCAATGACGGTGGTGAGTGCCATGCTGAATCCCTTTGAGAAAGGGTTTAAGGTGACGCCGAAAGGAATCGCGAGCGATCGCTTTAGTTTTAACTGGCATTTGGGATGGCCTTTGATTGTCTTGTTCGCAGCTACAGCATTCAGTTTGTGGCATGATTTAAACATTCATTTAGTCAAAAATACTGGCAGTTTGCAGTCAATATCAGTCAGTCCAGATTTGTTAAAAGGTGTGAGTTTGGGCTGGATTTGGAGCGCTTACAATTTGCTGATGCTGGCGATTGCGCTGCTGATTTTGGTGGATATTCCCAAGCCGGATATTTACGAATGGTTCAATTTACGCAGGGTGGTGCAGTTGAATGTCGGCGGTCAAAGTTTTTGGGGAATAACTACTGTAATTTCGGAAAGCGGTGCTGAAGTTGCTCTGACTGAGATGCCAAGTTTTGCGGTGAAAGATCGAGGTAGGCTGGAGAATTTGACCGCCGCAGAGATTTTGCCAAAATATGCCGTTGAGACAAGTTTATCGCAGGGTAAAATAAGAGCGATCGCTCGCAGTGCGGCAGTCAAATCGAGCCGATCGCCAGTATTGCCATTTGCGGAGTTGGAAACACAGCACCGTTTTGCCAAAAATTTGATCGATTGCGACTCGGCGACTCTGAAAATTATGGAAGAGAAATGCTGTATTCCTGTGGCTAAGATTGAATTGGTGAGCGATAAATCTCAGTTAAAGTCGAGTTTTCGGGATGCTGCGGGGTGCAGTTTTGCAGAATTTCCGACTGTACGAATTGCGTTCGATCGCCTGAACATTAGCCAGCACCGCTGTTTGATCGAAATGCTGTACTGTCGCCCGGGCCAGTGGAAGCGGCAGGAAACGCCCGGAGAATGGCGATCGCTTTGGTTGTTATTGAGAATTGCCTTTAAACCGAGGGCGGTGTTTGAGAGAAATAGGCCTGTGAGGGCGATCGGAGTTTCGCAAGTTTAGATATCGTATCAAATCAGGTAGCATCGGCATTAATATTACCATAAATCAGGATACGGCAGTGCCGTGTCCCTAGTCAGAGCGATTGTCGGAAAACGAGATTCCGATATCGGATCTATCATTCTTGCACAGCAAAGATTGACACAATATAAATATTTTGATAACATAAATTTAGTTATTTTTGTTGAAATTATTCAATCTATGAAACTCAACTCGTCGTTGTTTTATAAAGCGGTTGTGGTGGCAAATTTGCTCCTAGCATCAGTCGCCCCTTTCGGTATCGTTGCTCAAGCCGAGACAAAAAGCCCTACTAAAAATTATAAAGCTCAATGTAGTTTTTACGGGCAAAATCAACCACAAGCACAATCGATCGGCTGCTCAGTCAAGCAGAGTCTCAGACAAATTATAATTACCTGGGATGATGGATTCACAACTAATCTGGTGTCTACACCAAATGATGGTGTTTGGCAATCAATGCCATCTCGATCGCTCGCCGGAGTAACATTTTATGCCGGTAGCGGACAAGTATCTAGGGTTGAGATTTACGAAGGCCCCGGTAAAGGCATTCTTGTTGTAAATCCTCTTTAATATTAGGTCAAAAAACCCGGTTTTTTTCAAACATCGCGGATCTATCCGTATAGATGTTGATTCAAAAACTGGGTTTTTGCTCAGGTGCATCTACGACTTTTACTATCAAACTCTCTCCTACAACGATCGTGGCGGTTTTGGGGTTGGTGCATTGGGAAGAGTGCGAGTTGGTGGCGCTGGAGTCTGGATATTTGTGCCACTGCGACTGGTAAACCACCAAATAACTGCACCTACTAGGGCGATCGTGATTAATAGCGACAAAATAACAGCAGGGGTCTTGTTCTTTTGGGACATAACTGTACATTATTAGATTTTAACTTGACAAATCAGCATTACTTCTATCTTTATTTTCGGCTATGATTCCTAACACAGGGTGCAGAATGGGGGCTTGAAGATGCAAATTATTCTCTTTTACGGCTGTCTATTAGCCGTTGAGATCGAACAAACCACCTGACATACCTCAACACTTGCTATGACCATCACCCTAACCGCACAGGAAAACGACGATTTGTGGGACGAGGCCGCGCAGCAGATCCCACCGCACTACGATCCGGATGTCGGCAGCAAGATGTACGCCATGCCCGATCGGCTGGGCAAAGGATACAGCTTAATGGTTGACCTGTATTCCGATTGCTGTCTGTCAATTTTCAGCCTTGAATATTCGCAGGATGTGCAAATTAGACAGCATGAGTGGGATCATCCGGTGCAGTTTGGGGTGATACTATCGGGAATGAGTCTCGACAGTCAGGTTGGCGTGTTGGACAACGGACGCACTGTAATTTCTGGGAATGGCGTACAGCGAGAGAATTCTGTGGTGTACTCAAGCGCTGTGCCGGATATCGGCATTAACTTGGAGATGTCGCCAGAACGGTTAACCGCCTTATTCCCCGACAAAAACGGAGAGTTACCTCCTGAATTGAGTTTTTTGGTGAAGGGAAATGATTGGCAAACATTAATCTGTCCTAAAACAAATCCAGCAATTGGGCGAGTCGCCCGCGAGATGATTTGCTGTCCCTATGGAGGTGTGGGAAAGCGGTTGTATCTCCAGGCAAAAAGTCAAGAACTGATGATGTTAATGCTGGCACCAATAGTGGCAGATCGGGGCAACCCAAAACCGCCTCCCCGCATGAAACCTACGACGATCGCCCAGATTTACGCAGCCCGCGATTTGTTGCGGTTGCGGCTGGAACATCCTCCCTCGTCGTTGGAGTTGGCGCAGCAGGTGGGAGTGAGCGATCGCACGTTGCGGCGCGGCTTCCAAGAACTCTTTGGTACAACCGTTTTTGGTTACTTGACCCAGCAACGCACGATCGAGGCAGAAAGATTGCTGCGGCACGGTAATATGACCGTCGCATAGGTAGCGAATCAAGTGGGTTATGCCCATCTTGGTTGTTTTGCGGCTGCCTTTAAGCGGCAGTTTGGCATTTCACCCAGCGAGTGCGTGATGGGTAAAAAATTGAGAGTGAAAAATTAAGTGGGAAAAAGTCCGTTTGGCGACTGCGTTGCCGTTTGGCGCTAGACATACTCATTAACGCTCCTTTAGGCTGACGTTTATTGCAAATAGTTCCTAATTGCAGTGGCAGAAACGATCGGTGTGAAGGAGTGATTATGAAGGGTTGGCAAGTTTCGGCTAGGTTGCATTTGGCGTTGGTGGTAGGACTGGCGGGGAGTTCGATCGGTCTATTGGCGTTGCCTGTGCGATCGCAGGAGTCGGTGGAGGAGTTAAGACAGGAAGCTGTGGAGGCGATCGGGAGTGAAACTGTAGAGACGTTAAGCAGCGAAGCCGATGTAAATTATGACTCGGCGGTTGAAACCGCGTCTATACAAACAAAGTCGGCCTCCGCTGACTGGTTCGTAAAGGAGATCCCAAGCCCGGATTTAGCCTTAATTGCTACAGAGACGCAAGGCGATCGCCCGATCGATCGCCGCTGCTTCACCCCCTGACTTTTTGACTCCCACGCTGCAGGAAACTCCTAAGCAAGCTGCACTTCTGTCTGAACTCGATCGGCCTGCAACCACTGTCGGAGAATGGATTTCTCAAATTGAAGCGACTGCGGTACAAATTACCGGAGTGCGGGTGGAGGAAACCGAGAAAGGCTTGCAGGTTGTGCTAGAAACTGAGTCGGGTGAATTGCCTGTGCCAACGACTCGGACGATCGACAAGACTTTAATTGCCGAGATTCCTAATGCTAGAATTGTTGAGAATTTTGTGCAAGTGCAGCCGATCGCGGGGATTGCGCGGGTGGAGGTGACGGGATTGGAGGGCGATCGGGTGCGGGTGGCTATTACTGGAACGGATGCAGCGCCCGTGGGTGAGGTGACATCGGAGGCACAGGGGCTAGCATTTGCGATCGGGCTGGGAACAGCAGCGGCTGAGGATAAAGATGAGATCGAACTTGTAGTGACAGGGAGGCGGGCAGAGGGATATAACCCGTCGAGGGCAAGTACAGCAACGCGGACGGATACGCCGCTGCGGGATATTCCGGCTTCAATTCAGGCAGTGCCGCAGGAGGTGTTGCGCGATCGCAACATCAGAAGCCTGACAGAAGCAGTAGAAACGGTCAGTGGTGTGATTGATAACGGAGACTTATATGGCTCATCTGCATCCAGCAGAACCATCCGAGGCTTTCAACAGTCAGGGAATTTTCGCAATGGCTATCGGGATGCGCCAAATACCTACATCCTCAGCAGCCCCATTGGTGTGGTTGAGCAAGTGGAAGTGCTCAAAGGCCCTGCCTCCGTTTTGTTTGGAAATATAGAACCAGGGGGAATTGTCAATGTGACAACCAAACAACCCTTGAGGGAACCCGCTTACACTTTTGCATTTGAGGCAGGAAACCGCAACTTTTATCAACCCAGCATCGATTTCACAGGTCCTTTAACTACTGACAAAAGTCTGCTCTACCGCTTCATCGCCAACTATCAAACGGCGGGCGGATTTCAGGATTTTGTCAATACAAACCAGATCACAATCGCACCCTCGATTGCTTGGAGAATAGGAGACAATACAGAACTGAATTTGTACTACGAGTACGCTAAATTTACTGCCGACCCTCCTGTAAGTTTCAGTTTTCTGCGGAGTGATGGTCGCCTGTCTCCTCGAAATCTCTTCACCAACTATCCTAACTTCTTTGATACAGACCAGTCTGTCCAGAGATTCGGCTATACCTTTACTCACCAATTTAGCGACAGTTGGCAAATTCGGAATAATTTTGGAGGGCTGCTTTCCAAAGTAGATGAAACACCACCCGGTATAGTGGGTGTGGAAAACGATCGCTTCTTAAGGCTAGACTCCTATGACCTCGACTACGGCTACGATAACTACTTTGGACAAATCGACTTACTCGGCAAATTTAATACTGGCTCAATTTCCCATCAACTCCTGATTGGCTTTGATGTCAACGATTACACAGATAGCTATCAAGGTCGTTTCAATACCAATTTACCTTTGCTAGATATCCAAAATCCAAATTATGATGTCCCAGAGCCGATTTACGAGCCTTTTTTTGAGTTTGAAAATCGAGTCCAATCCTATGGGCTTTACCTTCAGGATCAAATTGCCTTTGGAAACTTCAAGCTTCTGATTGGCGGTCGTTATGATTGGGTATCCAGCACACTTGAAACTGCTAATTTTAGCGTATCAGGAAATCCAACAACTGATGAATCAGCATATGACACAGCCTTCAGTCCTCGGATTGGGTTAGTGTATCAACCCAGCGATACAATTTCTCTCTACACCAGCTACAGTCGCTCCTTTCGCGCCCAAACTGGATCTGCTGCCAGTGCGTTAGGATTCAATCCAACTGAGGGAACTCAGTACGAAGTTGGCATTAAAGCAGATTGGCTCGATGGCAGGCTTTCCACGACTTTAGCGGCTTACAATCTCACCAAGACTAACGTTTTAACAACCGATCCAAACAATCCTCAGTTTTCGATTCAAACCGGAGAGCAGCGAAGCCAGGGGATTGAATTGGATATTGCCGGTGAGATTTTGCCCGGTTGGAGGGTGATTGCTTCCTATGCTTACACCGATGCAGAAGTTACCGCAGATAAAACCATTCCTGTAGGTAATCGATTGCAGAATGTGCCAGAAAACCAAGCCAGCCTATGGACAACCTACGAAATTCAAACGGGCAGTCTCAGAGGATTGGGATTTGGTCTAGGGCTGTTTTATCTCGGTGAGCGGCAAGGTGATTTGGCAAACTCATTTCAACTGAAAGATTACTTGCGGACGGATGCCTCGCTTTTCTACCAACGCGATCGCTTCAGGGCGGCACTCAATGTCCGAAATCTACTTGACATCGACTACGTTACCAGTGCCTTCGGACAAAATTTCATTCAGAGAGGTGCGCCTTTTACAATTACTGGCTCTGTCAGTTGGGAGTTTTAGAAAGTCTAAGCATAGGTCTAGTCTCACCAGATTCTTTGAATCGGATAAGCATCAAAAGCTATATCTATACTAACGATCGGGTTCTTCTCAACTAATGCTTGAGCAATTAATAGACGGTCGAAAGGATCGCGGTGATGGAGTGGCAAAGCAGCAAAAGATTTTAGATGTTCGAGTTTTATCTCTAATAGTTCAATTCCATTAGGAGTTATTTGTCGATCGATAAAATCATTGAAAGGTACTCCAAGACTTAACTTACCTATGCTATATTTGATAGCTATTTCCCAAACACTAACAATACTCAGAAAATTATGATTGTCTTCAATCTGCAATCTCACTCCTGGCGTAATCTTGGCATCACCCATCACAAACCACAAAAATGTATGCGTATCGAGTAACTGCTTCACTCCATATACTCCTTCATTTCTGCCAACGGCTCATCAAAATCATCTGACATCCAAACTAGCCCTTTAGCACTCCCAAATTGGGGACGAGGCTGCACCGAGATTATTGGCATCAGTCTAATTGCAGGTCGATCGCCATCAAGTAAAATCACTTCTTCACCAGCAATCGCTGCTCGAACTAAATCGCTCAGACTAGCTGCAGCTTCGGTTAAAGACACTTGCATAGTTTTGACCATAACTTAGATTACACATCCATTGTAGGAGATAACTATGAACGCCCGCAAATTCCGCAATATCGCTTTCCACGCCCACCGCTGGTTGGGTTTAACCGCAGGCATTCTGCTTTGCATCGCCGGAATCACCGGCAGCATCCTCGTTTTCTGGCACGAAATCGATCGTTGGTGGTTAACTCAACGCTTCGGTGCGATTATCCCAAGCAGTGCAAAAGCTGCCATTCCCGCGATCGTCGATCGGGTTAAAACTACCTACGCGAATAAAAATCTTACCCTCACCAGCCTCAGTTTTCCACACTACGCCGACGATCCATATCAGGCATGGCTGAAAGATGCGGCCGATCGCCATTTGCAAGTATTTGTTAACCCCTACAACGGGCAAATTATGGGCGATCGGCAATGGGAAATTAGTTGGGTAGGCTGGATTTACGAACTGCATTACAAGCTGCTAGCAGGCGACACGGGCGTGCTAATTGTGGGCATTGTGGCACTACTCACCTTGATTCTCAGCGTGACTGGAATTGTGCTGTGGCCCGGTTGGCGCCGCCTTGCGACTGGCTTTAAAATCAAATGGCACGGGCATATCAAGCGACTAAACTTTGATTTGCACAAAGTTTTTGGCATTATCGCCGCTGTTTTCTTAGCCTTTATTGGCTTTACAGGTTTTGCCTGGAACGTCCCCCAAGCTAAAGTTACGGAAGCGATTTATGCTGTCACGCTGACAGCTAAACCGGCAGATCCGGTTTCTAAACCTATTCCCGGCAAACAACCTCTGGCGATCGGCGATTTGTTGCGCCGCGCCGATGCAGCGGTTCCTAATGCCAAAACCACCTACATTTCCTTTCCCAACAAGCCCGAAGAAGTCTTTCAAGTTGGCAAACGGCAATCTCAGGAAAGCGACAAGTACGGCAATACGCGCATCTATTTGGATCGGTTTACGGGCAAGATAATTCAGTTAAAGGATGGCGTGAAACCCTCCCGCGCTGAGGCAATTTTGAACCAATTTGGGCCCGTGCATTTTGGGACGTTCGGCGGACGGTTAACGCAAATTCTGTATGTGTTTGTGGGTCTGGCACCATCGATTCTGTTCGTCACAGGCTTTATCATGTGGTGGCATCGCCGTCGGGTAAAGCGCGATCGGGACATCGCAGTTTGACCTGCGATCGCCCTTGAAGCAAGTATTGTAATACCAATTTTAAACGAAATAACTGTATTCTTATTCCCCCCCTTAGCAAGGGGGGGT
>JAUBOG010000244.1:0-9825 GCA_036700105.1 Microcoleus occultus BM001215583
TAAGGGGGGCTAGGGGGATCGGGCTTAGGGAATATAGCCAGTGTAAATGAGTTGTGAAAAACCAAGTTTTCAACGAACCGCGAAGGCGCGAAGTACGCGAAGATCGGAAAGAAAAGAGAGTTTTAGGTAATTATGTCTCTTGTAATTGTTGAAACAACGACCGATCGACCGATCACCGCAGAAATGTTAGGTGATACGCGAGTTTTGGCTTGTCTTGAGGCGAGAAATGGAAAATGGCGCTATTCTTTGCTATCAGCCGATCGCCAGCGCATGATTTGTACTTTTGACGCACCGGATGCGGAGTCTGTGCGGGGATCTTATCGCAAAGTTGGCACCCAGTTCGATCGAATGTGGACAGCCGAGATGCGCACACCGGAAGCGGGCGAACCCCAATGGAATGAAGCAACCTTGACAGTCTTTGAAGCTACCTATCCTCAGTTGACAGAGGATGAATGGAACGAAACGAACCGGGATATTTTGGCTTGGTATGCCGAACATGGGGTGGAATGGGTGCGATCGTATGTGTCGGTGGATGGAACTCGCGCGATTAGCGAACTCAACGCGCCTGATGCTGAGCTGATTCGAGAAGCTTATGGCAAATTTGGGCTTGCGGGCGATCGGGTTTGGCGTGCCGAAGTGCTCAAACCTTGAATTCGCAAGGGCGATCGCCCTTCGATGCTTTGGGAACGCTTCGCGAACGGTTTCGGAACGGTTTCGGAACGATCGGCTCGTTAGATTGATATCAAGTTAATCAAACAACAGCAAATTAACTAATCCCTTGACACTTTCAGGAGAAATAAAATGGCTGAATTTAACCTTGGTACCTTGCCATCTAATAATGCCGTAGTAGTTCCGCGTCGCACTATCAGTAATCTCAATAGCAAAGACACCTACAGTTTCCGTCTGGATAGCGACAAGAATATCAACCTGGGAATGGTTGGTATGACCGACGATCTCAACGTTCAACTATTTCGCGATTTCAACGGCAATGGCTTAGTTGATGGTAATGACAAGCAAATTGCTATTTCCGATCGATTGCGTTTGGATGAAGTAATCAACTTGTCCTCAGCAGTTGCTGACGTTGATGCAGGCAATTACGTAGTGCAAGTCAATCGCAACCGCGCGTTCAACGATACTCCCTACAATTTAAGAATATCGAGTGACGCAGCCGGTACACCCAGCAAAGTCCTCGCCATAGAAGATGATTTCGGTGCCGTCTTTTCCAACGACAAACCAAGAACTCATCAAGGTTCTGTTGGCAACACCGACACCACCGATACTATCCATCTCGCTGTCAATACCCAGGGATTTTATCACTTTGGTCTCAATAATCTCAGCGCTGATGCCGATCTCCGATTGATTCAAGACAAAAACAACAATCGCGTTGTTGATGCAGGTGAGGTAATTGGAAGTGTGGTTAAGCGAGGTACTTTTGCAGAAGGATTTGTCCAAAACTTGGCTCCTGCAACTAACTACTATCTCCAAGTCTCTCAATTCACCGGTAACACTAATTACTCTGTTACCTTGACTCCGATTCCCAACTAGACAATCCTGGATGTAAAAACTCTATCTGTAGGGTGCGCACTGCGCACCTTACCCCATCAATTGGTTCGTTCAAATGACTTTAAATGAAGCCATACAGCTATGAATGCAGTTTTACAAATCGGAAATCGCACGATCGACAGTCAGGAAATTATTCCCCGACTGGCTAGCTACCAAATGCTGCCCCAATTATACCGCGAAAGCATCATCGATCGAGCGATCGCCCCCATCGATTGCACCGCTGAAGAAATCGCAAATGCCAGCCAGCAGTTCTACGAACAAAATCAACTCTTCGACGAAACCGCACAACAGCTTTGGCTAAAACAGCAGGGAATGAGTCGGGAATTTTTAGAGACTGTTTTCATTCCACGACTGCTCAAAATTGAGAAATTCAAACACCAAACTTGGCATCACAAACTAGAGTCATACTTTTTGCAACGCAAGCGATCGCTCGATCGAGTCATTTATTCTTTGATTCGGGTTAAAAACGCCGAAATTGCGCGCGAAATTTATTTTCGCATTCACGAAAAAGAGCAATCCTTTGCCGAACTAGCCCGCAAGTATTCCCAAGGCCCAGAAGCTCAAGTTAATGGCATTATTGGCCCGGCAGAACTCGGCACAATTCAATCCAATTTGGCGCATCTACTAGCGATTAGCCAACCCGGTCAACTTTGGCATCCGATCCGCATAGAAGAATGGCTAATTATTGTCAGATTAGAAACATTAATTCCGGCTAAGTTCGATGTAGCCATGCGTCAACGATTGCTTCGTGAATTGTTTGAAAATTGGGTGCAAGAACAGATGCGTGAAATTTTTATTTGACAGGCAATCTTCGGAATTATTCATCTCTCTCTTCTCTCACTCTGCGTTCTCTGCGTTCTCTGCGGTTAAATCGTCCATAAACCACCGTAAACGATATAACCCCTGCCGCAATCCAATCTTCCCAATAGAAACTTTTGAATACCATCACTTTTCAATTATTATGATGACACAAACCTTAGATCAAACCAAATCAGAAGCATTCGCCGAACGGATGTTCGACATTCTCAACAGCGGCGCCCTCGCAGTGATGATTTCGATCGGGCATCGCACCGAACTATTTGACACAATGGCAGAATTGCCGCCCTCTACCAGTCAGCAAATCGCCGATGCTGCTGGATTGAACGAACGCTATGTCCGCGAATGGCTCGGTGCAATGGTAACAGGTCGCTTGGTAGACTACAATGCGATCGGCAAAACCTACACTTTGCCCGCAGAATATGCAGCATTCTTGACACGCGCTGCGGCTGCTGACAACATAGCTCCTTTTACTCAATATATTCCGGTATTGGCCTCGGTGGAAGACCGGATTATCGATTGTTTCTACAAAGGCGGCGGCGTGCCCTACTCCGAGTTCAAACGTTTTCATGCCGTGATGGCAGAAGATAGCGGTCAAACCACGGTATCTGCTCTATTTGAACACATTTTGCCGCTGATTCCCGGACTTACCGAAGCGTTGCAAAAAGGTATTCAGGTGTTAGATGTCGGCTGCGGTAGCGGGCGAGCACTCAACCAACTGGCGCAAGCCTTTCCGAATAGCCAATTCACAGGCTATGATTTTTCACCAGAAGCAATCGCTAATGCCAACACCGAAGCCCAACTGCGGAAGTTGGATAATATCCAGTTTGAGGTGAAGGATGCCGCGACATTGGATGAGTGCGATCGCTATCATTTGATTACCACATTTGATGCCATTCACGATCAAGCCAGACCGGATATTGTACTGAAAAACATCTACAAAGCCTTGCGTCCTGATGGTGTTTACTTAATGCAAGATATCCGCGCTACAACGGATGTCGGCGGTAATTTAGACCATCCCATTGCACCGTTACTCTACACCATTTCTTGTATGCACTGCATGACTGTTTCTTTAGCCTACGGCGGCATGGGACTGGGAGCGATGTGGGGTCAAGAAACAGCGCTACAAATGTTGAGTGAAGCCCGGTTTGCCAGCGTTGAAATCAAGCGGCTCGCCCACGATTTTCAGAACGACTATTATATCATCAACAAGAGCTGAAATCATGTGCAAAATTTGTGCGATCGCCCAAAAAGTTCATCAGAAACGACAGCCTAATTCGCAGTTATTGGATACTAGCCAATTTTCCCGATTCATCGACTTGAAGCAATTGTCTTTGATACCGGAATTCACATCAGCAAAATCGCTCAAGAGTCATTAGTTATTAGTCATATCATATCCGGTCATATAGCCATCATAAAAATGGTTTGTAGTGAGGACTAAAGTTATGAAACAGGGTAGGGACACGGCATTGCCGTTTCCCTACGAGGATTGAACGATAAGTGGGTGTACCTCATAACAGCGGTTTCTGCTGTATTTGTTAACTGTTGACTGATGACTGTTTTTATTGGTTATTGTTAATGGTAGCAACTAAAAAGTCACAAATAACCAACAACAAATAACTGCCAACTGTCAACTGTCAACTAACTATTGATTCAGGTTTTTTCTAGCGCGTTCCGATCGCTCTTCTGCGGTATCCATGACATCCGCCATTTTATCCACCATTTCCCCTGGATAATTTTCGAGTACCCGAGTAGAAAGCGAAATCCGGCCGCGACTTTGATCGAGGTCAACTACCACGGCTTTCAGGGGTTGGCCGGGGGCAAAAACTTGTCCGAGGTTCTCAATATATTTTTGGCTGACTTGCTTGATGTGCAGCAAACCGCTGACTCCTTCCAAGTCCACAAACACGCCAAAAGGCTTGATGCTGCTGACTGTTCCTTCCACCAACTGACCGATTTGCAACTGATTTAAGGCAGAAGATTGAGTGGCCATCCGCTGGGAAAGTACGAGTTTTTCTCGATCGCGATCGACCTCCAAAAAATTCACGGTCAAAGATTGACCGATCAGCGATTCCATGTTATCTCGTTGGGCTAAGTGCGATCGGGGAATAAAACCGCGCATTCCCTCAACATCGACCGTCACACCGCCCTTATTCGCGCCAGAAACCCGCACCTGAAGCACCTTGCCGGTTTCCTGCAATTGAACTAAATCTTCCCAAGCTTGCTGAATTTGCAACTGTCGCAGAGACAAAGTAACCTGACCGTTGGCATCTTGTTCGCGGATAATTAAAAAGTCCTGTTCCTCATCTAGCGGAACCACTTCCGACAAATCCGTAATAGTTCTCAAAGCAGCCTCTTCGATCGGCAAAAAAGCCGAAGACTTGCCGCCGATATCAACATACGCGCCGTTTGAGTCGTGCTCGAACACTTTGCCGCGCACGACTTGTCCCTTCTGAAACTCGTAATTGTGCTGTTCGAGGGCTTTCGCAAAATCATCCATTGAAAAAGATGGTTGTGCGCTTTGAGAACCTGTAGATTTGGAATTCATGTCAGTTTATTTGTCAGTTGTCAGTAATTAATTGTCAGTTGTCAGTTGAAAAGATGAACTCATATTCTCCCCATCTCCCCATCTCCCACTCTCTAAGCTGGTTGAAGTTCCTGATGAAATAGCTGCTTTACCTCCTCCCACGACTCGGCTGCTGCGGTAGCGTCGTAACTGCCACGGTGGTCGCAGAAGAAGCCATGATCGGCATTGTAGCGGAAAATTCGGTGAGAAATATGGTGTTTTTGCAATTCTGCGGCAATTCGGTCAACTTGTTCTGCAGGAATGCTGGCGTCTTGAGTGCCGAAAAAGGCGTAGAGAGTGCCTTTAATCTCGGCTGTGCGGGCGATCGTCGGGACTCCACCTCCGGGGGTTTGCGTGGCGATACCGGCCCCGTAGAACGACGCTGCAGCCTTGATTTCGGGCAAAGTAGCGGCGAGGTAGGCGACGTGCCCGCCAAAGCAGAAACCGATGCAGCCAAAACCTTGTTTCTTGACAGATGGTAAAGTTTTGAGGTAGTCGATCGCACTTTGGATGTCGCCGAGAAGTTCGGAAGCGGTAGTTTGTTCTTTGTATTGTCTGCCGGTTTTGATATCTTCGGGCGTGTAGCCGGTTTCAAAGCCGGGGGCTTGACGCTGGTAAATGGCTGGGGCGATCGCCACATATCCTTCCTTTGCTATTCTGTCGGTAACTTCGCGGATGTGCGAGTTGACGCCAAAGATTTCTTGAATCACGATAACAGCGGGAAATTCCCCTGCTGCTGCGGGCTGGGCTAGGTAAGCGGCGATTTGCAAATCTCCGTTGGGAAATGTGATGTTAGCTGTGCGAATTTCTGGGTTTGTCATTTGTGAATAAGATTTTTTTTTAACGAACCGCGAAGGCGCGAAGAACACGAAGGAAGAAAAGAGAAGTTTTTTAGATAGATTGTTCGTATTATACCAAGGTTTATGGTTCAACCCGATCCTAAAAATATGATTTTTTTGCAAAACCCTTTCTTTTCTTCTCTTCGCGAACTTCGCGTCTTCGCGGTTCGTTCCAAAAATCTATTTTAGACTATCACATTACCCGGAAATCTTTGCTTCAAAACAGGCATCACCGGACAAGGTTTTTGCTCTTGCAAGTTCTCCGGTTTGTTCCAGGTGAAAGGCCCTTTTTTTTCCGCCGCCATCCACAGCAAGCTTTTTGCTCGCGTCATCGCCACGTATAGCAATCGAAACTCTTCTGCTGTTTTCAAATAACCTGCTTGTTCCCACGCTTCGGCGAGATTTGGTAATGGATATTTTTCGTGCAGACTTGCTCGGATTTGCGCCCGGGCTACTTCTGCTAAAGTGAAATCTCCTAAAAATCTGGCTTGCGGCAAAACTCGCAAACTTCCGGGGATTGTTTGTTCGTGCAGAAAGGGCAAAAATACGCAATCCCAATCTAAGCCTTTGGCTTTGTGCATGGTAATGATTGTTAGTTGACCTTTGCTGGTGTAGCGTTCTTCTATTTTGTCGTCTGCTTCTACAGGTTCAAATCTTTCGGAACTGACAATTTCGCCCAGCACTTCTAAAATATTGCTCATTGAATTGTTGCCGGCTGTTTGGATTGCTACTCTTTCTGCTAATTTGTCGGCGGTTGCTAGTTCTGTTTGGTCGTATTGCAGGGCTAAGGCTAAGAATGAGATGATTTGGTAGGGCGGTAATTCTAGGCGGGCTTGCAGCAAACCGCAGCAAAAGTAGCGGCATTTGCGAACTGGATCTGACTGTTTGGGGTCTAGGGGGCCGGGGTAAAGGAATTGCTCGGGGCTAGTTGCAAAAGCATTGTAGTCTTGTTTGGGGATGAGTTGCCGATCGCTCAAAATCTTTAATGCTGTTTTTAGGTAATCTGGTGAGTGCGGGCGATCGAGAAATTGCAGCAGTGTTAAGATTTCCAAAGGTACTTGAGAATGTCGGTCGCGCTCTCCCACATCCTCAATTTTAATCCCGTATTTGTGCAAATCAAAGTTTAATCCGTGTTTTTTAGGATTCTCCAGGACTTCTTTGATAAATTTGCCTTGTTTGTTTTCTCGCACCAAAACAGCCATTGATTTGAGATTTTCTAACGGCAATTTGAGGCCGTGTTCTCCATCGCCCGTTTCCCGCTCTTTGTCATTGTTTTTCCATGCAAAATCCGCAGGTAAAAACTGCTCGACTAACTCAATTATTCGCTTGGCAATTAACTCAATTGTATGGTAAACATCGCGGGGAGTATGCAATTCTAAGCCAAGGCCGATCGGGGCGGGATTTGCATCTTTTTGCGGGTCGTCGCTCTTGACTGGCTTAATAGTTTGGTCGCGAAAAGGCTGTTCTGTTCCCGCTAATTCGGAGCGATTTACCCATTGCAACATAAAGTTTGCTGCATCGATAATTACCTGGGTGCTGCGGCCTGCGCCGTCCATTGTCGCTAACTTTTTATCTACTTCGCAGTCGTCGCAAAATTTGTTAAAGTAAATCGGATCGGCGGGAGTGAAAGTAGAATTAATTGCTTGATTTGGATCGCCGACTCTGATAAAATTGGGAGGTAAGTCGGGACGATCGGGATCGATCGCCAATGTTTCCAAAAGCTTAGTCTGCAAAGGTGTAGAATCTTGGGCTTCGTCCTCAAAAACCGCAAATACTTGTTTTTGCTCGATCGCCCTTGCTCCCGGATTGTCCAACACCCGCAAAGCTGCTAAAATCATTTCGTCGTAATCGATGAATTCCCGACTCCGCAGCAAAGCTTGATATTTTTGATACAGTCCCCCGGCTACTGCTAAAATTTCATAACCGTCCCCAGTATCAAGAGCACTCATTTCTAACAACTGTTCGGGAAATAAACCAGAAGATTTCGCCTCGTGAATCACGGTTTTAGCTAGCTGCGGCAAAATTTCCGTCCGCAAAACCGATTGTCGCCGCAGTCTCTCCGTTTCCTCTCCGTCGAATTGCTGTCCTTCCAGCAAAACTTGATATCGGCGCGGATTTTCGGCGATCCAAAGTTCTACGCAGGTGCGAATTAATCGGTGACTTTGAGTCGGAGTGACTAAAGTCGAATTTTCGAGATTTAAACCCGACAAATCGGGATGGCGCATCGCAATGTTTAAGGCTAAACCGTGCAAAGTGTGCACGGCAAAACCGCCTTGATATAAAGACAATTGTTGCAGTCTTTCGCGAATTTTAGCTTTAATGTTAGCAGCAGCCGATCGCGTAAATGTCACGACAATTAACTGGCGGCGGTTGTAAAGTCCGTTGCGGGCGATCGCAATTGCCGACGCAGCAGCCATTCCCGTAGACTTCCCGGCCCCGGGAACCGCCGAAACCGCAAGGGGGCCGCCTTTCCAATCCGCCATGTCCTGCTGGCCCTTACGCAAGCTGTCGCGAATTTTAAGGCACGCTTGTTCTCGCAAAACGGCTGCTTCCGGGCGATCGATCTCGGCGGTCGATCGCGTAAAATCAGTATCAAATTCATCTGTCATTATTTCATCCGGGTTTATCGGCGGCTAAAAATCAAAAAATATTCAACCTCTACCGTTTCCATTTCCGTATCGGCTAAACTAACGCTATCTATTCGAGCTTAGATTAAAACCAGCATAAATTTCAATACCCAAACCTTTTTTACAGGACAAACCCCCAATGAAAACTCATCTCAAAACTAATTCCCCGCCACACAAGCCAAACCGAGCAAACAAAAGTAAAACTCGCTTTGCGGTTGTGGCATTCTTAACTTTATCTTCTACCATTGCTTTGCCTAGCTGTGCGAATTCGCCCTCCAACACTGGAGGCGCCGCACCTTCGGCTAGCCGTGAAAACCAAGTTACCGCATCGGCTCCACAATCAGCACCATCCGCCGCAGATTCAAGAAGTGCTGCTGTATCAAAAAAAACAGCAGAAACGGCCGCAACCCGCCCCCAATTAATTAAAAAAGCCGAAATGAGTGTAGTTGTCAAATCTATTGACACCAGCACTAAATCTGTTACCGATATTGTCAAAAAACAGCAAGGCGACATTTTGGGTTTCCAAAACCAAAAGCCGCCGGATTCCAGCATCCGCCAAACGGCAACTGTGGAGATTCGCGTCCCTCAAGAACGTTTAGAAACTACTTTAGATGCTTTGGCAAAACTCGGCACAGTGCAGAACCGAGGGCTTACCGCTGAGGATGTTACCAGTCAATTGGTTGATAATGAGGCGAGGCTCAAAAACCTCCGCAAATCGGAAGAAATGGTGTTAAAAATTATGGAGCGATCGGGCTCTGTCGGCGACGTGCTCAAAGCTTCTCAAGAGTTGAGCAATATTCGGGAGTCGATCGAACGCATTGACGCTCAGTTAAAAAGTTTGCGGAATCAAGTCGCTTATTCGACTATTAGCTTAACTCTAGAAGCAGCAGTCTCGGCTCAGCAAACTCCCGAACCTGCTCTTGGTTTGCGGGTGCAGGAAACTTGGGGAAAAGCGACTCATTCTGTTGGCGAATTGACGCTCGGCTTGTTTGCTTTGAGTATTTGGCTGTTGGCTTTCAGTCCTTATCTCGTACTAATTGGGGCTGCGGTTTACGGTTTTAATCGATTTAAGAAACAGCATTCTGCTCCGAAAATTCAAGAACCGAAACCGCCCGCTGCCAATTAGTCATTGGTTTTAAGAACAGGCAAGATGCCTGTTTCACAAAGAGTCAACTTTCTGATGAAGTGGGCCAGAGAGCCTGCTCCTAAAAGGCCGATCTCCAATCCGCTTTTCATCGGCACGATCTAAACGGAGGACACGCCAGTGCCGTTTCCCTACCCGGATTAATTGTAGGGACTAAGGCACTCGCTGTGTCCAAAGCGTGTCAACTTAAGACTAAAACCATTGATAAATCCGGGTTTTATGCTAAGTCTAGATCCCCCTAAATCCCCCTTAAGAAGGGGGACTTTGAGA
>JAUBOG010000245.1:0-9818 GCA_036700105.1 Microcoleus occultus BM001215583
TGCAACACTCTTTGACTCCCCCTAACCCCCCCGATGCTTTGGGGGGGAATAAGAATACTGTTACTTCGTTTAAAATTGGTATTATCAATGGTTTTAGTCTTAAATTGACACGGAGAAGGGCTCTGGGAGTGTACCTGCGGGGAACGAGAAAGTGGCTGCGATCGCCAGCGAAGCAAAACGGCCGCAGCAAATCGGTCAAATCAGATTATGCTATACACAGAGATATCCCAGCCATCCTGTGGGTGGTAGTCGGCACTATAAAAATACTAAGTTGAATTCGTCGGAGCTTTTAATAATGGTTCAATTTCATATTCAAACAGATAGCGATATTCCAGCATCTACCCAATTATTCAATCAAATTAGGTTTGCGATCGCCTCGCGACAATTTCCGCCCGGCCACCGTTTGCCGAGTACCAGACAGCTAGCCATGCAAACGGGTTTGCACCGCAACACGATCAGCAAAGTATACCGACAGCTAGAGCAAACTGGACTCGTGGAAGCCCAAGCCGGATCGGGGATTTACGTCCGCGCTCAAGGCCACGAAGGCGGCAGCAAACTCAAATCCGCGATCCTCGATGAATATCCCCTTGCCAATAAAATAGTGCAAGAAAGTCTCGATCAACTGCTGGGACAGGGCTGTACGCTCAACCAAGCTAGGGAATTATTTTTGGCCGAAATTGACTGGCGGCTCAGGTGCAGCGCCCGAGTCGTCGTCACAGCCCCCACAGAAGACATCGGCGTGGGCGAGTTGATGGCGAAAGAACTGGAACAAGCTCTGCGTATTCCCATCCAGTTAGTGGCGATGGAGGAGTTGGGTGCTTTTCTCGATCAAATCTCTTCTGGTACTGTGATCACGAGCCGGTATTTTATCGGAGAAGCAGAATTGATTTCGGCACCTCGTTCGGTGCGAGTCATTCCCGTAGACATCTACGACTACGTTCAGGAAATCCAGCTAGTGGGGAGTTTGCCGAAGGACAGCTATTTGGGTTTGGTCAGCCTGAGCCCGGGAATGCTGCGATCGACTGAAGTGATCATCCACAGCATCCGGGGCGAGGATTTGCTGGTGATGACGGCTTTGCTGTCAGATGCCTATAAGATTAACTCGATCGTGCGATCGGCCAGAACAATTTTTTGCGACCAACCGAGTTTTGCTACAGTAAAAGCTGCCATCAATGCGGCTAGAGAAGATATTATCCGTCCCCCGCAACTGATATGCTCGGAAAATTACATCGGTTCTAAGTCGATTAATTTGCTCAAGCGCGAGTTGGGTTTGGGGTAAGTCAGTTGATAGTTGACAGTTGACAGTTGACAGTTGGCAGTTGGCAGTTGACAGTTGACAGTTGGCAGTTTACAGTTGGCAGTTGTTATTTGTTGTTCTAATTTCCAATAACCAATAACCAATAACCAGTAACCAATAACCAATAACCAATAACCAATAACCAATAACTAATAATCCATGCCAATTGAAATCCAACCTTCTATTAATGTTAAAACAGCGATCGAAAGCCGGCGGGCCGCCCGCAGTTTCAAACCCGATCCGATTCCGCCAGCAATATTGGCAGAGATTTTGCGGTTGGGAGTGCGATCGCCCTCCGGTTACAACTTGCAGCCTTGGCGGTTTATCGTACTTCAAGACAAAGCCAGCAAGGAAAAATTAAAAGCTTGCGCCTTCGATCAGCGCCAAGTGGTAGAAGCCCCAACAGTATTGATCTGCTGCGGCGATCGGCGCGCCGCCGCGCCCGAAAATACCGAAGCCGTCATCCAATTAGGCATCGCCGCAGGCGGAATGAATGATAATTTAGCCGGTTATATGCGCCAAGCAATCCCGCAATTGTTCGAGAACCGTCCCTGCTTCGAGTCCCTAGAAGCTTGGACAAACAGGCATACAATGCTCGCAGTAGCTCATTTAATGATTGCAGCTAAAAGCTTCGGAGTAGACAGTTGTCCGATGGAAGGTTTTGCGGCTGCTTCGGTGAAAGAAGCCTTTCAAATTCCTGCTGAAGTAGACGTTTGCTGTTTGCTGCCGCTCGGTTATGCAGCAGAACCTTTCAAACAATACGGCGGCCGTTTTGACGTGACTCAAGTTTATTTCAGCGAAAGTTATGGAGAGGCCTTGCAAATTGAAATTTGAGAGTTAAGATTTTGTGGCAACTTGAATTTTAAGAGTTAAGATTTGGCATGAATCGGTGCCAAAGTTCAAACAAATCAAAAAATTCCGACAGTTCCGCAATCTAAAATCCCAAATCTAAAATCGAAAGTGGTGATATCAGACAGAGGAAAAGTATGACAGTAGCAGAGCGACAAAGCAAGGCGCAGATTCTCGAATTAAAATTGCAGCAGCACTTGCAAGCAGCAGGCTTTAAAAATTTACCGCTTTATATCAGTTGCGATTTTCAAGATGAATCTTTGACGGTTGTGGGAGAACACCCGCGCAGTTTAGTTCTCAAAGCAAAACCGACTTTCGCGGTGCTAGAAGCAGCAATTCTCGAAATAGAACCGGAAGCTATTCAACAGATCGGACTTTGCCTGAAAATTACCGGGCAAAAACAGCCTTACGCTTTCCATTCTTTTACGATGCACCACCCTGTTTTGTCCCGACCGAAAACAGTACAAGCGTTCAAAAAAGCCGAGATACCCGCAGCAGAAACGGCGATTGTCTTAACAGAAAACGCGGCGGATGCGGCGGATGCGGCGGAGGATGTGCCGTTAGAAACCGATGTGAAAAATGCGGGGGTTGATGAATATTTCCCCGATTTTTCGGAGAGTTCCAGCCATTCCGATGCGATCGCCTTTAAGGTTGCTGCAATCCCGGCAGATATTGCAGATAACCCCTTCAATCCGCTGGATTTGGAAGCGGTAACAGTTGACGAAAAGCCAAACCATTCGCCGTTTGCGATGCTGGCGGCGGCCGGAATGGTTAGCCTTGCAGCGGTAATTTTGGCGGGCGGTTATTACCTGCTGAGCCGCCCCTGCGTCATCGGAGAATGTACTGCTTTAGCTAATGCCAAACAGTTGAGCGAAAATTCGGCGAAGACGCTCTTAACGTCAAAAGTTGCTAGCAGTCCCGAAGAAGCGCAGGAACAGTTAAAACAGGCGATCGCCCTTTTGGAACCGATTCCTTCTTGGTCAATTCATCGCGGCGAAGCTCAAAGCGCTCTCGAAAACTACCGGCAGCAAAGTCAGAATTTAAACTCTGCGATCGATGCAGCGCGCCTCGCGCGATCGGCAGCCGAGAAAACCCAAAATCCGCCTTATTCTGCCGAGAGCGGGCTCCAAGCGCAATCTCTGTGGCAAAGCGCGATCGGCCAACTCGGAGAAATCCCCACAGACAGCCCAGTTTATCCGTTTGCTCAGAGAAAGACTAAAGAATACCGGAAGAATTTAGCCAGCGGAAATCGGCTGCTGAGCACAGAGAAACAAGCCGAAAAAACCCTGCTAGCGGCCAAAAATACAGCCCAAATAGCAGAAGCTCGGGAAGCAGTAGCGGTTACTGCCGAGACTTGGACTCAAGTGCAAGCAGGGTGGGAAGAATCCCTCGCAACGCTATCAGAAATTCCCGCAGGTACGACTTCTTACCAACAAGCTAAACTGCTAGTTCCGAAATACGAAACCAAGCTTTCACAAGCACGCGAGCGCAAAAATGTTGAAGGAATTTCGGAAAATGCCTACACTCAAGCAGTGACTCTAGCAGCGGAAGCCCGAATTTTTGAGAGCAAAAACGGCTGGTTTAAAGCATCAGAATACTGGCGGAGAGCTTTGAGTTACGCGGAGCAAGTACCGGCGGCAACTTCTTATTCTCAGAAAGCCAAACCGCTGATCGATTCTTACACAAAATCCTTGCAGGAAGCCGAAGTCAGGTTGCAGGAAGAAAGGAGATTGCAAAAAGCGCGCGCGGATTTAGATAAAACTTGCAAAGGTCAACCGAAGATTTGCGACTATACTGTTAGCAGAGGTTTGATTGCGGTGCAGATGACTCCCGACTACGTGCAGAAACTGCAGCAAACTTTCATCCAAGCAAACAGCAACAATGCTGTGAAGGCTCGCCAAGCTGTAGAAAAGCACGTTGAAACTCTGCAAAAGGCCTTGGAGGCGATCGGCGATAATGCCAAAATTCCGATGCAAGTGTACGATGGCGAAGGCAAGCGGATTGCGAGTCACGAACCCAATTAGTACGATTTGTAGGGTGCGCAGTGCGCACCTTACCCCCACGGATCGCGCAAAAATTGATTCACTCAAATGCCAGAAACAGTAGTCAATCCAGCTTGAAAAACTTGTTGCGCCGTCAAATTCAACTCTGGAAAAGTTGGCGACTCAATCCGATCATCTCCCCGAAACTCGCTAACTTCATACTCACCATCAACCAACCGATAAATCGAAATAGTCGGTTGTTTAGGATTCCCGATAAACCTGCGCCCGCCCAAACCGAGATAATCCACAATCCAGTATTCAGGAATTCCAATTAGTTCGTATTCACCTACTTTTTTGATGTAATCATCTTGCCAATTCGTACTAACCACTTCAACAACCAGCGGAATTGATGATCCTTGAGTCACAGTAGAGAACTTTTTCCACAGAGGTTCTGATGCTAAGTTGGGGCGATTTAATATCAAAATATCTGGAGAATAAGCAGAGTTGTTTTCGATGTTTTTAACTAATGCTGCTTTGGGGAAAATGTACGGAAATTTTAGCCTTCTGGACTCGGCGTTTAACTCCGAGCCTAAAAAACTGATAACTTCTTCATGCTCTCCTATTGGCTGTGACATTTCAACAATCTCTCCATTGTGCAGTTCATAACGTCCGTTTTCTGGCTTCCATTCCGCAAATTCTTCAAAAGTTAGCGTTTTAGTTGCTGTTTGAATCATGGCTATTCTCCTGAGTGATGGCTAGGGCGGGCTAGAAGCCCACCCCACAAAAAACTAAACTCTTGTGGAACAGGCATCTTGCCTGTTCCTAAAAATAATGCCCAGCGTAAGTTCCTACCTACATTATATTCCCAATGCCCAATTACCATTTAATCAATTGTGCATCTTGATTGAAAAACCTGCGGCACAATCCCTCAGTCAACAGCAGAGTTGCGATTAAAGTTGCCAGCGCTAACACAAACATCATCAAAATTTGGTAAGATGCCGCATCTAAAGGACTGACACCGCTGAGCATTTGACCTGTCATCATTCCCGGTAAAGTCACAATTCCGACAACAGTCATTGTGTTTAATGTCGGGATTAATCCAGCTTTAATCGCATCTTTGCGGTACTGCTTTACTGCTTGCTGCGGCGTAGAACCTAAACTTAAATGGGTTTCTATTTCTAACTGGCTGCTATTAACTGTGCTGACAAGTCTTTCGCCCGCGATCGCCCCGGAGTTCATGGCATTTCCCAATATCATCCCCGCTAAAGGAATCAGGTATTGCGGTTCGTACCAAGGCTCGGGTTGCAAAATTAGCAAGTTTGTATAGGCGAGAGTAAATGCCGTAGCGATCGCAATCGAACCCGAAACTAAGGGTAATAGGTGCTTAATTTTTTTGCTGATCCGGTTGCTAGCAACCACGCTAGCGGTTGTCATCATTACTGCTAAAACTGCTAAAACCAGCCAAGGATTTTTGGCTTCGGGGTCAAATACGACGGCGAGCACGTACCCGACGAGGATTAGCTGGATCAGGGTGCGCCCCGCCGCGATCGCGATCAACCCGGACAATCCCAATCCCTGCCACGCCGAAAGCCCGATCGCGATCGCCACCATCCCCAAAGCCCAACCCAAATCAGTAAAATCTAACTGAATTAACACAGGCGCTCCCTTTCGATAAAGTGATTGTTTGCCTGTCCAACTATAAGATATTGCAATAAACGTTTCTCAGAAACAGTTTTGCTGCAAGAATTTGCTTTGATAATGGTTGAAATTTGTGGTGTAAAGAGTGAATAACGTTCCCCCCCTCGACTTAAGCCGCCAATATGCCCAGATTGGCGAGGAGATTGCTGCTGCGGTGCAAAAAATACTTGCCTCTGGTGCGTACATTGGCGGCCCGGCCGTGAAAACTTTTGAACAAGAGTTCGCCAGCTACATCGGCGTTTCCGATTGCGTTGGCTGCAACTCCGGTACTGATGCGCTGATTTTGGCGTTGCGAGCCCTCAAAATTGGCCCGGGCGACGAAGTGATCACCACTCCTTTTACCTTTTTTGCTTCGGCTGAGACAATTAGCGCTGTGGGTGCAACTCCGGTGTTTGTCGATATTGATGCCGGGACATTTAACATGGATGTCGATCGGCTCGAAGCCGCGATTACCGAAAAAACCAAAGCAATTATGCCCGTCCACATCTTCGGCCAACCGATCGATATGACTCGGTTAACGGAAATTGCGACGCGGCACAATTTAGCCGTAATTGAAGATTGCGCCCAGTCTGTCGGCGCCCAATGGCAGTCGCAAAAAGTCGGCAGCATCGGCCATATCGGCTGTTTCAGCTTTTACCCGACCAAAAATTTAGGCGCTTGCGGCGACGGTGGGGCCGCAACTACAAACGATCCGGCCTTGGCTGCGACGATGAGAATGCTCAAGGAACACGGACAGTCTTCTAGGTACTTTTACGAAGAAATCGGCTGCAACAGCCGTTTAGACGCCCTGCAAGCGGTGATTCTCAGCATTAAATTGCGGTATCTCGACAGTTGGAACGCCCAGCGGCGGGAGAAAGCGGCAGTTTACGGCGAATTTCTCTCGCGCGTGCCCGGAGTTGCTGTCCCCAAAGAATTGCCGCTGGCAAAAGGAGTTTGGAATCAATACACCATCCGGCTGACAGGCCCAGAATCCGCGCCAAATCCCTCTGGCAATTTCCGCGACTCGGTGCGGGCTAAGTTGCAGGAATGCGGCATCGGTTCGATGGTTTACTATCCCTTACCTTTGCACCTGCAACCTGTTTACAACTCTTTGGGCTATGTTGCCGGTCAGTTGCCAGCGGCCGAGCAAGTTTGCCGGGAAGTCTTGTCTTTGCCGATGTTCCCGGAACTGTCGAGGGATCAGCAAGAGCGGGCGATTTATGGGCTGAAAGATTGTTTGGCACCCGGCGATCGCATCCGGTAGCTTCGGGCCGATCCTCCGATCGGGGGAAACGTCTCAGGATAGAGGAATTACGGGGTTGCAGTACCCTACTGGTGCAGCCGTCCGGGAAATTTGTTAAGTATTTTGACCGATCGGTTGTACTTTTATGTACTATATTTAATGAAAAGAAACAAATTTAGGCTGGCAATCCCCCTGGAACGGGTGCATTTTCCGCTCGCCTAAAATTTGCGATCGGTCAATGAAGAAGAAGGAAGAAGGAAGAAGGAAGAAGGAAGAAGGAAGAGGGAAGAAGGAAAGAAGGAAGGAAGAAAGAAGGAATAAGATTTTAACTTTTAACTTTCGACTTCAATCCCCGATGCTTTTAGGCCCGATGACCGATTCCCGATGACCGATTCCCAATGCCCGATGCCCGATTCCCAATTCTCAATTTAACCTGTAATTTTCATAAAACTAAGAGGAAAATAAACGAGTGCGTCAGTACCAATTCACTCAAGCTAGACGCTACGATCCGCAGGCGATCGCTCAGTATTACCGCAGCCGTCCACAGAAAGCAATTTGGCGAGCAATTACCGTTATTTGGTCTTTTGCAGGCTTTGTCATCGGGATGCTGTGGGACAGTTGGCAGCACGAAGTTGCAGCACACCAGCCGGAACGGGCTGCGCACTTGCGACAGATACTCACTCGCTTGGGCCCCACTTTCATTAAAGTCGGCCAAGCCCTTTCTACCAGGCCCGATTTAATCCGCAAAGACTTTCTCCAAGAACTGATCAAACTTCAGGATCAGTTGCCGCCCTTTGACTCGGCGCAAGCTTTCGCGATTATTGAAGCGGAGCTCGATCGCAAAATTAGCGAAACTTACAGCGAAATCTCCCCCGAACCTGTCGCCGCCGCCAGTCTCGGTCAAGTGTACAAAGCCCGTCTGATCACCGGAGAAGAAGTAGCAGTTAAAGTTCAGCGACCGAATCTGTTACCAATCTTGAGCCTCGACCTTTATTTAATGCGCTGGGCGGCTGGATGGTTGGGCCCGCTGCTGCCGCTAAATCTCGGTCACGATTTGTGTTTAATAGTCGATGAATTCGGTATTAAATTATTCGAGGAAATTGACTATATCAACGAAGGCCGCAACGCCGAAAAATTTGCGACAAATTTTGCCGACGACCCGACCGTAAAAGTTCCGAGCATTTACTGGCGCTATACTGCAAAATGCGTGCTCACTCTCGAATGGATTCACGGCATCAAGCTGACCGATATGGCAAGTGTTAAAGCCGCCGGTTTGGATACCGATAGTTTAATTGAAGTCGGAGTCCGCAGCGGTTTGCGGCAGTTGCTGGAACACGGATTTTTTCACGCTGACCCCCATCCGGGAAATCTGTTTGCCTTAGCGGACGGCCGCATGGCTTATATTGATTTTGGGATGATGGATCAGATGGAAGAAACGACTAAAGAAAATTTGGTTGATTCTGTCGTTCATTTAATCAACAAAGATTATGTAGAGTTAGCCAAGGATTTTGTCAAACTCGGCTTTTTGACACAGGAAACAGATATTATGCCGATCGTCCCGGCGCTGGAATCCGTCCTCGGCGATATCGTCGGCGAAAAGGTGGCAGATTTTAACTTCAAGACGATTACAGACCAGTTTTCGGGGTTGATGTACGATTATCCTTTCCGGGTTCCCGCAAAATTTGCCTTAATTATTCGGTCTCTGGTAACAGAAGAAGGCTTGGCCCTGACGCTGAATCCCGATTTCAAAATAGTCGAAGTGGCGTATCCTTACGTAGCGCGGCGTTTGTTGAACGGAGAATCGCCAGCACTGCGGCGCCGCCTGATTGAGGTATTATTCAGAGATGGCAAATTTCAGTGGAACAGGTTAGAGGACATGATCGCGATCGCCAGATCCGATCGCAGTTTCGACCTGCTACCGACCGCACAGCTAGGCCTGCAATTCTTGCTGTCAGAGGAAGGGTCATTTTTGAGACGCCAATTGATCTTGGCTTTGATTGAGGACGATCGCCTCCACACCGAAGAAGTTCGCCGCCTGTGGAACTTAGTCAAGGAAGACTTGCAACCGGGCCGCCTGTTCAACGTTGCTTTAGGCGCTTTAGCAGAATTTTCCACAGCAGGAACAGCCGCCCTAACTCGGTTTTAATTAGAAGGAAGAAGGAAGAAGGAAGAAGGAAGAAGGAAGAGGGAAGAAGGAAGAAAAATAATTCTACTCTTGCCAATTCCCAATTCCCAATTCCCCATTCCCAATTCCCAATTACCCATTCCCAATTACCCAAATTCAGGAATTATTCGTGTATTATTTTCCAGAACCTCCATATTTTTTAATGACTGCTGGATTGCTAGCAGGAATGGCCTCCGGCTTAGCCTTTGAAGCAACTCTCAAACAAGCCGTACAGCTTTGGTCAAAAAATCGTTCTAGCCGCACTTTAGCAAACCTGCAAGGATTGCAATTATTCATACCTTTCATCGGAATGGCCGGCGGAATTTGCGTATTTTTAGCTTCTGGTGTAGAGATTTTTGGACTTCCCAAATTGTTCGCTTACGCTTTATCTTTGCCCCTAACCCTACTCACAGGCTGGCTAATTTGGAGACAGTTAGGTAAGCTTTTATTGGAATTAGAACGGGGAGGTTCCCAAGCGCTCGATTTGGATTCTTTTGAAGGATAAGAGTTAACTATTAACCCTCTTTTACGATCGAAAAGGGGGTTGATAGTGGGTGCATCTCAGTTTTGCAAATATCTTCGTAGGGGCGAAGCATTCCGGCAGTA
>JAUBOG010000246.1:0-9812 GCA_036700105.1 Microcoleus occultus BM001215583
GCCCCCCTTAATAAGGGGGGGACAAGAGTATTATCAAAGTCCCCCTTCTTAAGGGGGATTTAGGGGGATCGAGACTCGACTACAAGCGACATTTATTATGGATTTCAGTGTTAAGTTATCACCAATGGATAGAACCTGGGAACGAGAAAAATGTCCCATGCCCAATGCCCAATTCTCAATGCCGGAGATCCATCTTACGAGTGATTGCGGGGAGTGCGCGCGCCTGCAGATGCTCCAGCCATCGATGCAACTAAACCCAACAGCGAGCCGAACAAAAACGACCAGCCGGCTTTTGCAGCATTACCAGCAATATTGCGAGTATCCTGAGCAGTTACGTTAGGCGCTCGGTTCGGCAAATCCACCCCGCCCTGCTGCGCTTGATTGAGCGCTTCTCCAGCATTAGCGGCGATTACGCCAAAGGTACCCGCTACGCCATTTGCTAACAGCCAAGAGCCGATGGTTAAGGTAGTGGCCCACAAAATTGCTCCGTTCAAAAGCGCTGTGCTGCGGTTCATGGGCCCGCAAGCGCGAGCAGTTACCCAACCGCCAATGCCCAAGCTGATTAGCAAACTGATAATTGACCAAATTCCGACGCCGGTACCCACGTCCCCTGCTATACTGCGCGGAGCTCCTGAATTTGCAATGTTGCTCAACCCGATCGCCGCGCCCAATGCACTTAAAACCAGTTGCGTGCCGATCGCAATCACCAAACCTGAAAAAATGGGGCCCCACCGCACTCGATCGTGATATTCCATCACTGAATTTACCACCACGGGTTCGGTAACAACGTTATCTACAGGTCTATTTACGTATGCCATAGCTTTTTCTTTCCTCTGAGAGTTGATTTAATTTTTAAGAATCTTTCACCTAAGCATTGATTGTGGCTGAGATTGATAGAAACTATATCTGCCTCGGGAAATAACTGTTCCCTATGTCTGAAGAAAGAAATGAATAAGTCATCAGCCCTCAGTCCACAGCCATTAGCTAATGACTGCTGACTAATGACTAATGACTAAGGACTAAGGACTAATGACTATTCTATCCAGTTATAAAAGTTGAGGGATGTATAGAGGAAAGACTGCTTAGCGCAATCTTACAGCCGTTCCCACCGCAGTAATCAGCAGCAAAGCCCCCTTGGCATCTACATTAATCGTGCCGGTGTCAATTTCCACTCCGATAACGGCATTTGCTCCCATCCTCTGAGCCCGTTGTTCCAGTTCGGCAAGGGCATCTCGCTGGCCTTTGAGAAACACTTCCTCGTAACTGCCGGTGCGCCCGCCGATGATGTCGCGAATGCCCGCGAAGAAATCTCGCAGCGCGTTGGTGCCGTAGACCACCTCAGCAGTTACAATTCCCAGGTAAGATTGGATTTCCGATCCTTGAATGACATCAGTTGTTGTTACAATCATCTGTTGGCCTCAAATGCGAAAATTTTGAGTTGGTCGAGTTCTGTAGGTTTACTACATCTCGCCGTTCAAAAATTCCAGGCAAACCCCAACCAGTCAGCTTGACAAGCTGTCAGCTATTCGCTCTTTTATTCCACACACTCTTTGAAAAAAATGGCCGTCCACAAACAAAGTCTCTTGGTGTTCAGTACGCTGTTGGTAGCGGGAATCGCGATCGCCGCGCCGCTTCGGGCGGTTTCAGCAGAAATATCAGTTCAAGCTAAGCCTAAAAGTGATTCAAATTTAGATGCTCTGCTGCGGCAAGGACGCGAGTTGGTAGATTTAGGAGACTACAGTCAGGCGATCGCCATTTATCAGCAAGCAGCGCGTTTAGATGCGGAAAACCCGCGTATTTTTTCAGGTATTGGCTATTTAGAAGCGCGTCAGGGCAACTATCAAGCCGCAATCGAATTTTACCAGCAGGCGATCGGTCTCGAACCCAATAATGCTGACTTTCAATACGCATTAGGATATGCTATGGCGAATCTGCAAAACTATCCAGCAGCAGCCACAGCTTACCGCCGCGCCGCCCAACTCGATCGTAAAAGTGTCAACGCTCGCATCGGTCTCGGAGTGGTACTGTTTCAGCAAAAAGATTACAGCGGTGCTTTTAAAGCATACCAAGAGGCGATCGCCCTCGATCCGAAAAGTTGGCAAGCTTATTCTTCAATGGGTTTAGTATTGATCCAGCAAGGAAACTTTGCCAGTGCAGTCACCGTGCTCCAACAAGCCGCCGAACTCGCTCCCAAACAAGCCAGCGTGCAGTTAAAATTAGGCACTGCTTTGCTTCGGGGCGGGAATACTGCTGAAGGGATAGCAGCTTTTGAAGAAGCTGCCAAATTGGAGCCTCGGAATCCAGAAGTGCAGTTAGAAATTGGCGAAATTCTCAAAAGTCAAAACGACTTAGACGGAGCACTTGTCGCTTACGGACGGGCGATCGCGGTGCGACCGAATTTAGTGGAAGCCCACGCAGCAATTGGGGAAATCCAACTAAAAAAACAAGATTTTTTAGCAGCGATCGGCACTTTTCGGCGCGTGATCCAGCTCGATCCCGACCGGGCAGAAGCTTATTACAATATGGGTAAGGCATTCAAAGCGCGCGATCGCAAACCCGAAGCAATTCAAGCTTTTCAAAAAGCCCTTGACACTTACCGCCAGCAAGGCAACAATGAAGGCGCACAAAAAGCCGAGGCTGCTCTCCAGGAACTCAACCAATGAGTAATTGGTAATGGGTAATTGGCAATGGGTAATTGATAATTACATCGTTCCCATACAATAGATCCCGGAGGGCGGGTTTATGTGTTTCTTCAATTACCTCAAAGATAGCTGGTAAAACCCGCCCCTACATCTCTTGCAAACTGTCAAATGCCAATTCACAACTGACAACTGACTTATGAATTCAAGTGATTCTACACCGCCGCTTTACGAGATGAATCCACTCGGTCGATTTTCCGATCGCGCCGCCGATTATGTCAAGTATCGGCCGAGTTATCCAGCCGCTGCGATCGATGCGATTTTAGCAGGACTTGGGGAACCTTCGCAGTTAACAGCCGCCGATATCGGTGCTGGAACGGGCATTTCTTCGCGTTTGCTGGCCCAAAGAGGCGTTCGAGTATTAGCGATCGAACCCAATGCCGAGATGAGACAAGCGGCGGAAATTTACCATGAGGTAGAGTGGAGAGAAGGAACTTCCGAAGCAACTAATTTGCCGGAATTATCAATCGATTTAGTCACTTGTTTCCAGTCTTTTCACTGGTTCAATCCTGTTTGGACTTTACCCGAATTGCGGCGGATTCTCAAACCCTCGGGAAGGTTGGCGGTTGTTTGGAATTTGCGCGATCGCACCGACGAATTTACACTCCTGTACACCCAAATAATCAAGACAGCTTCCAACAACCATCCGGCCGAAAAACGCGATCGCTCGATCGAACCTCTGCTAACAAGTCCGGATTTTACTAATATCCAAAGCTGTGATTTTCTGTACAAACAAGACTTAGATTTACAAGCACTGATCGGACGAGCTCAGAGTTCCTCGTACATTCCGAAGTCGGGGCCGCAATTGCAGCAAATTATCTCAGATTTGACCGAACTTTATGAAACTCACTGCGGCAATCAAAGCTTTGTTTCTTTAGTTTACAAAACACGGGTTTATCTGGCAGAGCTTTCAAATCCTTAAGTTTTTTTTAAGTTCCAAAAAACGCGAGCTTAGGTGATATAATATCGGCGGGAATTGGGAAAGGGCGATCGCCCTTGAATATTTGCTCTCTTGCTCTCTCTTTTGTAAGATACTTAAACTACTCGCCGAAGCTTAATCTATTTCTATTGGTAGAGCCGGCAAACTTGTTAACTTTTGTAAAATAAGCAAAATATCCCATCCCCAGAGCTTTATCTATGCAAACCTATGACGTGATTATCATCGGAGCAGGCCACAACGGGCTGGTCTGCGCCTCTTATCTCCTGAAAGCCGGATATACGGTACTCTTGTTAGAAAAACGTTCGGTTCCCGGCGGCGCCGCCACGACTGAAGCCGCGATTCCCGAATTACCGGATTTTAAATTCAACCTGTGCGCGATCGACCACGAATTTATCCATTTAGGGCCAGTTGTAGAAGAATTAGAACTGGAAAAATACGGTTTAGAATATCTTTACTGCGATCCAGTTGCCTTTTGTCCGCATCCCGACGGAAAATATTTTTTAGCGCACAAATCCGTAGAAAAAACTTGTGCTGAAATTGCTCGCTACAACGAGCGCGATGCTAAAAAATATGCAGAATATACAGATTTTTGGCAGCGCGCTTTAGGTGCGATGGTTCCGATGTTCAACGCGCCGCCAAAATCCATCATAGATATTGCCGGCAACTACGATATTGCCAAACTCAAAGATTTATTTTCAGTCATCGGTTCTCCCGACAAAACGCTGGACTTTATCCGCACGATGCTCACCAGCGCTGAAGACATTCTCAACGAGTGGTTTGACGAGGAATTTATCAAAGCACCCCTAGCAAGATTGGCCTCAGAACTCGGCGCGCCTCCTTCGCAAAAAACCCTTGCTGTAGGCGCAATTATGCTGGCAATGCGGCACAATCCCGGCATGGCGAGACCCCGCGGCGGAACGGGCGCATTAATACAAGCGCTGCTCAAGTTAGTCAAAACCTATGCGGGTGTTGTGCTTACCGATCAGCACGTCGAGAAAATATTAGTTGATGGCGGTCGCGCTGTGGGCGTTCGAGTTGCTGGCGGCACGGAATATCGAGCTACCAAAGGTGTCATTTCTAATATTGATGCGAAGCGCTTGTTTCTGCACTTAATGGACTCCAGCGATGTTGACAGTGCCGATCCGAATTTGCGGGAAAGATTGGAGCGCAAAATTGTTAATAACAACGAGACTATTCTCAAAATAGACTTAGCTCTCAATGAAGCGCCTAGATTCGATCGCTGGAATCACCGAGACGAATATTTAATCGGTTCTGTGTTGATTGCCGACTCGGTGAAGCACGTTGAAATTTCTCACAGCGAGCCTTCGATCGGCAGAATTCCCGACTCTGACCCGTCTATGTACGTGGTGTTTCCCACGGTACTAGACCCGTCAATGGCTCCCCCAGGACATCATACGGCTTGGATTGAATTTTTTGCTCCTTACCAGATCGAAAATGCTGAAGGAACTGGCCAGCACGGTACGGGGTGGACGGATGAACTGAAAAACAAAGTTGCCGATCGCTGCATCGATAAATTAGCAGAATACGCACCCAATATCAAGAATTCAATTATCGGCCGCCGCGTCGAAAGTCCGGCAGAATTGGGAGAGCGTTTGGGCGCTTTGAAGGGAAATTATTACCACGTTGACATGACGCTGGATCAGATGATATTTTTCCGTCCTTTACCGGAGTTGGCTAATTACAAAACGCCGATCGACGGTTTGTTCCTCACCGGTGCGGGAACCCATCCGGGCGGCTCGATTTCGGGGATGCCGGGACGCAATACGGCTCGCGTTTTCATGCACGCGCAGCAGCCTTTCGCGCAGACTTTGGCGGATGCGGCTAATTCTCTGAAAGCGAAGGGTAAGTCGGTATTTCGGAGTAATGAGAAGTAAGGTTTTTAGCAACCGCAGATGAGGGCCGATAAACGCAGATGAATTACATCTGCGTTTGTTTGTGTTAATTTATTCATTGCGCCAGTATTGCTTCTGCTTGATGCTGCATCAAAGGAAAACGAAGGGCGATCGCACTTAACACCCTTTCTAAATCCGGTGCATCTTTTGCAAGATTTGGCTGCGGTTCGCGTTCCGTCAAATCTGTTAAAATAGTCAAAATGTGCTGAGCAAAATCTTCATCAGCCTTATCCAACAAATCCACTAACTTGACGATATCTTCTTTCGCACCCAACCAGTACCTTGCACCCATTAACTCAGCTTTTACTGATAAAGGAAATTCCGAGTTTAGATAGTTTTCAAGTTTTGGCAATAGCTGCGGCTTACCTAAAAGCCCGATCGAGTTAGCAGCATAACATCTAACAGCTTCATCCTCATTAGTATCGAGCAGTGAAAGCTCCAGAGTTTCTATAGCTGATGCTTCTTCTAAATATCCAAGAGTTTCTGCTGCTGATGCGCGAACGAGGGCTGAAGGATCTTTTCTCAGCAAATATTCTATAGATTCAACTGCTGGGGTATAATCAATATCTCCAAGAGCCTCCACCGCTTCAGACCTCACCAGTTCTTCTTCATCGTCCAGCAAGTTCATTAATGCAGGCCCCACCGTTTCTACTTCCTCACTTCCCAGATAACCCAAGGCTTCTGCTGCGGTGAATCGAATAGCTGCATCTGGTGACTTCAGCAACCTCACTATTTTCGGTGCAGCCTCATAAACTTCTGCATCAACTAGATCGAGAATTGCTCCGGCTTGCCTAGTCGGTTCGTCTGAATCGCAATCATCCAGAAGCAGTTCAATACTTTGCTTGTTCATAATTTTAACCTGCTCTAATTTAATCTTTTTATCGGTGGCGACTGCGACGCTTTCTTTTAGCTTTTTGAGTTGTTTTTATTTTCTGAATTTTAACTTTGTCATCATTGCGCTCAGCATTTTCCATAAGTATTTTCAGCGCTTCACCCATTGATGCTACTGACCCATCTTGCATGAGTTGCTGAGCTTCTTGTAAAATCCCCGTGTCAGCGACGTTGCCTTCAGAAGTCATGTTTCTGTTTTGCCATAGTGTTTAAATACTAAAAATAATAAGTAAAATGTCGATCGCCCATCAAGGCATCCTCAAACAAAGTGCGAACGACTGACTTTTATGGTAGCATAACGGGAAAAATCCTAATCTTTGAAAACTCGCTTTGCTCACCTTACAGTTGTTAAACCAAAGGCTTGTTTGACTTGGACAATGCTGGTGAACTGACTGTAGGGCATGGTTGTTTGGGAGAATTGCTCGCTCCGGATTCGCCTGCAGATTGCCGGGCTCTCGCTCTAGATGCCTAATATTACGGCAAATTCATCCTTTGTGCAGATGGAAATTAGACCTCAGTGTAGAAAAATTTATATTAGCGTTACCCTTTTTTGAGCGATGGCAAACCGAGTTTTGATTGTCGGCGGGCGCGGACGAATTGGCAGCAGCGTTGCCCAAGACCTTGTTACCCATACCGACGCAGAAATTACTGTTACTGGGCGCAACCCTGAAGGCTCTATTGGGCCTGCATTGCCCCCGGAACGGGTGCAGTATCTCGCTTTAGATTTAGCAGACAGTGCAGCCCTGCGAAAAGCAGTTTCACAGTCTAATCTCGTCGTCCACTGCGCTGGACCTTTTCACTACCGAGACGCGGGCGTGCTGAAAACTTGCATCGAATCAGGTGTTAATTATACTGATGTCAGCGACAGCCGCAGTTTTACTCGCAGGGCTTTAGAATTGCGCGAAACTGCTAAAAATGCTGGGATTACTGCTATTATTAATACGGGCATTTTCCCCGGTGTGTCTAACAGCATGGTGCGCCGAGATGTGGAACAATTAGACACAGCAGAACACATTCATTTGAGTTATGTAGTTGGCGGTTCTGGCGGTGCAGGCGTTACCGTCATGAGAACGACTTTTTTGGGTTTGCAAACGCCTTTTGAGGTTTGGGAAGACGGCAAGTGGCAGCAGGTAAAACCATACAGCGATCGCGAAACCATAGAATTTCCCCAACCCTACGGCAACACGGGGGTTTACTGGTTCGATATGCCCGAAGCAATTACTTTGCCCGAAACTTTCCCCGTCAAATCAGTTGTGACTAAATTCGGCACTTCTCCCGACCTTTACAATCACCTTACCTGGTTTGTTGCCAAGTATTGGCCCGCTAGCTGGCTCAAAAATAACTCGGTGATTGAATTTCTCTCCTATGTCAGTTACGGGATGACTAGCGTTAGTAATAGTTTTAGCGGTGTGGGCGTGGCTGTGCGATCGCAAGTAAGCGGCATCAAAGACGGCCAACCCGCTCAAGTTCGATCGACCGTTGTACACCCAAATGCTGCGGCAGCTACTGGCATCGGTACTGGCAGCATCGCTCAATTAATGTTAGAGGGCAAATTGACAAAACCGGGCGTTTGGTCGGTAGAGCAAGCTCTTTCTACTGAGCTATTTGAAGAATCTATGCAGAGCCGCAACTTCAGTATAGAGCGGATTTTAGTGTAGTTATTTAGGTTGTTTGTAGCAATTTTAGATATTGGGTGAATGGGCTTTTTTAAACGAACCGCGAAGACGCGAAGGCCGCGAAGGAAGAGAGGAGAAGAGTTAGGGTTCGGAATTGATGGGAGAATCGCGAGAGCGGGTTTTTAGCAGGAATTGCGATCGCCCTTCACAGGAAAGGAATTATGCTTGTCTGACTAATCTATCTTTTGGTAGAAGTAATTGTAACAAGCAGGCGCTTAATATGTTCCACATCACGGGAAACATTCCTTTTCACTCGATCGAGATGCGGTAGCTGCGACTTTTAAGATGGCGCTTCAACCAATATTTTCAATGTGCGATCGCAGTGAAGAAGCGACAAATACCATAGTTTTTGCGAAAAAATACGAGGAGACGTTGATATGAAGCGGGTTTTAAAAGCTCTCGGGCAAACATTGAGTCAAAGCATTTTGCTGGTCTGTACGCTGGCTTTAATTGGTCTGCTAGGTCTAGGGATAGTACCCAGTCAGGCTGCTTACGCAGGTCAAGACAGGAGTCAGGCGCAGCCGTCAGCTAAAATTACTGACCCCGCAGAAAGTTTCGAGGATCTCAATCCCCAAGCAGCTTACGAAGATATAGTCAAAACCGCTCAAAATCCTGCAAAGGTCGAGCAGGTTTATGACGAAAGCTTGAAGGAGTACAAGGGAGAACACCCCCAAGAAGGCATAGTTCAAAAAGCTGAAGAGTTGATCGAAAAGGTAACAGGCAACGACTAAATTAACAAGTTTCTATCCTAGGGCATAGGGTATTGATGATTGTTTTTGGTCATCTCGGATCTATGAGCTTTTTTTAGATACCCGACTTTTTTAAGAAGTCGGGTATCTGGGTATATTGATTTTATTCCTGTCCCATTGGAAGAATATGGAATTATGGAACCGCGAAGACGCGAAGGACACGAAGGAAGAGAAAAGAAGAAGTAAATTATCTTCTACCGGGAAGGGAGTATTTGATTTTTGTTTTTGCTTTTTCCTTCGACTTTAATTAGCAGATTCATCCTTAAGGCAGATGAAGAAATAGGAATTTAGAAGGTAAATTAAATCATAGTTTCAGTTAGATAAAAGGAAAAAAATATCATGAGCGATGACAAAAAAACGGTAAAGGAACTTGATGCTAACCTCGACCCGCTGTCGGGGGAAACTGGGGCTCATCCCGTAGCAACTGGTATCGGCGCGGCGAGTGCGGGTGCTGCTGGTGCTGCGATCGGCGGTGCGATCGGCGGGCCTGTGGGAGCTGTTGTGGGCGCTGTTGTGGGCGCGTTTAGCGGCGGTTTGGCGGGCAAAGGCGTAGGCGAGGCGATCGACCCTACGGTAGAAGATGCTTACTGGCAAAGCAACTACAGCTCCCGTCCCTACGCAGACACGAGCGCGACTTACGACGACTATCAGCCTGCATACCGCACGGGCTATGAGGGATACAGCCGCTATCGCGATACCGGTAAGAGCTTCAGCGAACTCGAAGACGATTTGCAGCGCGACTACGAAACAAATCGCGGTAAGTCGAACGTGACTTGGGAAAAAGCTAAGCACGCCACGCGCGACGCTTGGGATCGGGTGGAACGGGCTGTTCCCGGCGACATTGACAAAGACGGCCGCTAACACCGTTTCCGGTTGCATCCGAATGATACTGAGGACACGGCAGTGCCGTGTCCCTACCCCATAAATTGAGATCGGAAGAGCGT
>JAUBOG010000247.1:0-1323 GCA_036700105.1 Microcoleus occultus BM001215583
ACTGCCGAAATGCTTCGCCCCTACGAAGATATTTGCAAAAATGAGATGCACCCAATCTGCCTTCATGCTGGGGCTTCAAACCCTTGCAATTCGGTGATTTTTGTTGGCATTGGAAAATTTAATTCTAGGTATCGCGGGCTTTATTGCGGCGGGAGCACCCCGGAGTCGGAGAGGAGTTGCAGCGATCGGATTTGCTACCGCTATCTTTAGCTGATAACAGTTTTTGAGATGTTGCTAACTGATTTGCCGCTGTTGAACTGTTCTCTGGTTTTTGAGGGAAAGCGAGGGCGAAGGCGAATACTGTGCTTAACAATACACACTGCATCTGAATATACATGGTGGAGTTTTAACTCAAAGTTTCTCCTCCCCGATCCAAACTTTTTTTGGCAAATCCGGAACTAATTCCGCTTAATTTTTAGTTTGATAAATTCTGGATTCTCTCCTTCTGGGCAAAAAAAAAGAACCCAAATCACAGAGGGAAATAATTCTGTATCTTTGGCTTCATTTTGGTAAAAAATTGCTTTTTTCGGCTTTATCTTCCGCTTCCTCGTTCTGGTAAGGTTTCTCTATCTCTATCTGCGTAAAACGTCTGATTTTCGACTTGAGCTGTTAAAAATTCGGTAACGGATTTGTCTTGAGAGAAAAAGGTCGATCGAGTTTCAAAGCTTTGAGCGTGAACTGCGGTGCTGCTCAGCAGGAGGCTTGACATCAAAATGGAAGAGTAAACGCGCATCATAAAGTTCCGTATCTAACTTTCCACTATTGATACGCAGCCTCCCTTCTGCTATCAGGGTAAAAAACAGGCTTTTTGGCGAAATAACCGATTCGTAACTGACAGCACCTGCATTTTTTTTGAATTTTTGTCAAAAAGGGGTAAAACCCATCATTTAGCTCTGCCGATCGCTGGTAAATTAGAGTAGCCTGCCGATTGCGGACAACCAGCACCATTTAACCCATGTAATTCTTTTGAAAGCTCTTGAAAGAAGCAAACGAAAACCGCAAATTGTAAATTTTTACTAATCTTCAGATTAACTTCATAATTTATTGATATGAGGATGCAACCATTCAATAATTGCGCGCCAAAATTCAACAAACTGGTTTTTTCAAGCGATTGGAACGCGATCGCCGTAAAAGCTTTGTCCACTCAAGAATGCAAGTCCTTCAACTCTCAGAGGACTGGGATTCCTGACTGCAAACCCATTTTACTGTCAGGAATCACTGCGGCTTGAACCCCGCTCCGAAGCCATACCAAATCCGGGTAACATATCCCCTTGATTAGTGGTAGGGTGCGTCGCTCGAAAAAAGTCGCCATCCGCGTCCGTT
>JAUBOG010000247.1:1423-9805 GCA_036700105.1 Microcoleus occultus BM001215583
TGCGTCGCTCGAAAAAAGTCGCCATCCGCGTCCGTTACTTGTGGCGACGCACCCTACGCCTGCAAACCAATTTTACTGTCAGGAATCACTGCGGATTTAGTCTCGATCGCAGGTCAACTGTGCATCTACCTGCAAGAAAAGTGAGTCGAGGGTTGACGAGTTATCCAAAACAACATCAGCTTTTTGACACTTTTGAGCGATCGGCATTTGGGCGTTAATGCGGGCAGAAGCTCGATCGCCACTCAAACCATCTCGCTGCATCAGCCGTGCTAACTGCACTTCGGGCGAACAATACACCACCCAAATTTCGGTACACAAGTCAGTCATCTGGGCTTCAAACAGCAGCGGTACTACCAAAACCAAAGTCAAGGTTTTTTGCGTCTCCTGAGTCAATGCAGCAATGCAGCTTTGAATTCCCTCAACAAATCTGCGCCGCACATAAGGGTGAATTTGCTGTTCCAACCACTGCCGTTCGGCTGGGTTACAAAAAATAATATTTCCCAACTCGGGCCGATTTAAACTGCCGTCGGGGAGCAAAATAACGGCGCCGTATCGTTTTACAATAGAGTCCAATATTGGCGAATCTGGGTGCACAGCTTCGCGGGCGTAAATATCGGCATCTAAAATCGGAAATTTATAGGTGAAGGCCAGATAACTAGATATAGCGCTTTTACCGGTGGCGATGCCCCCTGTTAAACCGATCGCGCGGACAATTCGATCGCTCATAATTTTCTCTGTTTAAACTTGCTGTATTTCGACACTTGCTGTCTGTCTTTGCTATGTTGGTGGCACAATCAAAATTAGACTTAAAATTGGAAATTTGCGATCGAGAGCTAGCGTTAGGAATTGTCAGCATTGGGGTGCGATCGACTCTTTTTTACCTAAAATCTCCATTTTAAACTTGAATTAAGGTCTAGATCGAGGCAAACTTATGAATGGTCAACGTGCTGTGCGATCGATTCTGGCAGCAATTCCCATAGCCGGATTTTGGATATTAGATTTTTCCCCCAACCTAGTTTTCCTCAAAGGAAACAGCAGCGGATGGGCGATTTTGTCAATTTATCCCCACTCTCAAATAGCGGAGGCCAGCCCGATTATTTCAGCCCCAGACGGCACCGGAACCACCGTCACAGCCCCCGGTACAGGGTCGCCCTCCCGCTACGACATTCAAGGCGGCACTCGATCGAGAGACGGAGCAAATCTGTTCCACAGTTTTACTCAATTCAATCTGAATTCAGGCGAAACTGCCAATTTCATCTCCAACCCAACCATTAAAAATATTCTCGGCCGCGTTGTCGGCGGCGACGCTTCCTTAATTAACGGTCTAATTCAAGTTAGCGGCGGCAATTCTAACTTGTTCCTACTCAACCCCGCAGGGATTATCTTCGGAACGAATGCGCGACTCGACGTGTCCGGGTCTTTTTTGGCGACAACTGCTAGCGGTATCGGTTTTGACAGCGGCTGGTTCAACGGTACTGGGGCGAACAACTACGCGGCCCTAGTCGGAGAGCCGAATGCTTTTGTTTTTGGCCCGCAGTCCGGGAGTATTGTCAATGCCGGTAACTTGGCTGTCGGAAACGGGCAAAATTTGACTTTGCTCGGCGGTACGGTCATCAGTACGGGGAAACTTTCAGCCCCCGGCGGCCAGATTACTGCCGCGGCTGTCCCGGGCGAAAATCTGGTGCGGTTGAGTCAAAACGGACTTTTGCTGAGTTTAGAAGTTGCTCCGGCTGCGGGAGTTTCGGGTTCGCCTGCTGTTCCGTTTTCTCCCCTGAGTTTGCCTCGGCTGCTGTCGGGCGCGGGCGTTGCTGAGGCTACTGGTATAACTGCGAACGATCGCGGTGAAGTAGTCCTCACGGGGGGCATCGCAGTGCCCGCAGGTGCTGGAACTGCCCTGGTATCGGGGGAAGCAAACGTGTCTAACCGGGGGGGCGCGGGAGGAACTGCGAACGTGTTGGGCGACAAGGTAGGGCTGTTTGGAGCGAAGATTGAGGCGAACGGGCCGTCTGGCGGCGGGACGGTGCGGATCGGGGGAGATTACCGAGGCGGGGGAACTGTGCCGAATGCAACAATGACTTACGTAGATGGCAAAAGTTCGATCGCCGCCAACGCCACTGAGGCCGGTAACGGCGGCAGAGTTTTTGTCTGGGCCGACAACACGACAGCATTTTCCGGCAGCATCAGCGCGAGGGGCGTTTCTGCAACTCCCAGCAGCGGTGTTGGCGGATTTGTGGAAGTTTCGGGCAAGCAAAGATTGATTTTTAACGGTAATGTCGATACTTCCGGGACAAACGGTTTGGGGACTTTGCTGCTAGATCCTGACAATATTTTAATTACAGATGCAGCAGAAGGTACTGGCGATGCGGCAATAATTGCTAACAGTAATATTTTGGCAACCGGAACTCAGACAGCACAGCCAAACAATTCCGATCCTTCGCTGACAATTTCGGCTACAGCTTTGGAAAATATGTCGGCTACGTCAAATGTGGTTCTGGAAGCGCTCAATAATATTGAAATTGCTGATTTGGCGGACAATCAGTTGAGCTTTCAAGCAACTACTGGTTCGGTAACATTCAGAGCAGATGCCGATCGCAGCGGTGCGGGCGTTTTTTCGATGAATTCTCAAGATACAATTAGCACGAATGGTGGCTCGATCGCTATTTCTGGAAGTCAAATTACGGCGGGCAATCTGTCGAGCAACGGCGGAAATATTAGTTTGATTAGTCCGGGAAGCACCGTCGCCGGCAATGTTTCTGCATCGAATCCCAGCACCGGCAACAGCGGCAATATTTTGCTCGAAGGGCTGAACGTAACCGCCCAAAAAATTGATGCCAGCGGCTCTAAATCGGCGGCCGATGTAACTTTAACGGCTCGGAGCATTCTGGGAGTGGGTTCGATCGCCTCCGGTTCGGGAAATATTACTTTAACGGGCAATGAAATTAATTTAAAAGGCGACAAAAATTCAGTCAGCGGTACTGGCTTTTTGGTGCTGCAACCTTGGAATCCCGCTCAAAATATAGCGCTCGCCGGTTCTGGAGATGTCGGCACTAATATTTATTTGAATCTGACGGCAAACGACCTCGGAAGTTTGCAAAATGGGTTTGCAGGAATTACGATCGGTCGCAGCAACAGTACCGGTTCGATTTTGATTGCTAACGATTTCACATTTTACGACCCGCTAATTATTCAATCGCCTGCGGGTTTGGGAACAATTACCACCACAAGTTCCCTAATAGGGGCCGACAATGCCTCAATTACTCTCAAAGCAGAGGGCAATATCCGCACCAGAAATATCACCGCCAACGGTCAACAAATTCGGATCGCCAGCACAGCGGGCAATGTCGCAACCGGTCAGCTACGCACGGGAACTACCCCCAGCATCGGACTCGCGAATGCCGATGCTGCGGAGGTGGCGCGATCGAGGGCGGGAGATGTCAGCGTCACGGCTCTTGGCACGGTGACGGCAGGGCCGATCGACACCAGGGGCGATCGGGCGGGCAGCGTGACGCTGACCGGCCGCGCTGGGGTGACTGCCGACGCGATCCAAGCTGGCGGTTCAACAGGGGGAAATATTACGCTCACAGGTAACGAAATTGACTTGACGGGCGGCAGTAATTCGATCGCCAGCAACGGCAATGCAGTGCTGCAACCAGCAGATCCGGCTCGCAATATTACTATTGGCGGTGCTGCTGAGACTGAGGCCTTGGATTTGACTGCTGCGGAATTGAACTCGCTGCGGAACGGGTTTGGTTCGATCGCGATCGGGCGCGCTGACGGCAGCGGGCTGATAACTGTTGCTCCGGCAACCGCAGGGCCCGATTCAACGCCTGTCCCGGCGGTGACATTTCAAGACCCGACGACGATCCGATCGCCCAATAGCCCTGGCTCGATCGTGGCTCCGGGTGCGATCGCCGGCACTGATAACGCCGCGATCGCTCTGATCGGCGGTACTGTAGCCGTCGGAGACGTTACCTCGAATGCGGGGATTAACATCACTAGCAGTCAAGGCAACGTGACTGCTGGTACGGTTTCATCTCGATCGGCTTCCGGGCCCGCCGGCGATATCAACATCCGCAGCGCCGGTTCCCTAGAAACGGGCAACGTCAATGCTTCAGGTACCAGAAGCGGCGGAGATATCTCGATCGCGGCGCCGGGCCGGATCGTGACAGGGGTGATCAATTCTAGTTCGCAGTCGGGAAAAGCCGGTTCGAGCACGATTACCGGGCAAAAAGATGTTGAAGTCACTTCGATCAAAGCCTGGGGCAATACGGGGGGCGATGTGGCAATCGAGGCTGGGGGAGCGTTTCGGGCTGCGGGAACCGGAACGCCGGCCGATCGCGCTTCGGTCAGCATTTCTACAGACGGGCGGGCTTCGTCGGGTTCCCTGACGCTGCTGCAAAGCACTTGCCAGTCGGGAAACTGCACGGCGGCGGCTGTTGGGACTGGAAGCTCGAAGCCAAACGCTGCTGCTTCCCCGGCGGCCGTGCCGCTGCTGAGCGTGCCGAGTCCAGCAGCAATTACCAGCAGCGTAGAACTGAAAACTACAGGTAGTTCTCAGCAAATTGTGACTCAGGTGAGTCCCTCCGAGTCAGCCCCCAAGAGCAGTAGCGCCAATGTCTCGCCAGACGCAGCAGGTGAGGCCGCCGCCTCGGTACTGCTGTCGCCGTCGGTGTTGACAGACGATCGGGGCGCACCTGGGACTTCACAAAACGGCAGTTGGCAGGCAACTGCACAGAAGCCCGCGAGTGCGGTAAGTGCAGAAAGTATCGCCAATGGCAAGGTGGCTGAGATTTCTCGATCGAGCGCGATCGGGCAACTAAGTCCGATCGACGCTGTGCAGCAAAGGGATACAGTTCAGGGCCGGGAATTTGAACGCTACTTTGGCGGCACTCTCGATCGCAAGTCAGTCACGCAGCAAAGTATCCGAGATACTCTCAGCAGCGTCAATCGCTTGACGGGAGTTAAACCCGCCATCATTTACGTGTGGGCGAGAGAGAAGCATTTAGAACTTGTGCTGTTATTGCCAGACGGCAAAAGTGTTTTTAAAAGCGTGCCTGCCACCCGCGAAACTGTGCTGCAAGTTGCTAAAGAATTCACTAATGCTGTGAGAATTCCCAGGAGATTGAATGCTGCTGATTATCAAGAGTCCGCCGAGGAACTTTACCAGTGGTTGATCGCACCGCTGGAACCGGAATTGGATGCTCACAAGATTGATACTTTGGTGTTTTCGATGGATGCCGGTTTGCGAACTTTGCCTTTGGCTGCTCTTTTTGACGGCAAAAAGTTCTTGGTAGAAAAGTACAGTTTGGGGCTGATTCCCAGTTTGAGTTTGACTGATACTCGCTATGCCGATCTGAAAGGTTCTGAAGTTTTAGCGATGGGTGCGTCGAATTTTCCGGCTAAATACGATCAAAATCCTTTGCCTGCTGTGCCGCTGGAGATATTAACAATTGTGGGCAAGATTTGGCCCGGTTCGTCTTTTCTCAATGAAGCTTTTACTTTGGCAAATTTGAAAGATAAGCGCAATCAACCGCAATACAAAATTATTCATTTAGCTACTCACGGCGATTTTCAGCCCGGGGGTGCAGAAAATTCTTACATTCAGTTTTGGGATACTAAGTTGCGCTTGAATCAGTTGGATCAGTTGAAGTTATCTAACCCGCAGGTGGAGTTGTTGGTTTTGAGTGCTTGCACTACGGCGGTGGGAGACGAACAGGCTGAGCTGGGGTTTGCGGGGTTGGCGGTGCACGCTGGGGTAAAATCGGCTTTGGCGAGTTTGTGGTACGTGTCAGATGCGGGTACTTTGGGCTTGATGACTGAGTTTTACCAGCAGTTGCGTACGGCGCCGATTAAGGCTGAGGCTTTGCGGCAAGCGCAGTTGGCGATGCTGCGGGGGGAAGTGCGCTTGCAGGATGGTTATTTGGTGCGATCGGGCAACAATCAAGCTCTGCCTTTGCCGTCGGAGTTGGCCTCCAAGGGCGATCGAAATTTGTCCCATCCTTATTATTGGGCCGCTTTTACGATGATCGGTTCGCCCTGGTAATTGCGAAGAAAGTTCTGTAACGGATGTAACGGATGTAACGGATGTAACGGATAGAGGGAAGAGGGAAGAGGGAAGATTAATTCCCAATGCCCAATTCCCAATAACTACTGACTAATCACTAATTGAGTCAGCCGTTTGAGGATGCGGAGCACGTCATAAAGTTCGTTACCTAGATTGCGGAACTCCAAAATATTAGATGTGCCATATCGAGGTGATTCTCCGTTAACTAATTTAACAAAGATGAAACTGCCGCCTGTAGCGATCGTACCGTAACTGGGTTTGTCGGGGTTGGGATTTGCCAGCATATAAGCTAAAATTTGCGCCAATCCCGCTTCGATCGAAAACGAAACTCGTTTCGATTCTACTACCATCAGCCACAACTGCTCTTTTAAAACTAAAGTATCGAGGCTACCTTTGATGGTAACGCCTTCATCTTCTTCGGAAATTTCAACGGATTTTTCTGGTTTAATATAAAAAGGTTGCAGGTAAAACTCACCGACAAATAACAGCGGAGAGACGATCGACAAACTAATGGTTTTTTCCAGCAGCGGCGGATGTTCTAGCAAATTGAAATAGCCCGCTTTAATCTGATCTAGTTGTTTTTTCTGAAAGTCCGTAATTTCCGGCAACTCGTCTTGCCATTCTCTAAAAAAACTATCCTCTCGAACAAGTTGCAGATTAAAGAGTGTTTGTAATTCTTCTAATGTGACATTCTTAGCTTGAATTGTTTGAACCATAACTAAGTCCGGCTAATTTTATGGATAAATACTATTATATCAAATTTAAGATTCACTGTTATACGATGCAGAAATTGCCGTCAATAAAATGCCTAAAATTTTGGGGACATTCTGCAAGTAATATTCAATAAAATCGATGCTAAGAACTTGTTTTTCTAACTTGAGGAATTTCCAAATGTTGCCGGATGTGACAACCCCGTAAATCGTGGGAATATTATTTCCTTCTTGTTCGTTAAATAATTGGGCTGCTACCATCTCTGCTGCGCACTGTCCCAAACCGCTGTTAATATTTTCCTTCTTGGCTTCGACTAGCGTCACAACAGGCGATCGAATAAACAAGAGTTCAGAGTCTTGGCTGATTAAAAAGTCACAAGTTCCATTCAATCCTAATTCAGGTGCAACATTAAAGTCAGTTCCTGAAAACAAACTGATTCTATCTTGCAATTGCCTCCTCAGTTCTAGCAAAACTGGAGCAATAATTAGTTCCGATCGGGCTTTTTCTGTGTTGATGGCTAGGGCTAAAGGTACGTTATATTCCAGGGTTTGAATCAAGATTTCACTGCATCGAGCTTCAGCAGAGTTGGCAAATAAGTTAATTTTTTCTGATGTCGTTAGGTTAAAGGTTTTCAACACTCGATCTAGGCTAAATTCGCTGTAGGACACGGTTTTATATATTTGGGAAATTGGTAATTGGCGGTAGCTACTCAGCAGCCTAGTGCTTTTCCAAAATTAAAAACAATTGACAGCAGTTAAATCAATTCCATATTTTTTGCAGATTGAGAACAAATCCAGGCAAAACATCTTCTCCCGAAATGGTTTGAGGCGATTGCAAAACTTCGACTTCTCGACCGGGGCGATAAATTTCAATTTCCCGTTTTTTGCGGTTAATCAGCCAACCCAAACGGCAGCCGTTTTCGATATATTCTTGCATTTTTTCCTGAGTCTTTTTCAAACTGTCGCTGGGGGAGACTAATTCAATCACAAAATCGGGACATAGGGGGATGAATTTTTCTCTTTGTTCGGGTGTCAAAGCTGACCAGCGGGATTTTTCTACCCAAGAAGCATCGGGAGAGCGATCGGCGCCATTGGGAAGGGTAAATCCTGTGGAGGAATCAAACACTTCGCCGAGTTCGGTTTGTTCGTTCCAAAGTCCAATCTGTAAGTTGAATTTTGAGTTGCTTTTTCCTGTTTCTCCTCCGGTTGGCGGCATGACGATTAATTCTCCGTTGGCGCTGCGTTCTAATTTGAAATCAGGGTTTTCTTCGCACAGTTGGTAAAACTGTTCGGAAGTTAGTTTAATTATGGAGTTGAGGTTTAAGGTTATAGCAGTCATGGTTATTTACCTGCTGTTTGTCTGAACGAGATTAAAAATTAAAAATGGAATTATTCATTTTTAATTCTTCAGGCTTAACTTTTAATTCTACTGCAATTGTTTGATTCTGTTGAGCGCGTCTTGATAGGCGCTGGTTCTGCCGCCTTGTTTGTAAAGTTCTGCTGCTTTTTGAAAGTCCGCAATTGCTTGCGGTTTGTTTTTGTTTTCTAGGTAAGCTAAAGCTCGGTTGTAGTAGGCGTCAGCAAAGCCGGGATTGGCTGCGATCGCCA
>JAUBOG010000248.1:0-9745 GCA_036700105.1 Microcoleus occultus BM001215583
TGTGGGATGGGCTTCTAGCCCGTCCCAAAATTTGATTAAAAGGACTTTTGCAAGAGGTCTAGTCACGTACTGTTGCCGATCGCCAGCACCTGCACCAAGTATTATTACTTATTCGCTCTCTCTGCAGTCCTGCCTTTTTTCCCCTTGCAGCTTCCTTTTTCTGAAAAACATCCGGATCGCTGGTGGAGTGCCGCGAACAATTAACCTATGCTCGAATACATCTCGGTAATCGGAGCATTGCGCAAGCATTAGGCTTTAGAGTTGCAAACAAGAAATGAGGAATGGGTTTAAGCCCTCCTTCATTTCATAAAATTATGATGTCATTAGGGTGGCAATTAAATGTGGCAAACCAAATATCACTTAACTCTCAAGTTAAAATCTGCCAAAAACGACACCATTAGCTAACATTTTTAATGTCATGAAAGAGCCGGGGAAAAAATATCACCAGTCAAAATGGGCGGCATTCCTATTAATGCTAGCAGTAGGCTTTGGCGGCTGGCAATTTGGGTTGCCGGAACTCGCATCATTTTTTAACAATAAAGGTATTGAAAACTACAAAGCCAATCGATTAGCTGATACTCAACAAGCCTATGAGTTAGCGCTTTCCTTAGATCCAAAAAGCCGACCGGCTCTGTATAATTTGGGATGGCTTTGCGAAGAAGTACAAGATTTAGAGTGCGCGCGGGGAAAATATCTGCAAGCTGCCAAACTCGGTATGCCCGCTGCTTACAGCAATCTGGCTCGATTGTATATAGTTGAGAAAAAAAACTATGCTGCAGCCGTTCACTTGCTGTGGCAAGGTTTGAAATTAGCTGAGGACGATCGAGTTAAATATTCTTTACTCAAAAACTTGGGATGGGCTCGGCTGAAACAGGATCGATATTCCGAAGCATTGCAACATCTGGATGCAGCGATTAAGCTTGATAGTGAAACACCAGCAACTTATTGCTTAAAAGCTCAAGTCCTAGAAGGGATGAAAAAGACGAAGGAAGCACTACCTCAGTGGAAAATTTGTCTAAAGTATGCGGATTCTCAAGAATTCGATGAGGATATATGGATAGGAATGGCACGTCAACGATTAAAAGAGGAAAAAACAAATAAATGAAACGCACAGTTTTGCTTTCATCCACCATACTGGCAATTATAACGGTAATGGAGCTGAGTCCAGCCTCAAAAGCGCTGTCAACTCCTGTGACTGTTACACCTGCAGTTAATGAATCAGTCGAAACGCTGTTCAAGTCGAATCAGTCCAGGTGGCGGAGGTGCAGAGATAGAGATGGTGGAAATTATCCGTGTCCGAGGTTCGTCATGCCTTCGGAGAGCGAAGAATAAGAGTTATTTTCCAGAAATTTTTTAGAGTGCGCCATCAGCGCTTCGATCGCAACAGGTTGTGTAGTATGTAGTAGTATTATGTAGGTGCGCGGGGCGCACCTTTATACTATTTTAAATTCGAGATTTTAGATTAAAAAAAAGTTTGGAAACTGCTATGCGCGTTCGGCAAACGGAGGAAACGGCAGTGCCGTTTCCCTACAATTAATTGGGGTAGGGACATTCCAAAAGCCGTGTTCCGATCTCGGGTAATATTAATTCCTCCGATGTACCGGATATCTTGCAGCAATGTCAATAAGGGGATTTTTCGTGGAGTCGGGCGGGTTTATATAACGTGTTTGCAAGCTTTAAGGCTATTGGCGAACCCGCCCCTACGGCTAATTGAGAATGCTGCGATATCTGAGATGTACCGGATTTGACAGGAGTTGCTCGCATCCGCGCGCAGCGGGGAGAAAACCCCGCCACCAATTCTATCTAGTCGCCGTCTGTCAAAGCTGAATTTTGTTGTTGCTGCGAGTTGCTGTAAAAACTAGCAATAATCGCCACCATCAACCACCAAAGCATATTAACTTCGGGCCGATACCAAACAGTATCGACGAAACCGTGGGCCATCATTCCGGCTAAAGTTGCGATCGCCGCTATCAACCAAAACCCTTGATTCGATTTAAGATTTGGGGATTCTGACTGGGAGTTAGAGCTGTTAAATTGCGCGACGCGCAATTTTTTTATCTGCAACAAACCTTGATTGACGGTGACAGTCATCAGCCACAGGAAAGACATTAAACCGATAAAACCGGTTTCCACCGCAATTTCCAGCAGCACGGAATAAGCGCTCAAAGCAGTGAATCTCGGCTTCATATAAAGCGGATAAACTTTATTGAACGCAGTGTTTCCCGGCCCGATTCCGAGAATTGGCCGATCGCGAATCATGTCAAGCACCGCCGTCCAAACATTAATTCTAAAATTGTTGCTGCTGTCGCCGCGGCCGATAAACATACTCAAAATTCGATCGCGCAGCGGCTCCACGAAAGCCACTGCCAAAATTAACGCCCCGGCCAAACCGGACAACCCTAACGGCAGCGCCCAAGTCCGCCAGAACTTAGGCATCAAAGGGCTGTACCAGTACCAAAGCAGCACTAAAAACACCACGAGCAGAGCCACAAAACCGATCCAAGCACCCCGGCTGTCGGTGTAGCGCAAACACGCTAAATTCACCGCCAACATCGTCAGCGCTAAAAGCTTTGTTCCCCATCCTTTCCACACAAAAAGCGCGGCGGCGCTCAATGCAATTGCCGGCAGCAAATAGGAACCGAGCAAGTTTGGATTGCCCAAAAAGCTGTAAACCCGCGTGACATTGGCTTGAGTAGAAGTCGGATCGTTCCAAGTAGCTAACGGCGGCACTTTATCAATCCACTGCCGCACGCCGTAAAAACTGACAATTAAAGCAACATTAAGATATACGGCAATTAACCAGGAGCGCCAGCGGGAATCTCGCAAGATGCGCGCCATCAGCGCAAAAAACAGCAAATACAGCGTTAGCTTGCTCCAACCTGTAAAAGCGGCGGCTTTGACCGGCGACATGGCGGTGGCGACGGTAGCAATGCCCCAGTACAGGAATACTAGCAAGTGAATGGGTGTAAGGGCGATCGCCCGATCGTCCGAAACAGTCAGCAGCACCCAAAATGCAGCGCCAGCCGCCATCAACACCCCCACTAAGGCATTGTTCACAAACGGCCCCAAACCGAACGTCAAGGCGAGCAAAACAAAACCCAAAGGTTCGGCCCACTGCATCAGCCAGCTACTCTGCCGCCAACTGCGCGCATTGCCGATCGCCAAATTCAATAAATAACTGCCATTTTGCCACTGTAAGAGCGGCAAATTCACCAGAGTTAACTGTTGCCAAACTGAATTCATTTTTAGATTGGTAATTTGTAATTGGTAATTGGGAATTGGTAATCAGGAATTGGTAATCGGGAATCGGGAATTGGGAATTGGGCCGAAAATCCCAAGAGCATAGTTTCTTTTTCTTCCATCCGTTACATCCGTTGAGCGAATCCGCTGCCGAACTTCCTTCTATCCGTTACATCCGTTACAAAATCCGTTGCCGAACTTCATCCTTCCAGCAACTCCGTAGCATTAGTGCAGGGGAGCCAGAGCACGTAGCGATATCCAGATTCCGGGGTACCTTGAATCGAGAGTTGGCCGCCTTGAATTTCCACCAACTGGCAGCAAAGTAGCAGCCCCAAGCGTTCCCGCGCCCCGTAACCAGCTAACACCGGTGCGGTATCTGCGGCATTTTGGGCTACCAAAGCCGCCAACTCAGAAAACGCCAGCGTTAATTGCTGGGAACCCTGCGCCTGTTTCGGAAGTTGCGCTTCGAGTCCGAGTTCGCCGGAGGTTTGGGAGAAAGTTTGCGAATCGCTACCCGATCCGGCCTTCAGCAAGTAGTCGGAGTAGAGTTTAGCATGGGGCAAACTTTCTCCCAACCAAGGATGAAAAACCCAAACTCCGATGTTGATACCCTCTTCTTTTCGAGAAACGTGGACTCGAATGACGCTGCCTGCTCCAGCAGATTGAATAATGCTAAAAATCAAGTGGTGGAGCATTTGCTGAACTTTATCTTTATCGGCCAACCAGATGCGCGGCCCGGGCCCCATCGATAAGTTAATTTCTTGCTCTCGTCTATTTGCGGCTGAAGACAAAACTGTCACCACTTGCTGACATAAAGTTTCGATATCCACTGTTGTTCGCTTCAAAGTGAAAGCGGAATCATCTAGTTCTGCCAGTTCCAAAATTTCTTCAACTAGCGATCGCAAAGACCGGCTGCTGTCTTGGATTACGTCGATATATTCTTTTTGCTTGCCCGTTAAGGGGCCGTAAATTTCTTGGTTCAACACGCTTGCCATACCGAGGACAGCAGTGAGCGGCGTGAGTAATTCCTGGGCTAAATGATTCAGCAGTTTTACCTTGATTGAATGAGTAGACAAATCGATAGGTTTGTTATTCATCGGTTATTTTTCTGGCTTTATTATGGCTCGTTGATTATTGGCGGTTTATGAGGTCTCTTCCAAAAGTCTATAACAACTTGTTGACTGATGACTGATGACTGATGACTAATTAATCATTCCTTCTAAAGCCGATTGCAAGTCTTGAGTGAGTTCGGCAACTGCTAACCGGCGACTGCTTTGATATTCTTCCCAGCGATCGCTCACGGATATCGGTTCGCCCACCGTCATTTGTACCTGCTGTTTGCCCAAAGCAGGCCGGGCGAAAGGATTTCCGCCTTTGATGCGAGTCAGTACGTCCCGCAGCAGTAAAGTTGTTTCTGCCAAGCGTTCTGCTGTCAGTTCTTCTTGGACGTACCTGCCGGTGACGGACACGAAACTTTCGACAAGTCTCATGTGCCACATCCGAAGGCTTGCTTCTTCAGCGAGGCGATCGGCTAATCCTCTTTCTAAGGGACAAAGTGCTGCAATATCTTTGATATCTTCTCGATAAATATAGTCCCAGCCTGCTTGTTCCAGACGGCGGCAGCGGTCTATCAAACTGCCTTTTGGCTTTAAGTTAAAATATTCTTCTGCTACTTGCAAAGCCGCGTCTAACAGTGTTTGCAGGCGAGCCACCATCACTTCATTGCCCGAATTGTTTTCGGTTTTTCCCGGCAGTGATAATGATGTTAAATTCGAGGGTGCTGGCAGTAAATTTCGATGATAAAAACGGCTATAAAAGTTTTCCATTACTGCTAGCAAATGGCTGCCCAGTCGAATCAAACGCAGATATTGAAATTTGCGTTCTGGGTTTTCTGAAGCGAGATTTTCCGCCTCTAAATTGGCGTTATCGGTGCATTCTAACGGTGGCAGCCCGCAATCTATTTCTAATTGAGTTAAAAGTTTTTCTAGGGATTGCCAAGGTGGATTGACATAGCGGTATTGAATGCCGATCGGCACAATGAACACTTTTTCAGTACGATCGGCTTTGTGCAAGTCTTCAACGCACCAAAAGCCCATTTGAGCAATTCCCGGTTCGAGGGGGCTAACTATTTCATTGTGACCGTTGGTAGCGCCTTCTGGGGCGGCGGCGATCGGGAATTGGCTGTTGGCGAATAAATCGCGGGCCGATCGCAATCCAGGGCGATCGATCTTGCCGCGGACGATCGGAGTGCCGCCGAGGCGAGAATACAGCCAGCCGACAGCAGAACCGGCCCAGAGGGGAATGCCGCGATCGTAGATAAAGTGGGAATGCACCGGAAATTGCAGGGGAATGCCTTTTTGGCGCGCCGCTTGCGGAACGAGTTTCCAAACCAGTTGTCCCAAACAGTAGGGATCGTCGGAATTGGGGTGGCGGAAGGCCAGCAAAAAGCGAACTTTCCGATCTTGAAATTGGTGGAATAGTTCGGCGAGGGTTTCGACGTTTTCGGCTTGAATATCGCTGATATTCGTCCGCAATCGCAGCCAGCAGGGAAGTATTTGCTGACAGCCCCGCACGATTAGGGGGTTGTAAGCGGGGGGTATGAATTCCAGCGGCGGCTGAACTTGGTTAATAGAATTGGGCATTTGGCGATTTTAAATTTGAGATTTGAGATTTTAGAAAATAGGGCGGTTGAAACCGCTTATATACAGACAAAACCCACTCCAAGCGGGTTGAAGAGTCAGCAGTTTTAACCGAATAGCTAACTAACCGTAGGGTGCGTCAGGCAGAAAATTCTGAGTCTGCCATCCTTATATTCTCACCTGACGCACCCTACAATAACTAACTAACCGTAGGGTGCGTCAGGCAGAAAATTCTGAGTTGGCCATCCTTAGATTCTCACCTGACGCACCTTACAATAACTCAAATCTCAAATCCTATTGTGCTGCTTCAAAGATCGCTTCTTGGAAGTTAATCACATCCGATCGCGGATCGCAGTGAGTGACTTTGACTTCAAATCGATCGCCTATTTCGACCGATCGACCAAACCGCATCGCCAACTCTAAACCCAACTCTTCCAATAAAATCAATCCCAGATTGCTGTCTTCCCGCAGCCAGCGCAGCATCAAAGCTTCCCAAACTTGGTCCGGGTTGCGCCGCAAATATTCCAATCCCCAATAGCGGTTGGTTTGGCGTTCGACACTAGAAGCCTCTCTGACTGCTGTACCCAGACACATTACAATGTCCTGCATTTCTTCAGGAGAAAAAGGCTGCGGTTCACCGCGCAGATGAGCTTTGATTTGAAAATGAGCCAGCAAATCGGTATAGCGGCGGATTGGAGAAGTAACTTGAGTGTAGGCTTCCAAACCCAAACTAGAATGCCTTCCAGGAGTCAAATTCATTTCGCTGCGGGGCATACAGCGGCGTACAGCGCAAGCGCGGGCGGGGCCTGCGGGGACGGCCAACAGTTCTTCCTCTGGTGGGAGTTCGGGCTGGGGCTGATGGCGGTAGGGTATGGCTAGGCCGTGTGTTTGACCGTAGCGGGCGGCGGCTTCCCCGGCTAGAATCATCATTTCAGCTACTAGCATTCGGGCTGTGGAGTCGTCGATGACGTGAATTTTGATTTCGTCGCCGTAGACTTTGATCGCGGATTCTGGCATGAAAATGCTGATTGCACCTTGGGTTTCCCGCCATTTTTGGCGCAGTTTAGCCCATGAGGCGATCGCACTTATTTCCGGTTCTGCTTCGATTCCCAACTCCAGCATCTCGTCTACGTCATCGTAGGTTAGGCGGTAGGTAGGTTTCACGGTGCTGATGTGAATGCTGTAATCTTGGATTGCACCAGTTTCATCTAAGATCAGGCTAAAGCTGAGAGCGCTGCATTCTTTGCCTTGAATTAAACTCATCGGCCCCGTTGCCAACTCCGGGGGAAACATCGGGATCGTCCCCGTGGGCAAGTAAACTGTGGTGGTGCGCTTTCTGGCTTCGAGGTCGAGTTCGTCTCCGGGGGAAAGCAGGCGGGTGGGATCGGCGATGTGTATCCACAGGCGCTGCTGGCCGGAGTCGAGGAATTCTAAGCTGAGGCCGTCGTCGATTTCGGTAGTGCTTTCGTCGTCGATCGTGTAAACCTTGAGGTGAGTTAAATCTAGACGATTGGTGTCGGAGTCGCTGGGGAGATTTTCCAAGCAGCGTTTAGCTCCTTCTAACACCTTGGCAGGTAACTGCAGGGGAATTTGGCTGCGCCGCAAAAACAGGTTTTCGTGGTGACTCCACAGGCCGAGATCGACTAATAGTTGAAAGGCTGCTTCGGGATTTTCGGGACGTTCTAAGCTGGCTAAAGTTTCTAGGGCTGGGGTGCGGTGCGTTGCTTCTTCTCCCAGGGTAGCAAAGCGTTCGAGGGCGTCGAGGCGAGTTCGATCGCTGATGGCCCAATCTACATTTTCCCCGGCCAGCCGCTGTTTTACTCGCTCCCAAAATCCTTGTGATTCTTGGTGCCGCAAAAATTCTACTTCTTGCTGGTGTTTGATTTCTGCTACTTGGACGGCCGGTCGCGGTTCGTAGCGATCGCCTTTTTGTTTGAAATACAGTTTGTCTGCTGACAGCAAACAGTAAGCTGCGTAACACTGAGCCGGAGTGCGATCGGAAAATAGCAGCATTGCTAGGGATGCGGGATCGGCAGTTTCTTGGCCGTCCACCAGCAGTTCCCAAGCTACTTCTAGACTTGAAGGATCTGAGTAAACTTCTACTTCTTTGAGAAATTTGGAAATGTCGGAGGGTTTGTAAGTTTCTCCGACTATTTCGTAGGTTATTTGTTTGGGCGGTATGCTGTGCGGTTGACCGTTTTCGTCTACCACGACCCAGTTTTTCTTGCCGTCGGGGCGATCGGCAACAGCAAGACGACGGTCGCCGTGCACTCTAAATTCTACTAACGTTCCCTTCTCCACTTGCCAGTTGTATATTTGAGATTTTGGATTTTTACAGTTGCTACTAATCGAGTTTCGAGCTTGCGATTTTAGATTTTGGATGTTGGCAATTTTACCAGTCAATTGTGAAAGTTAAAATCTCAAAAGTTGTGCTTTTTATTGCTTATTTTTAACTTTTGACTTTTGATTGAGACTTGCGCCGCCGCGACTGTCAATTCTATTTCGCGATTATTTCGATGCCGAATCAAAGAGAGAAAGACGTTGTTTTCGCGCAAGTCTTATCGCAGTCCAAAATCTAAAACCCAAAATCCCAAATCCTGTTAACCTTCTTGGTTTACGAAGGGCATCAAAGCTACAATTCTTGCTCTTTTGATGCTTCTGGTCAGGTCTCGCTGCTGTTTTGCCGTCAAACCGGTAATCCGGCGGGGCAAAATTTTACCGCGTTCTGTGACGTATTTTTTGAGCAGATCGACATCTTTGTAGTCGATCGGGTCTCCTGGTTTGATTGGCGAAACGCGCCGGCGGAAGTAAGTCATGGTTCTTTGTTTGTTGACTGTTGACTTTTGACTGTTGTCTGTTGACTGTTCGTTATTAGCCGTTAGTTGGTAGCCGTCAGAAAAGCATTTGTTAGTTATCTGCCAGTGCGGGTCAATATAAATTGCCAACTACTGATGACTAATGACTAAGGACTAATGACTGATGACTACTTGATCTCTTTGTGAGTCGTGTGCTTGTTGCAGTGGGTGCAGAACTTTTTGAGTTCCAGCCGCGCCGTCGTGTTGCGGCGGTTCTTGGTGGTGGTGTACCGAGACACGCCTTTGGAGCGTTTGCTCGCATTTGTTCGGCACTCAGTACACTCTAGGGTAATTATGATGCGGACGCCTTTAGCCATAATTCTAAATAAATTTCGACTAATTTAAACACAATTTATTATCTTCTCACATTGCTCTGCACTTGGTCAAGCAATCTTCTAACTTTGATGTCGAGGGAGTAGCCGCGCCTGGTGCCGACGACGATCGTCCCGCCGATGCGATCGTGAAAAGCTTGAGGAAACCGGGCGGTGTCGGTGAAAGCAACGCAGCAGTCGATCGCCAGGGGCAGCATCAGCAGCACAACGCCCGCATTGGTCGATGTGAGTCCCCCTATACCTGCGAAGGCTAAGGCGGCGCAAATGCCCAGCAATGCCTCGCGCTTGCAGAGTTCTTGCACTCCGGGAGTGCGATCGAGTCTGGGATCGACAATTTTCATGTCCAAAGCCCAGCGCCCGAGACTTTGACCTTTATTTTTCCTGACGATGGCTACGCGCATTATCAGCCACAGCAAGACAAAAAATACGGTTTGGGCGATCGGATTAGCGCCCAGAAGCAAACTCGGCAGCCAGACTGCGATGCCGTCGATGCAGAAGGCACCGGCGCGGCGGGCGATCGATACTTTGGGAAGCAGAGGAACTAAATTGGAACTCATGGGCAAAAAAGAATTACTTTGAAATGCGTAAGTCCTGTTTCTATCATAATTCAATTTGTCTCCACTCATACCAATTTAATGGGTCGTTGCACATATCTCGATCCCCCTAAATCCCCCTTAAG
>JAUBOG010000249.1:0-9743 GCA_036700105.1 Microcoleus occultus BM001215583
GGTTAGGGGGGATCTGTCTTAAGTGAACCGTATTGCACTATATGCAACTTTACCTTAAATTAGTTTAAGGTGATGCCTTTTCATAGCCAATCTGGGGAGCAGAATAAATGGAGACAAACACAGCATCTTCACTATTGTCATTCACTGCCCCATGAACTTGATTTTTTTCTGCGATCGCAACTTCACCAGCAGTCAAGCTTTGGCTTTGACCGTTGCCTAAATAATATGTCAAAGTGCCCCGGAGCATCACCCAGGTATCTTGTCCGTCGGGGTGACAATGAGCTTCAACAATTTGCCCGGGCTTGACTCCCCAAATAGCGATGCTAGCATTTTCTGTCTGAATAATTTCTGTCACCGTAGCGACTTCATCGGAGAAACGCACATCAGCTTCTAAAGAAAAAATTCTGGATTTCATCATTTTAAGACTGCCGTTTTATTTTGGTTGAGGACAGGTTTTATTGGTAAAATCACATTTATAAATATACTGTTCTTGCCAATGGAGGGGAATCTCTAGTAAGTCCCTTGCACCAGTCATTCCCTGACCGATAAAGAGCAGCAGAGCAAAACAATTGAGAATAATATGAGCGGTGCGCCAGCGATTTTTTTTATCCTGATAAATATCGGGAAAGATTGCTACTGAAAAAATCATCAATAACGCGGCTGCAATACCGTAGTAATAATGGGAAACAAACCATTCATTATCCCGACGGTAAATTTCTGGCTGAGACCCTAAAACAATCAATCCCATGCCTGTAAAAGCAGCAAAGATGCCTCGCCACAGTTTAACTTTTGCTTTAAATAGTAGTGTGAAAGAAGCAATTGTTAACAGGAAAATGGCGATCGCAAAAAAGACTCGAAATGGTTCTTTGCTCGCGGTGTCGTTACTCAGCATTTTTGAGAAGATGGGATAGGCCATTCCCAGCAGGGCAACCCCTACAACTGAGCGACTCAACCAATTACCGATCGCTACGTGCTCGGAACCTACTACTGGCGGAATTTTACTTTTTTCTCCATCGGCGACTTGCAGGCGGCGTTGACGGGTGAGTAGGGCGCGATTCAGGACAATTCCGATTAAGGGAAAAACCACAATAATAGCGATCGCCGGATGCAATAACGCCAAGGTATCTTGAAGTTCCATGTTAAATATCCATTAATTCACTATTCAGACATTTACCAAATAAATGAGCATTAAGCACCTACAAAAATAGGCACTAAAGTCGCGATCCAACTGGATAGTTTTCCCTTACTTACCATCAGCAAGGGAACTTAAAAATTACTTGACTTCATTCGCTGCAAACATTGCCACTTTTCCTTGTCTTACAGCTACAACGACATCATAGGTTGCACAGTAGGAGAATGTAACATCGTTGGCTTTGTTGTAGAGATTGACAACCATGCCTGCTCCACCGGGTTGTACTCCTAATGGTAATAGATCGCCAAAGAAAAATCGTCGCAATTGGTCGCCACTACCAATTTGTCCTTTGTTTTTACTGATGCTCTCGATCTTTTGCGGAACCGTCATTTCGGGGGCGGCGATCGCCGTATTTTGGAATTGGGGCAAAAAGCTATGTACGGCCACATCTCCCACACTGATAGCGCTAGCAAGGGTTAGGGAAGCGAATAGAGGGCTGAGGGATTTGAGTTTTAACATCTGCGCTTTTGGGTGAGAACGGTTGATGAAACTATCATCATCTATTTCAATTTCTGTGAGAAGCGGGCAAAATAGAATATACTATATGCCATTTTGGAATAAGTACGCTATGGATCGAATTGCGTGTATGCAGAGTTTTGTTCGGGCGATCGAATTGAATAGTTTTTCTGCCGCCGCGCGGGAACAACAGACGACGCAACCCACCATTAGCAAGCAAATCGCCGCTCTGGAAAAATATCTGGGAGTACAATTACTCACTCGTTCTACTACCCATTTGAGTTTGACCGAGGAGGGGAGAACGTATTATAAATACTGTCAGCAAATTTTGGAAACAGTTGCTGAAGCGGAGGCCAGTTTAACAGGGAAAGAACGGGCTACAGGCGTTTTACGATTGGGCTGTCCCGTGCTGTTTGGGCAAATGCAGATTGTCCCGCGTTTAAAAGCTTTTATGACACGCTATCCCGATGTCAAGATCGATCTGATGATGGCGGATCGTTTTGTGGACATTATAGAGGATGGTTTAGACCTTTCGATCCGCATTGGTAATCGTCTGGATAGTTCTTCAATAGGCGATCGCATCGGTACGACTCGCCGCGTCACAGTGGCAACAACAGGCTATTTCGATCGAGCAGGAGAACCGAAAAAACCGGATGATTTAGTGGATCATGATTGCATTGTTTATACCCATTTGTCAACGGGCAATGAGTGGCATTTTCAAGGAACAGATGGCACTATTCAGGTGCGGGTTGGGGGTTCTTTTCAAACTAATAGTTCTGTGGCGATTCGAGCAGCAGTGTTATCGGGCTTGGGGATTGCGGTAGCGCCGGTTTGGATGTTTGGTGATGAGATTTACCGGGGCGATCTTAAGGTTGTGTTGCAGGATTATCAGCCGACTCCGTTGCAAATTCAGGCGGTATATCGTCGCAGCCGTTTTTATCCGGCAAAAATAAGTTGTTTTATTAATTTTTTAGCAGCAGAATTTAAGCTCGATCCTTGGGTTTCAGATTATGGGGTTTGAGTAGCAAAGACGAACCTCCACTCTGTCTCGGAAAAAATAACGATCGGACTATAAACTAAAAAAGCGATTTCAATAAGCAATTAAATCGCTATCTTCAAACCGCCGGTTCATCTGAATAATTAAAGATTAGTTGGTACTTTTAGGCAACAATTGATTGAGCGCACCGCACAAGTATTTCTTCACGGTGTCTCTACTTGCACCGACGCCGCTGGGAATGGTAAAGATCATCTCAACAGTTAATAGATTTCCGTCTGCTGAGGCAAAAACATCGATCGGCAAAGCGCGCTGAAAAGCTGTTGCGGGATTTTCGGCTTTCATGACACCTGTGCTGACATCGGTGCTGATAGTTCTGATGCTCTCGCGGGCTAAAATGGGTCGCAATTGGGAAAATGCTCTTTCTACGGATAACCCCTCAACCTCAACACGGGCAGAAAAGGCGGCACCATTGAAAAAGTCGCCCTTTTTTTGAAAGCTTTCCTCGCAGGTGGCGCCAACAGCGGGGGTGGCAAAACACATGAGAGCTAGAGTTAAGAGGAGCGATCGCATATTAGGTGAGTTATCAGAAGGAAACAATCATCAACATCATGATGAACCATCATGGGATTGTTTGGCAAGTGATGCAAGTACCTTCTACGCAAGTACAATTTGCTGAGTACCAACAAACTCTGCATTGAAGATTAGATTCTCATCTTCCAATAGCATCTCGATTACTTCACGGAGGTTCACTTGTAGCTCGTCTAAAGTTTCTCCTTGAGAATGCGCTCCTGGAAAACCGGGAACATAGCCTACATACAAAGCAGTTTCATGGTCTTTCTCAACAACCGCAGTGAACGTTCTCATAAAGTTAAATTCAAACAGCTTGACTTTCAATCAAAACCCAACAGCTTTCAGTATAACCTATCTATCTTGCAAAAAAGAACAACTAAGACTAGAAACTAAAAGAGCGATCGACCCACAGGTAATTTTGAAGTATTGGGTATTGAGTATGGCCAGCGGCGCGACTCGGTTCAGGGGCTTCCAGAAAACGAAAGCAACCTCACACTTGGTTTTGGTCAGTCCACTTCACGGGATTGTTCAGCGGCTGTTGATAACTTCTAGCTAGCCTGGTGTTCGCCTAGCATACCAGCCATGAATGAGCAGGGTCTGGAAAAACAATACAGGTGTATCAAAGCCGCTTGATGCAATTATTGATTCGACTTCAAGTGGCGGTAGAACAGCAACATCTTGACCATAAGAAGCACGAAACTTTTCAATCTCCTCAGCAGGCACTTCGGAATACCTCAGCATTCGCAGCCAAACCTCGAAAAGGCTTTGGTACGCTGAAGTGGACATATCAGAAACTACATCAGAACTTACTAAATATCCATTAGGGCAAAGTCGTGAAGCAATTTGACTGAAAAAGTTGCGCCGCTCATCTTGCTGCATAAAGAAGTGAGAAACCAGAAGGCAAGTCGCCGCATCAAAAGAGTGCGATGCGGGCAGTGAATCGAGATAACCTTCGTGAAAAGTGCAACGTGACGCGATACCACACTCTTCGGCGCGCTGGCGACAGATGTCAAGCATCGGTGCCGCAGGCTCTACCGCAGTAAACTGCCACTGTGGAAATGTTTCGGCGAGATAAATCAATTCCAAACCGGTTCCTGCGCCGACACAGAGAATCCGTGCATCGGCATGAAGTTCGGAAAGTACCAAGCGGATCAGTAAATGAAGTGCGTCGCGCATCGGAGCCAATTTAGCGAATCTTTTGTCGTAGGAAGAAGCCCGTTCTCGATCGAAAACAATAGATGACTCTTGATTTTGCATTCTGGAAAGCCAATAAGCTTGCAATCTGTATTTTAATAGCTATCTGACTCTTGATTTTAGCGCATCGCTTCAAAACTTACTGGGTTCGGGTAAAACAAAAGTAATAAGAATCCTAAAAGCTCGATCGCCCAAAATAAAATAGAAAACCCCAAAACCCGTTTAATAATCGAGGTTTTGGGGTTTTCTTCCTCGCATCCGGTTCAAATTACAACTTGCCAGGCTGCGTTAGCGAAGCCCTCGAAGAGGATCGCTCTTTCCAAAGATCGCACTCTTGGCAGAACAATAACGCTAGAAATTAAGAGAGCGAGCGCATTGAATTGAAGAGCGATCGACCCCGTAGTAATTTTTTGCGATCCACTCAACTACTAACGCCTTTCTCATTCAAAGATTCAAGTCGTGACAGCCATTTATCAAAGTGAGAGCATTTGTTCCGAATTACGTGCAATCCAATTTGCTCAGCTAACAGCGGTCCAAAAATAGACTTCGCTTTTCCGTAATCAGGAAACTGCGCGATGATACGCTTGCTAGGTGCTGTTTGTTGTCCGTCGTTGATTAACTCAGGTGTCTGATATTGATTAGCAATAGCTTGGAGAGCTTCAATCTCTTTTGTGCGTCCAGCATCAAGGTACTCAAAACACGTTGGGTCAGAAAAGAGATATGCCTCATATTCATGTAACTGAATGTAAGGAATGAATCCACGATCGCCAATATCCTCCGCAAAGCGTTCCTCTAAAAACTCAACCCGCTGTATCGGATCTTGACGCATAAGCTCAGATTCAGCTAATCCTGGAAAATCGGGGTGAATAGCATACAAATCAATCATAGTAGTAAAAAATACATCGGAATTGCTATCTTCCTTGAGCGATCGCAGGATATCGTTTTTCATAGGTGCATAATTGCGTCCACCACCGCGGTGTACTTGCCCCTTTTTCCTAGCATGAGCAATTAGCCGAGGACGATTCATAAACACCTCATGTAGAGCTAAGTGCGGTTTTATCAAAATGTCGGCGAATGTCTGCTCGGTTTGTCCTTCGGCAAATAGGTAGAGGCGTACCATTAATGCGGTCCTCCCCCAATGATATTTTTCTCCCAAATTTCTCCCAGACTGTATTCGTCAAGCCAAGCATCTAATTCTGTGGGATTTAGCCTCTTAAATTGCGATTCCTTGCCCTCTCGGTTCACCGCAATTACATCGTCAGGCTCAAAATTATCCAAGAAAGAACTAGATTGAGTGCTAATGAGAATTTGCGTATGGAGTGCAGCCTTACTAAACAAATCAGCCACAACATTTAGAGCGTAGGGGTGAAGCCCTAATTCCGGCTCATCAACGACAATGAGTTCTGGCAGTTCATCTTCTGGCTGTAAGAGCAGCGTGGCAAGACATATGGCACGCAAAGTACCATCTGAAAATTGATGCGGTCCAAATACCCGATCGGACTCCTTTTCTCGCCAGTTGAGAATGACGCGATTAGATACATCTGGTTCAAGAACAAAATCATCGAAAAAAGGTGCAATAAGACGGATTGTTCCGATAATGCGCTGATAAGCTGCACCCCCATTCTCTTCACGAAACCTGAGAAGTAATGCAGCTAAATTTCCAGCATCGGGCATTAGCCATCGGCTGTCACCAACATAACAGGATTGCCGGACTCCTGCCGTAGAAGATGTGTCATGAAAATGGTATACACGGCAACGATTCAGCAAATATTCCAGCATTCGAGCCGTTTGCTTACCTTCCTTTGCTGCTTCTTTGATTCTGGTTTCCTGATGTCCTGCACCTAATTCATCAGTCCTTGGGGATGTCCTGCCTGTTTGCAGAAAGCTCAAAGTCTCTTCGGCAAAAATAAGGGTATCACCAGCCGCATGAAACAGCCGAAGATGATAGGAATCGACCCCATTTTCGACTTCAAATTCTAGTTTTGCTTCTATTTGGGGCGTTGTCTTAGGTCCAAAATATAGGAGGGATTGAGAACGACCCGATACAGCAATAAACTGTTGAAAGCGTCCAGCCATCATCTCGTTGAGCATCTTGAAAAACGAGATCAGATTGCTCTTGCCTGCGCCATTTGCTCCAATCAGGATATTTAGGGGATGCAACTCAATGTCTATTGCTTTAATAGACTTAAATCCATTGAGAGTTAATCTTTGTAGTCTATTCAAAAGTCAGTCTCCTAAGTTGGTAACTTTTGACCCTGTTATGGATATGATACCTCACTTGCCAGGGTTCGATCGCCCTTTACAAATAGCGCACTCTTCGCAGACCAATAATGCTAGAAATTAAGAGAGCGATCCAATAGCTGCAAGCAACGCTTACGCACCCTCATTGAAGGGCGATCGCTCCACTGGTAATTTTGAAGTATTGGGTATTGGGTATTGGGAGCTAACAGGTCTTTTGAGCGGCTGCCGACCACGTTTGCGACAACACCGACCAACTGTGCCAGTCCGCTCCAACAGAATAGTTGTGCCGCTGTCATCCCAGATATGTTGCCATCAACTCCTGTTCAACAACTTGACCATTCTTTAAACTGATTCGGTAAGCTTTCGCTGTTGCTCTGGAGGAAACAACTTCGATAACTTGTTGCCCCTCGAAAAGTATCGCTACTCCATCATCAATTCCTATTCCAGAAGGAATTTCGCCGCTTTTTAGGAGTTGATGCAAATCGGCTCTTCGATTGAGTTCACTATCATAGTGTGGTGTACAACTCCCACTGAGAAACCCTAAGCCTTGAAGCGGGCTGAGCTTATTAATATAAGTTGAGTCACTTCCGCCACAGTCAAACCAGCACAATGCTCCAGCACTCATCCCTCCCAGCAAGATGCCTGAATTCCATGCCTTTTTCAAAATCGCCTGTAGATGCCACTCCTGCCATACAGCAAACATAGCGCGAGTGTTGCCACCACTGACATAAATTGCATCCTGATTCAAGAGATGTTGCTCAATTTCATTAAGTGGAATTGACCGTGTTCCTGGCTTCCGAAAAAAGGCAAGGTGTGAGGGTTCGCATGGGTATTTAGCAAACGTTGAGTAGAAGCACGATAAAAACGCTTCCGAATCGCCGCTTGCAGTTGGAATGAAACAAACTTTTGGGTTGGATTTCTCTGTTTTTTGCAAAAAGTATCGATCGAGCAGAGGATTATCTGGCTCCATCAGAAATCCTCCACCCCCAATTGCAACAATTTTTTGAACCATATCAGTAATAGGTGAGTTTACTTTTTTGACCACAAGCTTCTCTATCCAAATAAGAATCCTAGAAGCTCGAACAAAAAAAATAGAAAACCCCTAAACCAGTTTAAAAATGTGATTTGGGGGTTTTCTTTCTAAATTCCGTTCAAATCACAACTTACAAGGGTTCGATCGCAGGTGCGCGCAAAGACACAGTTTTATCCGCAGCAGCCTTAGCCACCAACGAAGGCACAGAATTTCGCAATCTAGCCGTCAACTGAACAGTAGTCGCATCGTAAACCTGAGTCAGCATCTTCGGATACAAACCGATGCCAATAATCGGCACCAACAGAGCCGCAATGATAAACACTTCTCGGGGTTCCGCATCCACCAATTCTTCGTGTTCCACCAATTCCTTATTCTCAGAACCGTAGAAAATCTCCCGCAGCATTGACAGTAGATAAATCGGAGTCAAAATCACCCCGAAAGCAGCGAGAAATATCACACAAACCTTAAACACCGGATTGTAAGCATCGCTCGTTGCAAAACCTACAAATACCATCAATTCTGCTACAAAACCACTCATTCCCGGCAAAGCCAAAGAAGCCATTGAACAAGTAGTCCACATGGCGAAAACCTTACGCATTTTCTGCCCGACACCGCCCATTTCGTCGAGCATGAGCGTGTGAGTGCGATCGTACGTGCAGCCCACCATAAAGAACAAACTCGCCCCGATCAAACCGTGGGAAACCATTTGCAGCATTGCGCCGCTAATTCCCAAATCGGTAAACGAAGCTATCCCAATCAGCACAAAGCCCATGTGCGAAATCGAAGAATAAGCAATTTTCCGCTTCAAATTGCGCTGCGCAAAAGAAGTTAAGGCCGCATAAACAATGTTTACCACACCCAAAATTACTAACAGCGGTGCGAAGGTAGCGTGAGCATCGGGTAACATTCCCGCATTCATTCTCAGCAAAGCGTAACCGCCCATTTTTAGCAGAATTCCCGCCAGCAACATATGGGCGGGTGCGGTGGCTTCCCCGTGAGCGTCTGGGAGCCAAGTGTGAAGCGGAAAAATCGGCAGTTTGACGCCGTAAGCGATTAAGAAACCCCCGTACAGCAGCAATTCTATATTGGTGCTGTAGTCTTTAGCGGCGATCGCCCGCATATCGAAAGTTACCGTATCCCCGTAAAACGCCATTGTCAGCGCGCCAACCAAAATAAACAGCGAACCGCCCGCCGTGTAAAGGATAAACTTAGTTGCTGCGTAGAGGCGTTTTTTGCCGCCCCAGATCGACAAAATCAGGTAAATCGGCACTAATTCCAATTCCCAAACCAGGAAAAACAGCAGCATATCCTGCACGGCAAAAACTGCTATTTGGCCGCCGTACATTGTCAACATCAAAAAGTAAAATAGCTTCGGTTTAAAAGTGACCGGCCAAGCAGCTAAAGTAGCCAGAGTAGTAATAAAACCCGTCAGCAAAATCAGCGGCATCGACAAACCGTCAGCACCCACCGACCAATTTAAATCCAGTTGCTCAACCCAAGTATAACTTTCTACCAGTTGCAGTCCCGGATTGCTGAAGTCGTACTGAGTGTAAAAAGCGTAAACAAGCAGAGCAAAATCAATCAAACCGACAATCAAAGCATACCACCGCACCGTCTTGCCATCCTTATCGGGAATTAAAGGAATCAGCAATGACGCAGCAATGGGAAACAGGATTGTTGCGGTTAACCAGGGAAAGTTAGCTGTATCCATTGCGTTTTAAAATAAGCCGTCAACTATTAGGTTTAAACACATTTTGGCGCTTTTGGTCTAAATTTTATACTTTCTTTATACGGAAGAATTTTTTTGGCAATATTTGCGACAAGTTGTGCGATCGCAAAAGTTGAGTTTAATCAAAAATTTATTTCTATTGGCTAATTGTCAATTGTGACTTATTGAGCTATTAACCTAAGACCATTTCTTAAAATATCTCCTGGTGGGACACGCCACCGTGCTCATTGGTGTCAACTTAAGACTGAAGCCCATAATAAATGTCGCTTTTTGTCGAGTCTCGATCCCCCTAAATCCCCCTTAAGAAGGGGGACTTTGAGTGCTTCCAGTT
>JAUBOG010000024.1:0-27112 GCA_036700105.1 Microcoleus occultus BM001215583
CTTAATAAGGGGGGACTCGCGGGGGGTGAATTTGACGAGAGCAAGAGGTCTATTGCTTGGTGGACGATGAGTTTCACTGGAGTTAGATATCCTCATTGTCTGGCGCAGGAGAAGAGAAGATTAATTTTATAAAAAGTTTAGCGATTTACCGCCCTCGTGGGGGCGGGTTTACGAGATTATCGATCTGGGCCTAGATTTTCGGTAAAACCCGCAAGGCGAGCGAACTTGACATTATACAAGAATCAATCAACCGGACATGATATAATTTATTTGAAGGCTGATACAAATCGAGCAATTCATGTATTGCAGAATGTTCTTATAGAAAATAAACGGTATCACAAACCATTTGAGATTCTATCTAACCCGTAACTTCCGCGTTCCCAAAAATCTCACCCACCGCCAACCGAGTTCCATTGGCAAAATCCACTCCAGACTGCACCTTTTTCCCGGCCAACTGCACCTCCCGCAATAATAATAAACCATTGCCGGTTTGGACGATCGCCCCCAAGCCTTTCACAACCTTCACAACTTCCCCATTTGCGCCCGACAACTGCGCCAAAACAGGCCATTCGCGTTCCAAAACCCTCAACTCCGGCGGCATTTGCAGCCAATATTCCGGCCCCGCGGGCACTGTCGCAATCACCTTCAGAGAATTGTCGCGAAAACTGGTGGTACAATCCGGGTAAAAACCCCTAACTTGATTGTGAAGGTCGATCGCGCTTTTCGACCAATCCAACACAAAATCAGCACCCTTAATCATCGGCGCGTAAGTCGCCTCAGCATCATTTTGAGCAACAGCTTCAATCTTCCCATCCCTCAATTCGATCAAAGTTTCTACCAACAAATCTCCCCCCATTTCTGACAGCCTATCAGCCAAAGAATCAGCATTATCCAAAAGCGTAATCCCCGCAAAAACCTTCAGCAGCATCGCCCCAGTATCCATCCCCGCATCCATCAGCATCGTCGTAATTCCGGTTTCCTTTTCACCGTCATAAAGACACCGCTGAATCGGCGCCGCCCCGCGATACTTTGGTAAAATCGAACCGTGAACGTTAACGCAAGCTAAATTGGGAATATCTAGAATTGCTTGAGAAAGAATTTGGCCGTAAGCCACCACCACAAAAACATCAGCTTCCGCTTCCCGCAATTTGGCAATTGTTTCAGCATCTTTCTTAATTCGCTGCGGCTGCAAAACCGGGATACTGTGATTTAAAGCCGCCATTTTGACAGGTGAAGGCATCAATTGATTGCCTCTTCCCCGGCGTTTGTCCGGCTGAGTCACGACAGCTACCACCTCGAATTCGGGATGGCTTAGCAGGCTGGATAAAGTAGGAACAGCAAATTCGGGAGTACCAAAAAAGACAATTTTCATAAATTTTTAGTGAGTTTATATAATAATAACAACAAAACTACGCCATTAATTCATCCACCGCCACCCTAAATCCTGGCAAAACAACCTGAGTTATCGCCACATCACCAGGCTTAAACAAAACTACCTGATTTTGAGTAATTACTAACACCCAACTACTCTTAGGAAACAGCAGCCAAACTTCCAGACATCCCGATTCTAAATACTCCTGTGCCTTAGCAAAAACATCATCAGCAAAATCGCTAGGCGAAACAATCTCAGCTAGCAGCGGAAAACTCTGCGTCAAAACGGAAAACTCCCCAACTTGCGCCAGCAGTTCAGGAGTAATATAAGATACATCTGGTATCCGCCCTTTTTTCAGAGTTTGACAAGTAACTTCCACATAAACCTCGCCCCCTTGGCCGCTTGAGTCCATGTAAATGCCCCAATATCGTACTAATCTAGCTTGAATGCGGCGAGTTTTTGCAGTCAGTCCCGGTTTCCCCACTACTTCTCCATTAACAAATTCTACAGGATGTTTGACTATAACTTTACCGTCCGCCCACTCCGTCCCGTCAGGAGGATTTTGCATCCATTCTTCCAAAGTTAAATCTAACTGTTCTACACTAGGAATTATCATCGGATTTACCTGGTTTACTGCTAATCTCAATCTTATCATATCTCCCGGAACATGGAAAGCCCGTCTAATCTCCTGCTTAAACTCAGCCGCAGCTTATTTGCAGACACCGCAGAACAAGAAAAATTTATTCACGCCGTCACCAATCCGCAACCTTTTAATCCAGCCATCTTGTGGCTGCAACCAAAACCAACCGAAAACCCCTTTCATGTCGAAATTCCCGTTTCTTGGCAACCGGAATTTGTAGATAGACTGGCATTAGAATCCAAACCGGGAAAACATTCATTGCATCAAGCCGGACATTACTACTGTCTCGACTTTTCGTCAATCTTCGCAGCCTCGACTTTATTAACCGTTTCGCAGCCGATGGAACTAATAGTAGATATGTGCGCCGCTCCCGGAGGCAAAAGCGTATTTGCCTGGAAAACATTAAACCCAAAATTGCTCTTGTGCAACGAAGTCATCGGCAAGCGCATGGGAATGCTGATATCTAATTTAAAACGCTGCCAAATTCAACCATCGGCCGCCGCGAACCTCGATTCAAAAATCCTCGCCGAAAAGATACCGCAAACTGCTAACTTAGTTATAGTAGATGCTCCTTGTACGGGTCAATCGCTGTTAGCAAAAGGAGACCAAGCACCAGGATGCTTTCATCGTGTTACCATCAACAGCAATGCCAACCGCCAAAAAAGAATCTTAGCTAATTCTGCTAAAATTGTCGCGCCGCAAGGTTATCTTGCTTACATGACCTGCACCTATTCAACCGCCGAAAACGAACAAGTCAGCGAATGGCTGTTAAGTAAATTCCCCGAATTTCAGCCTGTGACAGTTCCGCATTTAGAAAAATACCGATCGCACTTGACGGAAATTCCTTGCTATCGGATGTGGCCGCAAGATAAACTAGGAGCAGGAGCTTTCACAGTTTTGTTTCAAAATACCTCGGAAGGAGAGACAAATCAGCTACCAGCAGATTTTCTAGATTTAGCTCGTTTCACTCTGTAATTATCCGCATTTCTTCAAAATGATTTTATCTCAATTAGCCGCAGCAATTTACCGACAGCTACACAATGCGATCGCAGCAGTAGGGACACGGCAGTGCCGTCTCCCTACTTTGAAATACATTACGGATACGGCAGTGCCGTCTCCCTACCTAACTGAAAACCAAAACCGCTATCGACTGCAAGCCAAACGTGCAGCCTGCATTTTCCTAACTTTAAGTTTGCTAATATTAAGCGGCTGTCAAAACAGTACATTTCCCGCATCCAAAAACGGCGAACCAATAAAAATTACCCTGTGGCACGGCATCAATCCCCCGCCAAACCGCGATGTATTTCAAACCCTCACGGACAAATTCAACCAAACACATCCCAACATCCAAGTAGAACCAATTTACATCGGCCAGCCAGACCAACAAATGCCGAAAATACTAACAGCAATAGTCGGAAATGCACCGCCGGATTTGCTGTGGAATGTCCCCACGATTGCCGGGAAACTGGTAGAAATGGGAGCAATTCAACCCTTAGAAAACTGGCTCGACAAATCGCCCCGGAAAGCCGAAATCTACCCGGCACTCTTCGAGTCAATGGAACTCGGCGGACACACTTGGTCAATTCCCTTAGCGACAAACAACGCGGCCGTATTTTACCGTCCCAGCTTATTTGCAGCAGCAGGAATCAAAGAAGTGCCGCAGAATTGGGCGCAATTAAAGCAAGCAGCCCGATCGCTCACGCGAGACACCAACGGAGACGGCCGCCCAGACCAACACGGCATAGTGCTCTCCCTAGGCAAAGGAGAATGGACAGTATTTACTTGGCTGCCATTTTTGTTCAGCGCAGGCGGCGAACTCACCGCCGAAACCGCGAAAACTTCCGTCCCCCAAATCGACAGTCCGGGTGCTCGCGCCGCCTTAGAATTGTGGAGCGATTTGTTAGCAGAAGGTTCAGCCATACTGTCAGCACCAGAACGCGGTTACGAATTAGACAACTTCATCGCCGGCAAAGTCGCCATGCAAATCACCGGGCCCTGGACGCTAGCGCAATTGCAGCAAAGCGCGATCGACTACGCAGCGATGCCCGTACCAGTCCTCAAGCGCCCTGCAGCCGTCGTTGGGGGTGAAAACTTATTTTTAATGAAAACCTCCCCAGAACGCGAAAAAGCAGCCAGAGAATTTTTAGAATACGTTGTAGGTGAAGAATTCCAAACAGCATGGGCATTGGGAACAGGTTACTTGCCAATTAACATAAAATCCAGACAGAGCCAAACTTATCAAAGCTTTGTCGAAAAAACCCCTGTTTTAAAAGTATTTTTAGAACAATTGAACTGGGCTCGATCGCGCCCGATCGTCTCAGGTTATTCTCGCCTGTCAGAAAACCTCGGCCGCGCCATAGAAGCAACCCTTCTCGGCGGCAATCCCCAAGATGCGCTGAAAGAAGCTCAACAGCGTTTGACACTAACCTTAGATATTGCCACAGCCAAAGGGAAATAGACAACAGGATTTTTTGGGCGGTGATTTTTGGGCTTTCACTGCATTCGATAGACCGAATACAAGCATTTTGCAAAAGGCTGATTGAGATGGGTGCAATATCTCAGGTTAAACTCACATCTTGCACCATTCTCAAAAAGCTGTAGGGGCGGGTTCGCCAAGGACTTTAAAGATAGCTTTGAGGTTAGATAAACCCGCTAGGGCTCGCGCGTAAAATCCCCTTAATGACACTGGTGCAAAATGTGAGGTTAAACTGAGGTACTGTACCATTTTCGATCGGCTTTTTACGGGCGGGCTTTCAGATCCACCCCGCAAGCAGAAAATTTAGTCTTTGCCAAGCAGGCCCTCGTCGCCTGTTGAGCCAGAAGGGTACAAGATGTTAGGGTGAATTGAGTTGCGATCGCCAAGGCAGGAAAAGACGCTAGCTGTCGATCGGCAATAAATCTTTAACAAAACCAAAAAATTGCAGACCGAATGTTGAGCCATCACATATATTGGCAAAAAAGGGATGTTCCCGAAATTCACCCAGAGATGCGATCGCACAGCCCAAAAAACCGAACCCTCAACACAGTGTCACCAAAAATTAGTTCAAAAGGTTCTCCCCCTAGCTACCACCCATGACCTACCATCACCTAATAGAAAGTTTTTCCCTACCCTGTGCCTGTCGCGTGCCGCCTGCTGAGACCCCAACAACCGTCCACCTTTTCCCCGAACGACAATGCAGACAAAGTTCCTTAACGCAATCAAAGGACATTCCTGGCGGTACTTCCTCGCAGTAGGCGCGATCGCCCTAATCTACTATTTGGCATCGCAGTTTGCAATTTCCACCCTCACCCTGAGTTCAGAAATTTACCCGATGTGGCCTGCTGCTGGAATTGCCCAAGTCGCCCTGCTGCTGTTCGGGCGGCAACTGTGGCCGGGAATCGCGATCGGAGGCTTCCTGTTCAGCATCAGCGTACCGTCGGCCAGCATCCCCACGGCATTGATCTCGGCAGGCGCCAGAACCCTGCAAGCGTGGACGGGAACTTATCTGCTGCAAAGGATTAACTTTAGCGCCGGACTCGAAAGGCTCAAAGACGTTTTAGGAATAGTCGGACTAGCAGCCTTGGGCTCTACCCTGATCAACTCCAGCATCGGCAGCATCGTCGTCTGCCTGACCGGTTTATCTAGCTGGAGCAATTTTGGCACGATTTGGGGGACTTGGTGGGTAGGAGACGCGATGGGAATTTTGCTCGTCGCCCCGCTGCTGCTGACGTGGCGCAAACTGCCCTCCGCCAGAACCAAGCGCCAGCAGATTGTCGAACGGGCGATTTGGCTGCTGCTGCTGCTAGCAATCGGCTGGCTGGTCTTCTGTTCCCGCACCCGCGCCGCCTACGCCCGCTACCCCCTCGAATACCTGCCATTTCCCCTAGTCGTTTGGGCGGCCTTTCGATTCGGCCAGCGCTACACGGCCCTCTCCAACTTCATCCTCTGCGGCTTCGCCATCTGGGGGATCGCCCGAGGCAGCGGCCCCTTTCTCAAACACGCCAGCAGCATCCCCCAAGCCCTGTTATCCCTGCAAGCCTTCATCGCCGTCATCGCCGTCACCGGCTTAGTCTTAGCCGCCACCGTCGCCGAACGCCACCAAGCAGAAGCCTCCCTGCGCGCCAGCGAAGCCAGCCTCGCCAACGCCCAGCGCATCGCCCAGCTAGGCAACTGGGATTTAGACCGCAACACCCAGCAACTGCGCTGGTCCCAGGAAATTTACCGCATCCTGGGACAGCGGCCGGGAACTTTTGAACCCAGCCTCGAAGCTTACTTGGAATACGTCCACCCCGAAGACAGAGAATTAGTCAAAAGCTCGATCGAATCCGCTTTATTTCAGCAGCAGCCTTACAGCATCGACTACCGCCTCGTACTCCCCGACGGCAGCCACCGCACAGTCTGCGAACACGCCGCCGTCAACTCCCTCTACATCACCAGCACCGTCCAAGACATCACAGACAGAAAGCGGGCCGAAGCAGCCCTGCGTTCTTCAGAAGAAAGATTTTCCAAAGCTTTCCACGCTTCTCCAGTCGGCATCAGCATCTGCACCCTCACAGACGGACGCTTCCTCGATGCCAACGAAAGCTTTTTGCGTTCGTTAGGCTGGCTGCGGCACGAATTTATCGGCCGCACCGCCAGCGAGTTAAAAATGTGGATTAATTCCGAAGACGGGCGGCGGCTGGCCCAAATGCTGCAGGAGCAAAATTCGATCGGCAACCAAGAGATCAAAATTCGCACCAAAGCCGGCGAAGTGCGCGACTGGCTGCTGTCAGTAGAGCTCATCGACCTCGGCAGCAGTCAGTGCGTTTTAATCATGACCAGCGACATCACCGAACGCTTGCGTTCCGAAGAATTCCGCCGGGGGAAAGAAGCCGCCGAAGCCGCCAACCGCTCGAAAAGCATTTTTCTCGCCAACATGAGTCACGAACTCAGAACCCCCCTCAACGCCATCATCGGCTACAGCGAAATCCTCCAAGAAGACGCCCGAGACCTCGGTGCAGAAGAATTCATCGACGACCTCCAGAGAATTAACACCGCCGGCCAGCATTTGCTAGTGCTGATTAAAGATATTCTCGACTTGACCAAAATTGAAGCAGGCCGCGTCGAATTCCACCTCGAAACCTTCACCATTCTCAAGCTGGTCGAAGAAGTAGTCGCCACGATCGCGCCGATGGCAGACAAAAATAACAATATCCTAGAAATACAATGCCCCGAGGATATTGGCTCCATGCAGACCGACTTGACTAAACTCCGCCAGTCCCTGCTCAACCTCCTCAGCAATGCCTCGAAGTTTACTCGCTCCGGCGCCATTACCTTCACCGTCGCCCGCTCCCTCGAAACCCCCGCCGAGACTGCAAACAGATGCAAAAAACTTGGAGTGTACACCAGAGGCGGCAAAGCTGAAAATAGCTCGTCTCCCTTGTCTTCCCCTCAAGATTGGATCGTTTTTACAGTCAAAGATACCGGCATTGGCATGAGTCCCGAACAGTTAGCCAAAATCTTCGATCCGTTCACCCAAGCCGATTCCTCAACTACTAAGAAGTACGGCGGGACTGGTTTGGGGCTGACGATTACTAAGAAATTCTGCGAAATGATGGGCGGAGACATTACCGCATTCAGCGAGTTGGATAAAGGTTCTACTTTTACAATTCGGCTCCCAGCTATTTTCACCGACTTTTCAAAGTCAAGCGAACAGCCTGATAAGTAGTTATTTTTGACAGTGATTTATGTCGGAAACTCCCCGGCATTCGGCATTGGGCACTTGTGCTGAACCCTTCGACGCTTCGCTTTTCGGGTCAACTGGGCCTCCGCATCGGGATCGGAGCCGGAGCAGGGAATTGGAAATAAATAACTAATGATAGCAGTTAACAATCAACAGTTAACAGTCAGCAGTTAACAATCCTCTCTATCGTGTTACCGGAATAGATATGATATAATTCTTGAGTGTGCTGTCGGCATTCAGAGCATTGGTTTGTTGAGAACCATTAAAAGTTGTGAAAATTAATATAATTAGTGCAGTTTGAAAGATTTTGGAGAGCAGAGACGATCGCTCGGATTCTCCCTAAAATCTGTGATGCGAGTTCGATCGCGTACCTTTCCACTAACCGTATAATTGCCTATTATATTATTAATTAAAAAGATATAGTATAAGCAGTTGCCTACAAAGCGCCAGAAAATATGCACCCCGACCTCCAGCGCCAACTCGAACAGCTCGGTTTAGCCGGCGAGTCTCCCCCTCCTACTGCACAGCAGTGGCAGCTATTCTTAGAGCAGGTAAGTGGCAGCTATGACGGAGGGCCGAGCCGGCAAGCACCCCAGCAGGATTTTGCGAAGTCCCAAACGGCGGCGCTACAGGATTTAACCCGCTCGCACCAGTCCCCTCAAGACTCTCCAACAGCTTCAGAATTTGAAGAGCTGCGGGCGCTCTTCAACAGTTTTGGGGCGGGATTGTGCATCCTTGACGCCAAGGGGTTTGTCCTCTGGGTGAATCCAGAAGCCTCGCGCTTGCTGGGGTGGCGAGAGTCGGAACTTGTAGGGGCTTTGCTGCTAGAGCGCATCGGGAAGCCAAACAAAGGCAAGAAATCCGAACTTTTGAGCGACGATCGAACCCGCAACAGCGAAAATTCACCGATCGCACCTAGACTGAGTTTAAAAGAAGCGATCGCCTCCGCTCGAGCTTGCAGCAATTGGGACGGCGAGTTTCTGTGCCGCGACGGTAAAATTTTACCAGTTTCCTATTTTTTCAATCCCGCAGTTGACGGTGGCGAAATATCAGTCTTGGTGTTTTTTGACATCAGAGAACACAAGCGATCGATCTCGATGCTGCAAGCAGTTATAGAATCTACAGATGCGGGAATTCTCGCGGTTGACACAAACGGCAATGTATGCAATTACAATCAGAAATTTGTCGAGATGTGGGGTTTGCCTGAAGCCGTCGATTCGAGCCGATCGGCTTCTGGCCCGGTCGCAAAAACCCTCGAAACAAAATTCCCCTTCGCCCTCAGCAAATTAAAAGACCCCCAAAAATTTCTCGAACACGCGATCCTCTGCGAGGGCTTCGCTAACGAAGTGCGGACTAATCCAGATACTCAAATCAGCGACTTATTAGAATTAAAAGACGGAAAAATTCTTGAATTAAATTCCTTACCCTCAAAAGTGGGAGCGCGCACAGTCGGCCGAGTCTGGAGCTTTCGAGACGTTACCGATCGCCAAAAAATAGCCCGCTCTTGGCAGGAGCGAGTAGAATTGGATCGGTTAATTGTCAGTTTGCCAACAGATTTAATCGGTCAGCCCGGGTCGGAAACAGACAGCAGGATCGATCGGCTCCTGGAAGCAATCGCCGCATTCAGCCGCTTTGACCGCAGTTACATCTACCTGTTATCTGAAGACAAAACCCGCGCCGAAAAAACCTGGGAATGGTGCGCCGGCGGTATCCCGGCCAGCAAAAAAGACAGCGCCGACACGCAAATAAACATCGCACAAATCCCTTGGATCGCCCAAAAGCTCGAAGAAGCCGAATGCCTCCACATCCCGGAAATCGACCTTTTATCCCCCGCCGCCCGTGCCGAAATTGCCTGTTTGACAGGCAAAAATCCAGCAGAATTCCTGACAGATTCCCCGTCCCAAACAGCAGCAGACTCAAAATATCCGATCGCCGATTCCCCGAAAACAAAGTTAAACCAACCTCAAAAAAATCTGCAATCGCTGATAATTATTCCCCTAATTGCCAGTAACAAGCTGCTCGGATTTCTCGGATTAGACAGTTGCAAACCAGCAGGCGATCGCTCGATCGAAATATCCACTCCTCTAAAAATAGCAGCAGAAACGATCGCCCGCGCCCTAGAACGCCAAAAAGCAGAATCCGCCTTGCAGCAAGAGCAATCAAGCTACCGCAGCATCTTTGAAAACGCAGTCGAAGGCATATTCCAGACAACCCCCGAGGGACGCTACCTCAAGGCCAACCCCGCACTTGCCAAAATTTACGGCTACGAAACAGTCGGCCAAATGCTCGCCGAACTCGCAAACCTCAACCGCCAGCTTTACGTTGACCCCAACCGGCGCGCCGAGTTTGCAGCGCAATTGGCCGCACAGCGCCAAATATCAAAATTTGAATCCCAAATATACCGCCGAGACGGCAGCACCATCTGGATTTCCGAAAACGCCCGCAGCATCTGCGGCGAAAATAACAGCGTTTTATACTACGAAGGCACTGTCACCGACATCACCGATCGCAAAATAGCAGAATCCGCCATGCAGTCGGCCTTAGAAGCAGCAGAATCGGCCAACAGGGCAAAAAGCACGTTTCTAGCCAACATGAGCCACGAACTGCGGACGCCCCTGAATGCGATCATCGGCTACAGCGAAATGCTCAAAGAAGAAGCCGAAGAATTGGGCAGTTGCGAATCAGTCCCCGACCTCGAAAAAATCTGCACCGCAGGCAAACACCTGCTGTCTTTGATCGACGACATCCTAGATATCTCTAAAATTGAAGCAGGGCGAATGGATCTGTACTTAGAAACCTTCGACATCCATGCCTTAATTGAAAGTGCTGTCGCCACCGCAAGGCCGCTGGTGGAAAAAAACGGCAACACCATAGAAGTACACTGTCCGGAAAACCTCAACACCATGCACGCCGACATGACGAAAGTCCGGCAAGTGCTGCTTAACTTGCTCAGCAACGCTGCCAAGTTTACCAAAAACGGGAAAATTGCGATCGGAGTCGAAACGATTAAAAACGAACAATTAAGAATGAAAAATCAAGAGGAATCTTCCCAAATTTTAATTTCCAACTCCGAATTTTTAAGTTTCCGCGTCGCCGACACCGGCATCGGCATGACACCAGAGCAATTGCAGCGAGTTTTTCAACCTTTCACTCAAGCTGATGCTTCGACTACCCGCAAGTACGGAGGCACCGGTTTGGGATTGGCTATCAGCCAGCGCTTCTGCCAGATGATGGCCGGCAGCATTGAGGCCAGCAGCGAGTTGGGTGCAGGCACTACTTTCACCGTACTGTTGCCCCGCGCCATCAAACAGCCGGAAATCCCCAACAAAGTCCGCGACAGCACCAATTCTCCGTCCGCCCCCGGTGTCGGTACGGTGCTGATAGTTGATGACGACCCGATCTCCCGGGATTTGATCCAGCGCGCCCTCGCTCGCCAAGGACTGCGCATCGAAGTCGCCGGCGGGGGCGAGCAAGCCCTCAGACTCGCCAAGCAACTGCGGCCAGATGCGATTACCCTCGACGTGATCATGCCCGGAATGGACGGCTGGGCAGTGCTTTCGGCTCTCAAGGCAGATCCGGATCTTGCCGAAATTCCCGTAATCCTGCTATCCTTTGTGGGCAACAAAAGCCTCGGCTTTGCATTGGGCGCCTCGGACTACCTCACCAAACCAGTAGACGGCAAACGGCTGGCTGCCTTGTTGAACAAGTACCGGCGCGACCAAGACGGCGTTGCAGCTAACAGTTTGCCCTGTCAGATATTAGTTGTGGAAGATGACGATGCTACCCGCAAAATACTGCGGCGCATACTAGAAAAAAAAGGCTGGGCTGTGGCGGAAGCTGACAGCGGGCACGCTGCTCTCGAACAGCTAGCAGTTGCTCGCCCGCACCTGATCTTGCTGGATTTGATGCTGCCAGAAATGGATGGTTTTGAGTTGATCGCCGAACTTCGCAAGTCGCATTCTGAAGATCCTATACCAATTGTAGTGATTACTGCTAAAGACCTGACGACCGCCGAAAGCCAACTGCTCAACGGCTATGTCGATCGGGTTCTACAAAAGGGAGTCTACAGTTGCGATACTTTGCTGCGCGATGTTCGCTCTATAGTGAATGACAGGCTCGATCGCAGGTACGACTCGAAAGGCAAGGAGAACACCAATGGCTAAAATCCTGTTGGTCGAAGATAACGAAATGAATAGGGATATGCTTTCAAGGCGTCTGGCCCGCAAGGGACACGAGGTCTTTATTGCTGTTGACGGTGCTGAGGGAGTGTCGATGGCCCTGGCGAAAGTACCGGATTTGATTCTGATGGATATGAGTTTGCCGGTGCTCGACGGTTGGCAAGCCACGCAGCAAATTAAGGCTGCTCCTGAAACTAGCACAATCCCGGTGATTGCCCTAACAGCTCACGCAATGGCGGGCGATCGGGAAAAGTGTCTCGCGGCCGGCTGCGACGACTACGACACCAAACCGGTCGAGTTTCCCCGGCTTTTGGGTAAAATTGAAATGCTTCTAAAAGAGGCTATGACATGAAAGGTGACGAGGGCAGCGTGCTGGTTGTTGACGACAATGAGGTAAACCGCGATTTGCTCGCCCGCCGACTTCAGCGTCAAGGACACCGGGTGACTGTTGCTGAAGATGGTCTCCAAGCTCTGGAATTGATGCGAAGCGAGCCTTTTGATTTGGTTCTCCTCGACATTATGATGCCGGTCATGAACGGCTATCAGGTGCTGGAAAATCTGAAGGCGGACGATAATTTGCGCCACATCCCGGTAATTATGATTTCGGCTGTGGACGACATCGACAGTATTGTCCGCTGTATTGAATTGGGGGCGGAGGATTATCTTTCTAAACCTTTCAATCCCGTATTGCTCAAGGCTCGGATCAGTGCTTGCCTGGAAAAGAAGCGGCTGCGGGATAAGGAACAGACTTATTTGCGCGAGTTGGCCCAGGAAAAGGAAAAGTCCGAGCGCTTGCTGCTGAATATTTTGCCGGGCCCGATCGCCCAGCGCCTCAAAGAAGGGGAAATCACGATCGCCGACAGCTTCGCCGAGGTAACAGTGATGTTTGCCGATTTGGTCGGTTTTACAAAGCTTTCGGCTCATTTGTCGCCGGCGGAGTTGGTGGAATTGCTCAACGAGATTTTTTCGGCTTTTGATGAGTTGGCCGATCGCTACGGACTTGAGAAAATTAAGACGATCGGCGATGCTTATATGGTAGTCGGGGGCTTGCCAAAACCAAGCGACAATCACGCCGAAAGCATTGCCTCTATGGCGATCGACATCCTAGCAGCAATGGCGAAGATCCGCACCAAAGGAGGTCAGCCGCTCAGCATCCGCATCGGTATCCACACCGGCCCCGTAGAAGCCGGCGTCATCGGCACCAAAAAATTTACCTACGACTTGTGGGGAGACACGGTAAACACAGCTTCCCGGATGGAATCTCAAGGCGTCCCCGGCGCGATTCAGGTAACAGTTGCTACGTACGATCGCCTGCAGGATAAGTACCTTTTTGAGGAGCGCGGCGTGATTTCGGTGAAAGGCAAAGGCGATATGATGACTTATCTGCTTGTGGGCAGAAAGAATCAGTAGTTATTTGTTAGTTGTTATTTGTTATTTGTTGGTGCGAATTCCCAATTACCGATTACCAATTACCGATTACCGATTCCCAATTCCCAATTCCCAATTCCCAATTCCCAATTCCCAAATTATCAAATGAACGTAAATTCTAATCTTTTAATGTATTCCCAATGGGCGGGAATTCTAACAGCAGTCTTGGCTGTCGTGACAGTGCTAGCTTTTTTCTTGAAATGGGGATTTCGATTCCGTTTGGTAGGAGTTACTAGCTTTATGGCCGTGATTGCAGCAAGTATATTCGGGCTTGGTTTGGGACTGTTTTCCCGTACCGAAATTCCCGGTGCGGTTCGCTATACTTTAGTTTACGATACGGGCGGCGCTCAAACTGTAGTTACCGTGCCGCCTTCGATTACCGACTCGGAATTAGAAGCGACGATGCAGCAAGCGGCTGCGGATTTGTACTCTCCAGGGCGATCGGGAAGCGGAAGAGATTACATGACAATCCGGGTTCGGACGGTGGTACATCCTGAGCCTGGTCTGTCTCAGCCGCTGTTTTTGGGCGAGGTAAGGCGATCGCTCGCGACTCGGTACGATGACAAAATGGCGATCGACATCTACCCCGAAAAAGTCGCTATTCTCAAAAAATATCAAGCCTCATAAATCCTGTAAGGGCGGGTTTTACTTGCCAATAATTGCCTAAAATAGACAATCTCAAAAACCCGCCCCCACCCAAAGAAAAATCTATTATAAAAAATCTAAAATCATGACTCAAAAATCTGAAGAATTACTAACAAACCTCTACAATACTTGCAAGTCATACGAGCCTTTACCAGCAGGCGACCCGCTATATGTTGACTGCCAAGAAGTCCGGGGAGATGGCAATATTACCAAAGACTTGGGTCGCAACATTAAGCGTTCCGAACAAATGACTTGTCAGTTGTATGCCGGACATTTCGGCGCGGGAAAATCCACCGAATTGCGACGGTTAGAACAATATTTGCAAGCACAAGGTTATTTTGTAGTTTATTTCAGTGCTGACGAACAAGATATCAATCCCGAAGATACTGAATATACAGATATTTTATTGGCTTGTACAAGACATTTATTAGAATCGATTAAAGATGCTGATTCAAAACCTTTACGCGATTGGATGGAAAACCGCTGGAACGATTTAAAAGATTTACTTCTGACGGAACTATCTTTTGAAAGCTTGAGTTTAGAAACGCAACTTTCTCAGTTTGGCCAACTGACTGCAAATATGAGAGCCGAACCGAGTTTGCGCCAAAAAATTAGAGAAAAAGTTAATCCCTACACGCCAACGCTGATTCATGCGCTGAATGAGTTTATTAGCGATGCTAAAAAAAAGTTGCCCGCCAAATATTCGCACTTGGCAGTAATTGCTGATAATTTAGATAAGATTGTGCAGTTTTCTAAAGACGGAGGAGAACGCAGCAATCTAGACGAAATTTTTTTAGACCGCAGCGAACAACTAAAATCTTTAGATTGTCATATCGTTTATACTGTACCAATTTCGATGGTGCATTCCAACCGTGCTGCTGATTTGAGCAATAATTATAATAATGCTCCCCAAGTGCTACCGATGATTATGGTACGCAATCCCGGCGGTGAAGTTTATCAAGCGGGACTTGCTAAAATGAAAGAGGTGATTGAGAAGCGGGCGAAACAAGTCGCCTCGAATTTAGATTTAGAAACAGAGTGGTTTGATACCAAAGAAACAGTAGAAAGGCTGTGTTTGATGAGTGGGGGTCACGTCAGAAATTTGCTGTTGATGTTGCAAGGAACCATCAATGAGACAGATGATTTGCCAATTACTGCAAAAGCGGTACAAAGGGCGATTACGAACACGCGGGATGTTTACCGCAGAACTGTTGACGAAAATAATTGGCCAATTTTAGCGAAAGTATCTATTACTCATCGGATACTCAATGACAAACAACACCGAGATTTGCTATTTACCCGCTGTATTTTGGAATATCATTACTATGATGATGATGATGAAAAGCAGGTTTGGTATGATGTGCACCCGCTAATTAAAGGTATTCAGGAATTTAAGGAAGCAGTCGCTATACTTCAGCCATGAAACCAACAGAAATCGATTGGGACGAAGATTTACCACCAGCAACACCAGAGGAAGAATATCGAGCTCTGGTACGCACTCTCAAACGGACGAATGGCTTCCGGTTATTGTTTGTTGAGTGTGTGCCGGCCGAAGGCGAACGCTTGATTGCGCAAGTTCGAGAAGATTTATCCCAGAAAAAGATTGAGGTGTTATCGCTGGATAAGTCTGTTTATAATTTTTATCAGATCGTTGAAGATTTGCCAAAGCGAGATGAAATTAATATCTTGTTTGTGACTGGTTTAGAATATTCACTTTATGAATACGAACAAGAAAAAAGAGAACTGGGATGGAAAAGTGAGGAGATTTATTCTTATAGTTGGCGAGGAGTACCGCCTGTTTTAATTAATCTCAACCAGCAGCGGGAAAGATTTCGAGATAATTTTAATATTTGCTTTGTGTTTATTTTACCTCGGTTTGCCGTTAATTATTTTATTGAACGGGCACCGGATTTCTTTGATTGGCGATCGAGCTTATTTAAGTTGTCGATGGATCGAGAAATGCTGGCATCGGAATCAATCAAAGCTTGTTCGGAAAGAGGGAAAGCAGAAGATTATCTAGCTTTGACTCCCGCAGTACGAAAACGGGAATTAGTGAGGATTAAAACTTTAATTGATGAAGACGGGCAAACACCAGAACAAAAAGCTAAATTGTTTGGTGAACAGGCTTTATTGTATCTCTCTAATGAACAATATGCAAAGGCGATCACCTCCTACGACAAAGCCTTAGTAATCAAACCAGACAAACACGAAGCCTGGAACTATCTGGGCAATGCGCTGCTTGATTTAGGCAGAGTAGAAGAAGCCATATCTTCCTACGAAAAAGCCTTAGAGTTCAAACCAGACGACCACGAAGCCTGTTACAATCTGGGCATTGCATTGCGTAAATTAGGTAGATTAGAAGAAGCGATAGCCTCCTTCGACAAATCCTTAGAATTCAAACCAGATTTATACGAAGCCTGGAACAGTAGGGGATATGTAATGCATAATTTAGGCAGATTGGAAGACGCCATCGCCTCCTACAACAAAACCTTAGAAATCAAACCAGATGACCACACAGCTTGGTATAATCGAGGCTATGTACTGGATGATTTAGGCTTCTTAGAAGCAGCGATAGCCTCTTACGACAAAGGCTTAGAATTCAAATCAGATGACCACAAAGCCTGGTACAATAGGGGCAATGCACTGGTTGATTTAGGTAGGTTAAAAGAGGCGATAACGTCCTACGACAAAGCCTTAGAATTCAAACCAGATGACGACAAAGCTTGGAACAATCGGGGTAATGCACTGGGTAAATTAGGATTCTTAGAAGCAGCGATAACGTCCTACGACAAAGCCTTAGAATTCAAACCAGATGATCACGCAGCCTGGTACAATAGGGGCATGGCACTGGGTAATTTAGGCTTGCTTGAAGATGCGATCGCCTCTTACGACAAAGCCTTAGAATTCAAACCAAATTTACACGACGCCTGGTACAATCGGGGCATTACACTGGATGATTTAGGCAGATTGGAAGACGCCATCGCCTCCTACGAAAAAGCCTTAGAATTCAAACCAGATGACCACACAGCATGGTATCATCGGGGCTATGCACTGCGTAATTTAGGCAGATTAGAAGACGCTCTCGCCTCCTACGACAAAGCCTTAGAATTCAAACCATATGATGACGACAACACATTTTATAATAAAGCTTGCTATTATGCGTTACGCAGCCAGATTGAGCAAGCGATTCAGAATTTGCAGCAAGCGATCGATCTGAATCCTGATAAATACCGAGAAATGGCAAAAACTGATTCGGATTTTGACAGTATGCGATCGCACCCTCTATTTCAAGCCTTGATTCAAGGATAGATAGTTTGATAGAATAATTAATAGTGAGGTAAAAGATGACTCAACTAAATGTAACTGTAACTAACGACAGATTTCCCGAACTCATCGCGCGCGTTGAGGATACTGGAGAGCGAATCATCATAGAACAAGAAGGAAGGGCGATCGCTGCGATCGTTACTTATGCAGATTTGAAGCGACTGGAAGCACTAGAAACAGCCCTAATTCACAAAGCAAAACTAGAAGAATATGAATGGCTAAAAGCTGCCATCCGCAATCGGGCCTTTGATTCTCTGAGAGACTCAGCAGAAGATATCTACACTTTAGCTGATGGCAACCCATTCCACGACTTAGAATGGATTAAAACAGTAGCGATCGATCCTAACTTTGGTTCGATACTCGACCCAGAAGAAGACATTTATACTATAGCTGACGGTAAACCATATCTAGCTTAAGTATCCCTCTTATTTCTTAGTCCCCCTCTGCTGGGACGAAAGTTTGACAAGATACGGTTTTCGCCGCCGAGTTATTTTGGATGAGGTTTGTGATACCTGGGCCCGATCGCCCTTCCCTCTCTTCTACGCAATCTAGAGCGAAAAAATAGTATTAATCTATACATGAAAACCCGCTCCGTAAAACTCTACTAGAAAAATTTGAAAAAGTTCCCAAATTCCTGTAAAATGACCTTAAATTAAAAAATTAAGGGCGAAAAAAAGCGCTCAAATGCGAAAAAGATCGCATATAAAAGAAAAAGTGCGGCAATTTAACAGAAAATGAGGTGAGACCCCTTGCAAAAATTAGCTAGTATAGAAAAGCCGATCGACTCTCGGGAAAAATCCCTAGCAGCCAACCTCCAAAACGCTCAAACCTGGTACGATCGCGGCAACGCCCTAGAAGCAATGGGACGCTTGTCAGCAGCCCTCGAATCCTGGGAAAAAGCGATCCAATTTGAACCGAAATTTTATGAAGCCTGGTACAACAAAGGCGTAACTCTCCGAAAATTGGGACAGCTACCAGAAGCGATCGGGGCTTACAACAAATCCTTAAAAATCAAAGCAGACAATCCCGAAGCGTGGTACAACCGCGCGAACGTTTTGCGGAAGCTCAACAGGCTCTCGGAAGCGATCGCCTCCTACGAACACGCGATCGAACTCAAGCCAGACTATCACGAAGCTTGGACGAACCGCGGCAACACCCTGGTCAACTTGGAAAAATTCTCAGAAGCGCTAGATTCCTACGACAAAGCGATCGCCATCAAAGCAGACTACTGCGAAGCTTGGTACAACAAAGCTTTCGCCCTGAAAAACTCCGGCCAAAATACAGCGGCGATTTTATCCTACGACAAGGCACTGGAACTAAGACCAGACTTGCATCAAGCCTGGTACAACCGCGGCTTGGCCCTGGCCGATGAAAAACTCTACCCAGAAGCAGTCGCCTCCTACGACAAAACTCTGCAACTGCGGCCGGATGCCGCCGAAGTTTGGAACAAACGCGGCACGGCGATCGCCCAAATGGGAAAATTTACATTAGCCCTCGCTTCCTGGGACAAGGCGATCGCACTCAATCCAGACGACAGCGAAACCTGGTACAACCGCGGCTTAGCTTTGGCTAACTTAAAACGCTTTGAAGAAGCAATCGCCTCTTGGGACAAAACGATCGAGTTGCAGCCGCGCAATACCGAAGCCTGGTACAACCGCGCTGTCGCCCTCCGAAAAATTCAACGATTTACCGAAGCGATCGCCTCTTACGATAAAATCATCGCTATCAAACCCGACGATCCAAATCTTTACTACCAAAAAGCCTGCATCTACGCCCTAGAAAAACAAGCGGGCGATCGCACTTTAGACTCCGAAGCAGCAGCCACCAGCACCCGCAAAGCGATCGAAAACTTATCAAAGGCGATCGAACTAAACCCGGAAAAATACCGCAAACTATGCCAGAATGACTCTAAATTGCGTACAATACAGGAAGAAGTGCGGTTTTTAGCTTGATTTCAGGGTAGCAATGATTGATGGATACCGATGCCGCACTGCAACCTTTGTAGGTAAAACAGCACCACAAACCCCAATCATGCAAACCCTAGACAAAACTCAAGCAAAATTCGCTCAACTTGCAGCCCACCTCAGCGAAATTAGCGACATCGAATCAGCTTCGTCGCTGCTGCACTGGGATCAAGCAACCTATATGCCTGCCAAAGGTGCAACCGCCAGAGGCCGCCAGTTGGCAACTCTCAAACAAATATCCCACGAAAAATTTACCGACCCCAAAATTGGCGAACTCCTAGAAGACTTGCGTTTCTACGAACAAACCCTCCCCTACGACTCCACCGCAGCTAGCCTGATCCGGATCGCCCGCAGAGACTACGATCGCGCCTCCCGAGTCCCCGCAGCCTTCATGTCCGCACTCTGCCGCCACCAAGCCGACTGCTACGAAGCTTGGGCAACAGCCAAAGCAGCCAACAACTTCGCAGCCGTCGAACCCTATCTCGAAAAAACCCTAGAATTGAGCAGGCAGTACGCCGACTTTTTTCCCGGATACGAACACATCGCCGATCCTTTGATCGATCGCAGCGACTACGGCATGAAAGTATCACTGCTGCGCCCGCTGTTCGCCCAACTGCGCCGAGAATTAGTACCGATTGTCGAAGCCATCACCTCGCAACCTCCCGCCGACGACTCCTGCTTGCACCAAGTCTTCCCAGAATCCCAGCAGCTAGAATTCACCCGCACAGTCGTACAACGCATGGGGTACGACTTCCAGCGGGGACGGCAAGACACTACCCTCCACCCGTTCATGACCAACTTCTCCATAGACGACGTGCGCATCACCACCCGCGTCTACGAAGATCACCTGGATCAAGCACTCTTCAGCAGCATCCACGAAGCCGGACACGCCCTCTACGAACTCGGAAACTCGCCGGAATTTGAAGGTACGCTGCTATCCGGCGGCATTTCCTCCGGCGTGCACGAAAGCCAGTCGCGGCTTTGGGAAAATTTGGTCGGGCGCAGCCGCGGTTTTTGGCAGTATTTTTACCCGCAATTGCAAAGCCTATTTCCGCAGCAGTTGGGCGCAATATCCCCAGACGCATTTTACCGGGCAATTAACAAAGTTTCGCGATCGCTCGTCCGCACCGACGCTGACGAAGTAACCTACAACCTCCACGTCGCCATCCGCTTTGACCTAGAATTGGCAATGGTAGAGGGAAAACTAGCAGTCCGAGACCTCCCCGAAGCCTGGAACGAACGCTATAAAACAGACCTCGGCGTTGTCCCCGCCACCGACAGCGAAGGCGCGATGCAGGATGTTCACTGGTACGTCGGGACGATCGGCGGAATGTTTCAAGGTTACACCCTCGGCAACTTGATGAGCGCTCAATTCTACGAAACCGCAGTCAAAATCAATCCTGAAATTCCCCGAGAAATAGAACAGGGCAATTTTACCGTACTCCACAACTGGCTAAAACAAAACATCTATCACCACGGTCGCAAATACACTGCTGTCGAATTGGTCGATCGCGTGACCGGTTCACCTTTAACTATCGATCCGTTTGTCCGCTACATTCGCCACAAATACGGGGAATTTTATGTCATTTGAGGGATAGCAGTTTCGCATTTGAGACTTTAAACTGAGATTAAAAAAAGTAGGCGCTCGAAAAAAATGGGCGATACTATCTGAGTATCGCCCATTTTCACGCCAGAAAATCAAAAATCTTAAATAAGGGAGTATGTATGTCTGAACTCTTTCAGGCTGTTATTGCCAGCAACGAAAAAACCGACTTGCGGCAGTTTGCCAGCGATTTGCGGGTTTTGGGAAATAAATATTTACTGCGAAACGACATAGTTAGCGCTTTTGCCGCCTACTGCACCAAATACGAAAAGCCCGAACAGTTCCATCAATCTTCTCTCTTGAGCAAACTGATTTACTACGTTCAGGAAATTATTCTCGAAGAAGACAGCCTTTGCGTCCTGCTGCGGCCCAAAATTGCTACTATGGAAATAGTCCGAGTTGGAGATGACTTGACAATCGAGCCGATGACAGTGCAAGAATTGCTCGACGTGCGCGATCGCTTCGTCAACCACTTCCATCCCCAAGAAGGCGACATCCTCGAACTAGATTTCGGCCCGTTTTACGACTATTCCCCCACAATTCGCGACCCCAAAAACATCGGCAAAGGAGTGCAATTCCTCAACCGATACCTGTCCAGCAAACTGTTTCAAGACCCCAGACAGTGGCAGGAAACTCTCTTCAATTTCTTGCGCATTCACCGCTACAACGGCGTACAATTACTAATTAACGATCGCATAAAATCTCAAGAACAACTTTCAGAACAAGTCAAAAAAGCCCTCACCTTTGTCAGCGAACTTTCAGAAGAAGAACCCTACGAAAGATTTCGATTTGTCCTGCAAATGATGGGTTTGGATGCAGGTTGGGGAAATACCGCAGCCCGGGTGCAAGAAACTTTGGGAATTCTCGACGAATTAATTGATTCCCCCGATCCGCAAACCCTAGAAGCATTTATTTCTCGCATCCCGATGATTTTCAAAATCGTCCTGGTTTCTCCTCACGGCTGGTTCGGCCAAGAAGGAGTTTTGGGGCGGCCGGATACGGGAGGACAGGTAGTTTATGTCCTCGATCAAGCTAAGAATTTAGAGAAACAACTCCAAGAAGATATTCATCTTGCAGGTCTCGATAGTTTAGGTGTAAAACCTAAAGTAATGATTCTCACCAGGTTAATTCCTAACAGCGACGGCACCCGCTGCAACGAACGCCTGGAAAAAGTTCACGGTACTGAAAATGCTTGGATTTTGCGGGTTCCCTTCCGGGACTTCAACCGCAAACTAACTCAAAATTGGATTTCGCGCTTCGAGATTTGGCCTTATTTGGAAACCTATGCGATCGATGCCGAAAAAGAACTGCTGGCTGAGTTTCAGGGCAAGCCAGATTTAATTATTGGCAATTATTCCGACGGCAACTTGGTCGCATTTTTGCTGTCTAGAAAACTCAAAGTTACTCAGTGCAATATAGCCCACGCGCTGGAAAAATCAAAATATTTGTTTAGCAATTTATACTGGCAAGAATCCGAGGACAAATACCATTTTGCACTGCAATTTACTGCGGATATAATTGCCATGAATGCAGCTAATTGTATTGTCAGCAGCACCTATCAAGAGATTGTGGGAAAACCAGATAGTGTCGGGCAGTACGAGTCTTACGATTGTTTTACCATGCCGGATTTGTACCACGTCGTCAACGGCATTGAACTGTTCAGCCCTAAATTTAACGTTGTGCCGCCGGGAGTCAACGAAAGCGTATACTTTCCCTATACGCGGATAGAAGACAGGGTGCAGGGCGATCGCGATCGGCTCAACGAACTGCTGTTTACCCTAGAAGATCCGGAACAAGTCTTCGGAACACTCGACGATCCGCAAAAGCGCCCTTTATTTTCGATGGCCAGGCTCGATCGCATTAAAAACCTCGCAGGCTTAGCAGAATTGTTTGGAAAAAGCAAGGAATTGCAAGAAAAATGCAACTTAATTCTAGTAGCCGGCAAGCTGCGAGTCGAAGAAACCGAAGACTACGAAGAAGCAGAAGAAATTAAAAAGCTCTACGCAATTATCGACCAATACAACCTGCACGGTAAAATTCGCTGGCTGGGAGTGCGGCTTTCCAAAAGCCTCTCCGGCGAAATCTACCGGGTAATCGCTGACGGTCAAGGTATATTTGTTCAGCCAGCTTTATTTGAAGCTTTCGGCTTGACAATTCTCGAAGCAATGATTACGGGTATTCCGACTTTTGGAACTCAGTTTGGCGGCCCGCTGGAAATTATTCAAGATGGGGTAAATGGGTTTTATATCAACCCGACCAACCACCAAGAAACGTCCCAAAAAATTCTAGATTTTTTCTCGAAATGCGAACACAATCCCAACTATTGGTATGAAATTTCAACCCGAGGAATTGACCGAGTTTACAGCACCTATACCTGGAAAATTCACACTACCAGGCTGCTGACGCTGGCCCGGACTTACGGTTTCTGGAACTACTCGTCTCAGGAAAACCGCGAAGATATGCTCCGCTACATAGAAGCGCTGTTTTATCTGATTTACAAGCCCAGAGCCAAGGCTTTATTGGCAGAGCACGCGAACCGATAAGCGGCGGGTTTTGCTCGATCGAAGGCGGATTGAGACAAAAAACTTCGCCTTCGATCGATCGACTTTGTACAAAACCCCTTTGTAAAGATTTGTGAATGAACGCAGATTTTTTACAAGAGGACTGAGGCTGATATCAATTCACAAAAGTGTTGCTACATATAAATCCTATGCAGGCATCTTTAAGAATACGGTAATCCTGTGTTCGGTGCGGATAACTGCCGATTTCAATAATTGGTATAAAATCGATAATTGTAGCAACGTTTTTTTTGAAGGGGTAGAAAAAACCCGGTTTCTACGAAAATATTGGCTTTGGTAACGAAACATCTGGCAATCAGCTCGCTTTCTGAGAAATAGTGCGAACCCGTCCGCAGTTCTAACTGTCTCCATTGCCGAACATCTAATAAGCCTGAACCGATAGTTCGCAGAAAGCGATCCGGGTAATACAATTAGATTGAGAAACATGAAATAGCCAAACTTTGTCAAACCTCACCAACAGGATGAAACTTATGCGTGTAACTGCTGTTACGATTTTTAGCTTGATCGCTCTGCTCGCTCCCGGGTTGACGAGAAAGGCGGCAGCCACTTTCGACTCCAAACCCTTTGTGCAGGAACAGTACCGCAGAGACTTTGCCGCTCCCGCCGATCCGGATGTGTCGGCATCCCCAGAGACCAATTCCCAAGGAGATATGTTTAACAAGCCTTTCTACGCGGGCGAGCAAAAGCCAGTGAGAAAGGAAAAAACTATTTCGGCGGGAGCTGACGGGCCTGAAGTTGCCGCCATACAGCAGCGCTTGCAAGTTCACGGTTTCGCTGTTGGGACGATCGACGGTTCCTACGGTTCTCGCACCACATCGGCTGTTAGTGCTTTTCAGCAGTCTAAGGGGTTCAATTCAGACGGTATCGTAGACAAAGAAACTTGGACAGCTTTAGCAGCAGATCCGGCTACAGCTTCTGAAAGTTTGCAGAGCAATGCTCCAATTCAGGGTAGCGCTGCCGCTGAAAAGAGCGATACTGTTGAGAACCGCAGAACTGCTCTTACTAAAGGCGCTGCCGGTTCCAAGGTGAAGACGCTGCAGGTGCGTTTGGAAATGCAGGGTTACGATCCGGGCCCGATCGACGGTATTTTTGGCGCTCGCACTGCTACGGCTGTCAAGAGCTTCCAGGAGTATAAGGGTTTGACGGCCGACGGCGTGGTGGACGAAATCACCTGGAAGGCGATCGGTCAAAGCTAAGTGACGAGTTAAAAATAGGGAAAATTGCTGTGGCGATTACTCATCCGCGAACCCGGTGTCAAAAAAGACCGGGTTTCTCGATGTTGACGGATGGCGGCTTTGTGTGTTATATTAGTTGAATGTCTAAATGCGGATATGGCGAAATTGGCAGACGCGCCAGATTTAGGTTCTGGTTCCGAAAGGAGTGAAGGTTCAAGTCCTTTTATCCGCACTTAAAATTTAATTGTAAAAAACACAGCTTTACCAATTGGTAAGGCTGTGTTTTTTAGATGGATGAATATCGCTCTTCATCGGAATGGTAAATTCGAGATCCTCTTGCAGCAGTGCCGTGTCCGCATTCAGGCTTGTCACCATTGGCTTTCCTCTTTTAACCGTTGTTTTATGATACGATCGCCACCGCGAAGAAATCGAGCGCATCATAGTTTCTCATCAGACAGATCGTGGAAAGAGTGAGATTGCATTATAATTAAAATTTTGCGATCGCAATGTTAGATCACTTGCATAGCCTTTTTTCCAGATTATGCAACCCCAAAATCTGTGTATTGTCGCAGATAAGGTGCTTGAAAGCCGAGAATAATGTCTGAATTGGGAATACCCATTTTTGAGAGTTCGGTACCAATCGCCATTTCGGTGCTGTTATGCTGTATCCAAACTTTCTCATCAATAATGTCGAGATGTAATGCACAACTGTGAACCCGACGATTGCCATCCCAGCCAACGTTTGTGACTTGATAGCGATCGCGTTCTATATCAAAAATGAGTTGGGATTCAATTTCACCATTAGCTATAGGGATTCTCACATACTCTGTTAAGAGTTGTTGAATTATTTTCCGATATTGTTCTACTCGATCCATTGTGTGATTACCTCATTAATAGGGTCATAAATTAGGCGTTTAATTTGGTAGCGTTCTACAGATAATTGGGCAAATTCTCGCTGGAAGAAGGATTCGTATGTCCTGACTGGAATCGCCAGGTACAGGGTGCGATCGGGTTGACTAATTTCCAAAGCAAGGCGGTAATTTAAAAATTGTCCGAGGGCGGCATGATAGTCTGTTAGTGGAGATTCACCGAGAAAAGACTTGATTTCTACACCGATCTTTTGACCTTGACGTTCAGCAGCAAGTAAGCTTTCAGCACCTAGGTCAATTTCAAATTTTGTACCACCAACTTCTAGTCTAAGCGGATCGTCTGTAATCACCCAATTCTCTTTTTGAAGGGCTATTTTGACTGCTGTATGGAAGAGGTCTTTAGCTGCCATCTTAACACTCTTTTAATTTTAATATCAATATAGACTTTCGATCGCGAATATCTCCCCAAATTTAATCAGGATTTAAACTTAGTTCGTGCAGTTGATATTTTTCACGGAATGCACCGAGAGATTCTCCAAAGCTAAGTTCGAGATGCTGCGGTTGTTTGCGGCGTTGAATGTATTCGCGCAAGGCGATTTCCACTATGGTTTCCAGCGAAATATTTCGTTCGAGTTCGATCGCCTCTTGCAGCAGTGCCGTATCCACATTCAGGCTCGTTACCATTGGCTTTCCTCTTTTAACCGTTGTTTTATTATAAACACAATCACCAGATAATAGATATTAGACCTGAAGCCGTAATATTTCCATCGCACGTCAACAGTGCAACAGTTTCACCTTGATTTTGCAAAATCATTGCGGTTGCGACAATTTGGCGATCGTGCATTTCATGGATGCTCAATAAGCTGAGCGTTTGATTGACGATAGTTCGATCGAGTGGATAAACTGCGATTCTGGAATCGCTATTAATCGCATTGAACAAGGCATTTACAGATGGAATTGATGTTTTTCCCCGCTCTACAATCCATGCAGCTTCAGCCAGGGCGATCGCAGGTAAAACAAGTTGACTGTCCAAATGGGAGAGAATTGCTTGGGCTTAAGTCCCCAATCTTTTATTTCCTTCAAGAAACCAAATCAGCGCGTGGGTATCAATTACATATTTCATCGGCAGCTATGACCAATCTAATTCATCGTCTGCATCCCCTTGAAACTGGGCAATCTCGAAATCGGCTGCCGTGGATTGTTGAGTGCCTGCAAACATTCCAAACTGGATAAATGTAGGCGATTTAGGTATGGATGGTGCGGTCAAAAAAGTAATTAGGACGCGGCTTTCATAAATGTTTTCAGGAAATTCTAAAAGTTCGATGACTCCATTTCTGTAAATTCCTTCAAATGCTTGGAGCATAATGATTTACCTCGCGTGCAAAGTATGGTCGATCGACTTGCTAGCTAACAATCCTAGTCTAACAAGTCTTCCGCATTCCAAGCTTTTTTTCCTCCCCAGATTATGGACAGGTGTCCAGAAACCGGGTTTTTGCGAGAATTATTGATGACAGCCAGAGACATGGGAAAAAATCCGGTTTCTACGGGTGGTGATGCGTAGGCCCGAAAGAGGAGACGGCAATGCCGTTTCCCTACGATAATTTTGGGGTAGGGAAACGGCACTGCCGTGTCC
>JAUBOG010000250.1:0-9742 GCA_036700105.1 Microcoleus occultus BM001215583
TTCCCGAGAAATCTCTCTCGCCATCGGCATAGCGTCTGAGCAATTCTTCAGCGTCCATAACTATCCTAGTAAAGGTCTTTTATGTTTACACTATCCATCATACTTTTTTCACTCAGGAGCGATCGCGCCTCTGCTTGTATTATGCCAATATTGAAAAGTCTTGCTACAATTATCAATTTTATACAAATTATCTTTCGTTTGCATCCCAAAAGCCGGACACGGCAATGCCGTTTCCCCCTTCGTAACTCAGCTTTTAAATTCTGGAATGAGTCTGGAACAGGTAGCGCAAATGATGAATTTATCGACTTTGGAAGTGAGGCGATTGGTAGGGGAAGACTTTTGATCGATCGCACTTTTCCCAGATATCAAAAATAGTGCGATCGAAGTATGGGACAAAATGCGAACACTCAACAGTCAACCGTAAACAATTAACTCATGACTAGAGAGGCTTAGCAGTAGGTTTAAAACCTTGCTTTTGAAAATAGGTTCGGAATACCTCTTGAGCAATTGGTGCCGCCGATACAGAACCAAATCCGCCGCCTTCAACGATAACTGCGATCGCCACTTCCGGTTTGTCAGCGGGAGCAAAACCCACATACATAGAATTGTCAGGATAGCCGGGCATTTCCACCGTCCCAGTTTTGCCGCCGCTCAAAGGAATAGTACCGTCATTCAGGCGTTTGCCAGTACCTTTTTGTACCACGTCAATCAATCCCTGGCGAACTACATTCAAAGTAGCAGGCTTAATACCTGTGGGAACTTTTTTAGTGATCGGAGTGTTGGTTTGAGAAGCCAACAAATGCGGCTGAACTCGATAACCGCCGTTAGCAACAGTGGACACCATCACAGCCAATTCTAGGGGAGTACAAAGTACCAAACCCTGACCGATCGACATTGTTACCGTATCGCCGACGTACCAATCTTCCCCGTACATTTTTTGTTTTTCTGCTGGGATGGGAACTTGACCGTGATTGGCGGATTCCAACCCCAAAAGGTCTAAATTAATAGTACCGCCAATCCCCATTTTTTTAGCGGCTTTCGCCATTTCTTCGGGGCCGGCAGCCATGCCGACTTGATAGAAAAACGTATTGCTGCTGTAGGCTAAAGCGTCGCGGAAACCGATCGTGCCGTAACCGCCGCTGTGTTCGTTAAAGGTAATTCCGCCGATCGTAATTGAAGAAGAAGTTCCCACAGTCGAGTCAGGAGAAAACTTGCCAGACTCCATCCCAGCTACAGAAGTAACAATTTTAAAAGTGCTGCCGACTGGATAGCCTTGAACGGCTCGATTTAAAAACGGTTTTTCTGGCCCTTGCAGCCGTTCCCATTCTTTTTGACTTACCTTGCGGGTAAAAATATTCGGGTCAAATGTCGGCCAACTAGCCATTGTTAAAAGCGCTCCGGTTTTGACATCGATCGCCACAACGGCACCAAGGCGATCGCCCAAAGCTTTTTCGGCAGTTTTCTGCATATCTAAATCTAAAGTTAGCTGCACCGATTTGCCGGGAATCGGATCTTTGACGCCTAAATCTTGAATTTCCTCGCCCTTAGCGTTCACCTCGATCAAACGGCTTCCCCAAACGCCTTCTAAAGTAGAATTCGCTAGTTTTTCAACTCCCATTTGACCGACGATCATCCCCATCGGATATGCAGGATTAGCTTTTAATTCGTCTAAAGTAGCTTCGCCGACGTATCCCAAAAGGTGAGCTGCTAATTGCTGGTGGGGATTGTCTCGGCTGGATTCTACGCGAATTTCTACTCCGCGCAAAGCATTGCTTTGTTCTCCCAAAGCGACGAAAGTACCGACATCAATATCCTTGGTAATTCGGACTGGTAGCGCTGATTTGTAGCCTGCTGCATCGATTTTTTTGATAATTTCGGCTGCGGGGACTTTGACGATCGGGCTCAGCGTAGCGGCGATCTCTTGCCACTCGGAGCTCGATCGCTCTTTTGGCCACACGTAGACCGATCGGGATACGCGGTTGGCCGCAAAAATTTTGCCGCTGCGGTCCAAAATTTGGCCGCGAGTCGCTGCGACTGACACGGGGCGAATGCGGTTATTTTCCGCCCGCTGGCGGTTGTAGGCTCCCTGTATTAGTTGCAGTTCGGCTAAACGAAATACCGGCATAGCCACTAAGGTAGTGACTATTAGCATAAAAACCATAACTTGGAGCGATCGGCTGCCTTGCCGAGAAGGATTGTCCAAGCCATTTTTGTCAAATCGGGATTTAGAGTTAAAAGAAAAATCGCCAGCCATATTAATCTGCTCTTTTTATTGAATTAACAGCTAGATATGGTCTCCATCCGGATTATTTTGCGGAGGATACAGCGATCGTAACTTCTAACTCCTTAATCGCATACATAAATTGTGACAGTTTGCAGACAAATAAATCCGTTAAATCCGTTACCAAATCCCTTACCGAAGTTCCTGCTTACTTTCCGATCGCCGACGCATAGGCTGTCACCTTAATATCAATCCCGGTAATATCTGCGCCGACAACAACAGCCGCCGCTCCCAAATCTAACGCTTTTTTAGCCATGAACGGCCCAGCGATGCCGCCTTCGCAGATAACTGGAACTTGAAGCTTTTCTACCATTTCTGCAAGCAAATCAAATCCGGGCGGCGAGAATTTTTCCGTCTGGGGAGTGTAGCCAAAAAGAGTAGTACCGACAGTATCTGCACCAGCTTCAACCGCCGCGATCGCAGCTTCGACCGTATCGACATCCGCCATCACTAATTTGCCCAATTCGCCGTGAATTCGCGCGATTAACGTCTTTAAGTCTTCGCCGGCAGGACGGTTTCTCTGAGTGGCATCAACGGCGATGATATCGGCTCCAGAAAGGGCGATCGCCCGCGCGTCTTCAAACCGAGGAGTAATGTAAATCTCGCATCCCGGCAATTGCTGCTTCCAAATCCCAATTACGGGAGCGGATATTTGTTTTCGCACCGCCGCAATGTGAGCGGGAGTGTCGATCCGCACGGCCGAGGCCCCTCGATTGACGGCGGCGCGAGCCATTGCCGCAATCACGATCGGATCGTGCAGCGGCGAGTCAGCAGGTGCTTGACAAGAAACAATTAATCCTGTGGGAATTTGACAATTAATCATGGGAATTGGGGAATTGGGAATGGGGAATGGGGCACCCTACATTTATAGCGGTAAGGTGCGCATTGCGCACCATACATAATTACAAATTACCGATTATCCATGCCCAGTTACCCATTACCAATCCCGGCCATTAAAGCAAGAATTTTGTCAAGCAATTGCTGGGGGTGAATCGGCTTAGCCAAACAATCGTTAGCTCCCGCCGTCATGAAAGATATCCGATCTGGGGGAATTTCCTTAGCGCTTAAAGCCAGAATTTTGAGATTTTCAGTAGCGGGTTTTTGGCGCAGTTGGTGAATTATTTCGCAGCCGTTCATACCGGGCAAACGCATATCGACAATCACAGCATTCGGCTGCAAAAGTTCAATTTGTTCTACGGCGGCAGAACCTTCAATCATCCAGACAACTTGCAGTCCTGCTGCTGTCAGGATATCGCAGATCAGCATGGCTGTTTCTTCATCTTCTTCGACGAGCACGAGGCTGCCCCGCAAGGAGGAAGAATGCAGCGGTAAAGAGGAATTAGATTTTTCATATTTGAATTTGGTGGAGTCATCTTTGCTTTTAGTTTGAATCGGTATAAAAACGGTAAAAGTAGAGCCGACATCAACTGTAGAGTTGACTTCGATCGCGCCGCCGTGAAGCTCTACTAACTGCTTGGTTAATGCCAATCCCAGACCGGTGCCGCCGTATTCGCGGCGGTAGGGGGAATCCAACTGCTGGAATTTTTGAAACAACAGCGATCGCTGCTCTTCGGGAATTCCAATGCCGGTATCTTTGATTTGAAAAACAGCGGTACTGCCGGCCGGTGCAGTACCGGGCTGCCGCACTGCCGGCGTTCGATTTTTATCTTCTGTGACCCAAACTCGGAGGATGACTCGCCCGCCTTCGGGAGTAAATTTAATCGCATTTCCTAAAAGATTGAAGAGGATTTGTCTCAAGCGGCGCGGGTCAGCGATAAAGCGATCGCACTCTTGCTTGATCCGCTGTTCTTGAATTAGTTCCACGCCTTTCTCCAGAGCTTTTTCTTTAAGGGCGTGCAGGCTCTGAGAAGCTAATTTGGAAATTGAAAATTCACTAATTTTTAATACTGCTTTTCCCGCTTCTACTTGCGATAAATCTAAAATATCGTTGATTAATTCTAATAAATGGTCGCCGCTGTCTCGGATAGTTTGCAGGTACTGCCGCTGCTTTTGTACCGGCACTTGTTTGGTGCCGACTTTGCCGTAAGACCAGCGCAGCAGGGTGTCGGAAATGCCGATGACGCAGGTGAGGGGAGTGCGCAATTCGTGGCTCATAGCTGCCAAAAATTCGCTCTTGGCCAGGCTGGCGGATTGGGCAGAGGCGAGTGCATCGCGCAGTTCTCGCGTGCGCTCTACGACCCGCTGTTCTGAGGTGCGCTTTTGCTGCTGGACTTCTGCATAAAGTTCGGCTTGGTAAATGGCGATCGCCAAATGTTCGGCTATTTGCCGCAAAAATGTTATTTTGCTTTCTTCCCACTCCCGAACATTACATTGGTGGGCAATTAGCAGCCCCCACAATTCGTCTTGAACGACGATCGGCACTAGCAACTTCGCGCGCACCTTCGCCCGCCGCATCAACTCCAAAAAACAAGGCTGCGAAACGTAAGTTGTTTCCACATCCGCCACGCACAAAGCCAAACCCTTGCGATATTTTTCTCTGTCAATGATTCCATCGGGAAAACACTGTGCGCCTTCGCTAAAATTCAGTACAGAGGAGATCGCATCGCTGGCTAAGGCTTCGTAGGTGACGCGACCTAAATACAAGTAAGTACCGGCATTTTTTTTTGTGGCACCAGACCCAGAAACCGCTGCTGGTATTTCTCGATTGGACTCGCTATTGTGCGGCGCCGGCACTTTTTCAAATTGATAAATTAACAGGCGATCGACATCCAAAAAATCTCGCACTCGCTCGACTGCTTCTGACAAAATTACAGGCAATTCCAGAGTCTGGCGGATTTGAGTTGTCACCTGATTCAAGAGTCGCTCTTGTTGAAGTTGCTGCTGCAAAGCATCTTCGACCGGCCGACAGAATGGAATGCAGGAACTGGGAATTTCTACGCGGTCTGCAAGTTCGGCAATTGGGATAAAAGTTTCTGGAGCTATCAGTTCGGGCGCAGAATTTTGCTTTGTTTCTGCTTGAGTGTGTTGGGAATGACGACTATTTTTGCTAGTATCCGAAGCGAGAATATCCAGCAAGTTTAGGGTGAATTCGCTTTGAATAAAAGCCGAGTTTGGCTGTAGATTTTTAATTGCTTGTTTGAGGGCGGGAATATCAATTTGCCCCTTGGGTGCGGGGGTTATTTTTGCTAGTTTGTCTGCGATGGGAGACAGGAAATTGGCGATCGCCCCCGGCTCGAAAGTCAACTCCACATTTAATTGCGAATTGAGATGTTTTTCGCTGTGTTGGCGTTTGTTTGTTGTCAAATCGTCTAATAGTTGGCCCCGCAGCAGCGCGCTAAACCGATCTGATAGGACTGCTGCAAATCTTTCCGAGGATTTTTCCCTATTTTCAGTATCCGCGATCGCGTTATCTGCCAGCCAGATCGCCCCCGGGAGTTCAGCCATTTGCTGTAACAACTGGTAAGCAGCCTCAAAGCTTGCTAGCGGCAAAGTCCGATGTAAGGTTTTTGGTTTCAATCTAAGTATTTTCCCGGTTGCTTTCAAGAACAAAGATCGAGGCCCGTGTTTTGGGTACGGAACCCGGGGCGCAGCAGGCGCGACGGCTCGAAGACACTTGGGATGGAAGCAGTCAGAAGACAGACTCTGTTCGCGCCCCTGTGTCAGAGAGCTGATTTCTCTCTATAGTTGCGATTACTTTTAACTATCTTAATCCAGTATAATATCAATATATAATTTGTTAACTTCTACTTAACACTATCCGGGTAAATGAGCAATCCAACTCAACTCACCCCCGATTTTACGATCGGACATCTGCCGTGTCACCAGTTCCAAGTTAGTGCTGCAACTCCAGGACAGGTAGTGGCTGACAAATTCGAGCAAGAACCAGACCTGCCGGGAGTCATTATCACCCACGAATCGCAGATGTTGGGCATGATCTCTCGCGTCAAATTTCGAGAGCAAATGAGTCTTCCCGATCGCGTAGAACTTTACGGGCAGCACCCGATTCGAGCGCTATTAGATTTTATTAGAATTCCGCCTTTGTTGATGGAGGAGAACTGGAAGATTGACGATGCCGTGCAAGCGTCTCTCAACAGGCAGAAAGATTTGATTTACGAACCAATTATTGTGGTTATGGAAAACCAAACTTTTCGGATTTTGGACGTTCAAACTCTGGTGATGGCCCAGTCAAAAATTTTGGCGCAAGCTAACAAAGTAATTCAAAAATACCGATTAGAAAGACAAAAATATCAGGCGGTACTTCAACAAGAACAGGCGAAATTTCACGAATGCAATGAGCTTTTAAAGTCCCAACAGCGTCAAGCCCAGAAATTGCAAGATATTCCGAAAAATCAGGAAGTAGCGCTGGCAAAACAAGCGGAAGAAATTGCTCAAATGAAGGAGCGATTTGTCAGAATTGCCAAGCTGATTTCTTCGGAAGGCAGGCAAGCTTTTCAAGCTACTTTTCAAGGTGCTAATTCTATTTGCCACAATACAGATAAAATTTTGGGCGTGGGCAAAGCAATAGCTAACGATTTAGAAACAGTTAACCGCACTTCCCGAACCATCCGGGAGGCGATCGAACAAGTGAGGCATTTAGCAGTACAGGTGGCTGTAGTTACCAATCAAATGGAAAGTCAGCCCAGCGGGCTGAGCCAAGTCAGTCTGGAAATTGGCAGACTGGCAAGTAAAACTTTTGAATTGGGGACTCAAATGGAACAAATTGCCAGCCGGTTTAAACTTCGCGTTCACGAACTCACGGAGGCTGCAAGAGCGGGTGCTAATGTGGCTAAATCCGTGACCATCAAGATCGATCGCGCGGAAATGGCTTTGTTAGAGTTGGAGGAATTAATAGCCGAAAAAGATTTCCATGCACTGCCGCCCGTCGAACAAGATTTAGGCTTCAGAAAAGGTGTTAGGGCTCATTCTTTAGTCAAGGAGATAGAACACGCCGAAGAGGCGGTTTCCGAATTGGAAGACATGGTTAAGCAGCAAGATTCATCGCAATATCTGATTCAAAAAATTCAGCAGGCGCTCAAGTCCAAAAAGCCCTAAAATTCTCGGAGCGTCTGATCAAATTTTGAGAGCGGTAAACTAACCAAGTCATTCGATTTTAGATTTTAGATTTGAGATTTTGGATTGATTCCACGGATAAATTCGGAGGCTTGAGGATTTGAGATTTTAGATTTTGGATTGATTGCACGGATAAATCACGTGGCGGGTACCATCAAGAAATTCTCGGTCAAAATTTAGAATTGTCCTCTTGCCAAAATTATATTTTTTAAACGGAGGTTGGGAACGATCGAACAAAACTCAGGCTAACAAATGGTTTAAGCCGCTATTGGTAGGGCGCATCCTACAGATAGAGTGTCTGGCTTAGCGTGTTAAAAAAGAGTTGGAAAACGCTATTTAAATCCAAAAAATCTGAATCGAAAATCGCAAAGGTAGCTCAAATAACAGCGGACGCTTATGAAAATACTGCTAGTGGAAGATGACACAATTACAGCCAATTTGCTAACCAGATCGCTGAACGCTCATAATTACAATGTGAATACGGCAGCAGACGGTGAAACAGCCTTGCAGTTGGCCGAGGCCTACGATTACGACCTGATTGTTTTGGATGTGATGATTCCCAAACTCGACGGTATTAGTTTGTGTCGGGAATTGCGATCGTCCGGCTGCCAAATGCCGATTTTACTGCTGACAGCGCTAGACAGCAGCAGCGATCGAGTCCAAGGTTTAGAAGCGGGTGCAGACGATTATGTGGTCAAACCCTTTAATATCGAAGAATTAATGGCTCGAATTCGGGCTTTGCTGCGCCGGGGAAAGGCAGCTTTGTCGAGTACGAATTTGACCTGGGAAAAACTGCAAGTCAACCCGGACACAACGGAAGTAATTTATGCTGAAAAAGTGCTGCACTTGACTCCGAAAGAGTACAACCTGCTGGAACTTTTCCTGAGAAATCCCCGGCGGATTTTCAGCCGCAGCGCCATCCTCGATCGCATTTGGTCGGCCGGCGAATTTCCTCAAGAAGAAGCTGTTACCGCTCACATCAAGGGGCTGCGGCACAAACTGAAAGCAGCCGGGATGAGTGTAGATTTAGTCGAAACTGTCTACGGATTGGGCTACAGGCTCAAAAGCCTGCCGGAGGAGATCGAGAGCCAAAAAGTTGACCGTGAAACTGCCGAAACTGCTAAAAGCGAAGAGACTTTATCTGCGGGTTCCAGCGGGCAGATCCGGGAATTAAACCAGGACGAGCAGCGCCTCAAAGTCCTGGGTGTGGTTGCGGAAATTCGGGCCAAGTTAAGAGCTAATTTTATCGAAAAGGTGGCAATATTCGATCGCGCGATCGCTCTACTGAAAACCGGAACCCTCGATGACGAACTGCGGCGGGAAGCTCAGGCGCAAGCTCACAAATTAGTCGGTTCTTTGGGAACTTTAGGGGTGCCGAAAGGTTCGGAAGTGGCGCGAGCGATCGAACATTTGTTCAAGGCGCAAAACATCTCGAAACCGGGGACTGCCGAGCAGATTGAGGAATTGCTGCATTTGCTCAAACAAATTTTCGATCGCCCGCCAGAACCTGAAAGCGATTTAGTTGCTGAGGTTTCGCAGCAGCGGCGCATCCTGATTGTGGATGACGATACTGTTGCGAGCGATCGGCTGAAAATAGCTGCATCCGATTTCGGCTTCGAGATAGAAGTCGCCAACTCCGCGCCAGCGGCAAGAATTGCAATTTCTCAGCAGCCTCCCGACGCGATTTTGTTGGATTTGACTTTTTCCAGAACTCAGGAAAACGGACTTACTCTCCTAGCTGAACTTCGGGGTGAAAAACCAGAAATTCCGGTGATGGTTTTTAGCGGGCACAATCAATTGAGCGATCGAATAGAAGTTGCTCGTTTGGGAGCTTCCGGCTTTTTGCACAAATCTCTACCCCCAGCAGATATACTCAAGGCAGTCGCCCTACTCCTCGATCGGACTAGCCCTGCTGCGGAAGCTAAAGTTATGGTAGTAGATGATGACGTGCATCTATTGGCTGCACTGAAAATGATTCTACAACCTTGGGGTTTTCAAGTAACAACATTGGATCGACCCGAAAATTTTTGGGAGGTACTCGAAATCACTTGTCCGGATTTGCTAATTTTAGATGTGGAGATGCCCGGTTACAGCGGTATCGAGCTGTGTTTGACGGTGCGGAACGATGTGCGCTGGAGCAAGCTGCCCGTGCTATTTTTGACAGCTCATTCCGAGTCGGAAACAGTGCGCCAAATGTTTGTTGCAGGTGCTGACGACTACGTGAACAAGCCGATCGTGGAACCGGAATTGATTGCTCGCCTCCTGAATCGTTTGGAGCGGACTCAACTCCGCCACAGACTTGCTTTGACGCAGCGCTAAGCAGTTGGAAATGGCGATCGTCCAAGGCGTGCCAACAAACAGGTCAAACGCAGTACCAGTCTGCTGTTTGACGATTAGGCCTCGATCCCCCCTAGCCCCCCTTAAGAAGGG
>JAUBOG010000251.1:0-9665 GCA_036700105.1 Microcoleus occultus BM001215583
CCCCCTTCTTAAGGGGGGCTAGGGGGGATCTAGATTTAATAGTCAAACAGCAATCTCTGACTGGATTTGACCTTAAGTTGACACCTATGGGCAGTGCCGTGTCCCTACAATTAATGGGGGTATGGACGCGGCACTGCCGCGTCCTACGAGATATTTAATGTACTTCATAAACCAGCAATCTGCTGTAACTCAACGGCGGCGATTTCTATCCTGTCTGCCTTTAAATGCCGTGTTAGATTAGAAACAGCAAACCTCAAACTTTCAAGAAAGCTATGGAATATTTGATTGCTGCGATCGTCCTCGGAATGTTAATTTGGGCCGGGCTCGAGATTGTCCAAACCATCCGCAATTGGGAACCGAATCCCTCCGAAACCAACAGAAAAATTCAAGCTGAAATGGTCAAAGACACATATGTCGGTCAATTCGGCGGCGATGCGGTGGAGGGAGGAAGTCAGGCTGTCGGACAAGCCATCCTCGGCTGTCACGGCGCCGTCGAATCTGCGGCTTGCGAGGCTGCTCCAAGTGCGATCGGTCATACCCTCGAAGCCTTATCGCATTTTCTACACCATTAATATCGTGTCTCAAGTGCGTCAGCGGTAGGGTGCGTCTGATTGGAGATTCTCAACAAGTATGAAAAATCGAATTCTGACGCACCATTTATCGAGCGGTGCGTCAGATTAGAGATTCTCAACAAGTGTGAAAAGTCGAATTCTGACGCACCATTTATCGAGCAGTGCGTCAGCTTGAAGATTGTTAGTTTTTGGCAAAAATAATGCGAACTGACGCACCCTACATATTCGGGTTTAATAAATGGAAAATACCAATTAAAATTTTCCATTTATGCTCAATTTTTACGCTTTAGCTTCAACCCAAACCGTCATCCCCTCAACTCTCAAACCTTTGCCGCGAGTGCCGCAATATTGACCGTTAGAAGTAACAGGAGTATCGCCGACATTCTGGATGTGAGCCGTATAAAATACGTCGTATTTATCAGCTTGTTCCCCAGTCAGCCGCGCGGCAAATCCCTCAATCCGCTTGGCTTTGCCCCGAAAGCCAGCTAACTCGTTTTCCGATATCCAAGCAGTGTCGCCAACTCCTTCAACGTGAGCCATGTACTGCAAATTCAAACCGGGAACGGGAGGCTCTATTTTAATTTGAAATCCTTCGACGCGGCGGCCTTGAGCTTTAGTACCTGCATATTCTCGATCGCTAAAAGTTCGATCGCCAATTCCTTGAATGTGCGCCAACACTTTTAAACTCACAGGTGCAGCAACTTGGGAACTCGCAGACGGCGCGATCCAAACTTTGATACCTTCTATTCTCAAAGCTTTACCGCGAGTGCCGCAGTATTCGCCGTTGGAGGATACGTCGGTGTCGCCGATATTCTGAATGTGAGCGCTATAAAATACGTCGTACTTATCAGCTTGCGGCCCGTTCAACCGCACCGCAAACCCTTCAATTCGTTTCGCCTGACCTCGAAAACCCGCCAATTCTCCTCCGCTAACCCAAGCAGTATCGCCAACACCTTCAACGTGAGCCATGTACTCGACATTTAAGCCGGGAATTGGTGACTCGATATCAATCCCAAATCCTTCGACGCGCAGCCCGCGGCCCTTTGTACCCGCGTATTCTCCAGAACCGAAAGTTCGATCGCCAATTCCCTGAATGTGCGCCAAAACTTTGATACCCAAAGCTCCCTCTACAGGCGCTTGTTGAACGTCTTGAGGTGCTCCGAAGACAATGTTCCCCGAGCCCGTTGTTTGCAGGGACTTAGGTACTTCCACGCTGGGAACGATAATCACCTCGTGCATCGGGGCTGTCGGCGCGGGAGATTCCAAAATCTGAATTTGCGGCCGGGCTGCAACTTGTTTCGGTGCGGCATTTCCCGACGGGATGATAATTACTTCGGGTAAAGGTTGGGCGGCCATTTTGGGTTCTGGCGCTGCTTTCAATGCGGGTTCGACTTTAGCAGGTGCTGCTTTTACCATCTCAGCAATGGTTAATTTGCCACGGGAAATGGCGACGGCTAGCTGTTTTCCAAAAGCGACGCTGACTGTTTCTTCCAGAATCACCCACTGTTCGTCATCTAATTTGTCTTGCTGTTCCACCAGGGCGAGCACTGCTGAAACCGGGTGTTTGCCGCTGACTAAGGATTCTGCGTCGGAATGCAGTTGAGTCGGGCTTGAAGAGGAAATGGCGCGCTGAAGTTCGCGGGCTTTGGCGTGAACTGATTGTAAGGCTCCGAAGTCGCTTTGCTCGCGGTGGCCGATCGCCAATACTCGATCGAGCACTTTTAAGGCTGCGTCGCGAATTTCTGCTTTACCAACGGAAGATGCGGCAGTTTCGACTAAGTTTTGAATGTCTTTGAGGGAAGCAATTTCCCCCGGGGCGACGGCGGATTTGTTGAGTTCGAGAGCTTGTTTTTGGACGGAGGCGAAGTTGCTGCTGTAGGCGGCGGCTTCTTGCAGCAAGCTGTCGGAGGGAGGAATGCCGGAGTCTTGCAGTTGTTTTGCTGCCGTTGACAGGCGATCGGCTAAATTAGGATAAGTTTCCGATAGTTTGGCTATTTGTTGTAGCAAATCTTTATGTGGTGCTTCCATAGGTGTTGCAGTAAATATTTAACTTGCTGATTATAGACGGTGAGCGCCTTCGGAAGGTAGAAGGCAGGAGCGATCGGTCATTGGTCATTGGCGATCGGTCATCAGTCATCACTCCAAGGGAATAATAAAAATGTTCCCACTCGGACACTCGGACACTCGGGCATCTGGACACTCTCCCCGCGCTCTCCGCGTGATCCAGGTCACACCCGTACAAATACGCAGTCACACTCCCAGAACCGGGCTGTCACCAGCGGCCCCTAAAAATGTCACACAAATTGAGCAATAGCCGTCACTGCGCAGTCAGTTAAAACCGTTGATACTGAGGAGATTCAAGCAATAAAACCCAAAAGTGTTATGGTACTGATTCGCGACCTCGCCCAACAAGCTCTGACCGTAGGTTACTTAACTATTGAAGCCGAAAATCAACTGCGGCGGATGTTAACGACGACCAAGTATGACTTGGAAGACTTAAATGCTTTTATGACTTTGCAACTAGCAGCTATGTCTGGAGGAGTGAAACAAGAGTCTCGCGAACTCAAACAATTTGAAATCTTTGGCGAGACAGCCTCAGAATCTTCTTGTTAGTAATTAGTGGATTTTTGATACATTCAAGTTTAGTAAGGAAAATTTAGACTGTGATGATTCGTGAAGTTGTAAAGCAAGCTATTGCCGCTGGATATCTGACTTTGGAAGCGGAAAACGAAATGGAGCAGATTTTTTCCTCAGCCAACTGCGATTTGGAAGATTTGAATGCTTTTATGAGCTTGCAGTTAGCTGCGATGGCGGGTCGCGTGAGACAAGAGTCTTTGGAATCGATCAATTTGCCAACGTTTTCTGGAGATAGCTGATCGGCTTTCCTGGCTTTTCGGGCTGGATATGTATTAACTTCTTTGCCAGAAAAGTCAGTGAGATTATAATTTAATTCCCCTTAATCTGTTTGCCGATTAATTTTAAAATTATTGCTATTTGAGTGGGAGTGGTAGGGTGCGTCGCTCCCTCGATAGTCGCCCGGAGCAGGAGTTACTTGTGGCGACGCACCCTACGCCGAGAAGAGATGATAAAAGGGTTTTCACGCCCCGGATTTGGTATCATTCAAGGATTTTATACGCTGCCAGCGATTGGCGAGGAATACATTAATTTTTTCTTCTCAAATTTGAGCGGATCTAAAGTTTGAGAAGGAAACAGCCCTGGGTTTTTAAGGGGATGGGAGATTCAGGTAAAAACGATATTTATACAGATAATTTTAACGGTGTGTACTTACTGACTCAAGAATTGAGAGCATTGGTGGTCTAATGCGCGATCGCGGGCTTCTCTAACCTGAGAGAGAATCAAGACTGATACAGAAATACGTCCTAAGAGTTTTGCGATCGCCGTATAGCGTCAGGTATGATTCTGATTAATTATTGCGCTGCGCTCTGGAGAAAAAATTCATGGCAGATATGTCCGGTCAAGACCCCTCGGAAATTAAAATGGCGACGGTTGATGAAGAACAAAAAGGCGCAACGTTTAGCGGTACCGTCATCCTTGCTATCGATATCGAGGCTGGGGAAGTCGTTTTCTTCAGAGATTTTTTGATTGAAGATTATCAAGGCGAACTTACCGCTTATCTGGCAACAGATGGCAATATAACGAAAAGCATCGATCTAGGCGAACTTAAGCATAAGAGCGGCAGCTTTAAGCTGCCAATTCCGCTGGGGACGGATACATCACCCTACAATACAGTCGTGCTGCGCGACGAAAAAAGCAAGAAAAAAATTGTGACGATCGAGCTGTAAAATTGGCAATTTAGTTTGTAGGGTGCGTCGCTTCCTATATCTTGGATAGAACTTGCTTCTTTACTGGTGGCGACGCACCTTACACGAGATGTCGCCCGCGATCGCCTGTACCGCATATACATGGAATATGCTGTAAGTTAAGATGCGTCACTTTCGATCGAACTGTTTAGTTGTAAAGTGATGCACCCTAATTTTTAAAATGGAATCGGGTCGTAATCGGGATTGTCAGCTTCGTTAGAGGAACCCGACTGGCGATCGAACTCAGAAGAAGACTGATGCGAGTTCCAGTCCGAATCAGACGTGCGGTTAGCGCTGCCTGGAGCGCTGTTAGAACTGCGACCTCCCGATCTCATGGGAACCACATTGCTCGGCACATTTACTGGTGCGCTGTCGCGAATTTGAGCGGATTCGGGAGCGGTTCTAGTTGCGGGCGCGGCCGTCACTGCATCGACGCTGACACTGTAAATTTTTTGAGCTGTCAGTTCAGCACGTTTTTCTTTAATACCATCTCTTTCGATCGTATTCATACCCAGCCGACCTTCAATTATCACGCGATCGCCCTCGCGATATTTATCGTGAATTTCTTGAGCTAAATTTCCCCATCCTATCACTTTCAAATGTTCTGGCGGATCTTCTGGTTTCGGGCCGGGAAATTGCACCAGCATTTCAGCGATGGGAACTTGGTTGTCTGGAGTATAACGGAGTTGCGGTTGTTGAATTATTTCCGCCATCAAAATGCAGCTATTCATAACTTAAATGGGAATTGGGAATTGGGAATTGGGAATAGGAAAGTGGGAATTGGGAATGGGGCATTGGGGAATGGGGCATTGGTCATTGGGAAAGCGAGTGTTTGTAGTGAGGACTTTAGTCCTCTCTTTATATATGAATTAATAAGGACTAAAGTCCTTACTAAGAACTGAATTATCGTTGCATAACCGGACATAATATAATATCCGATTACCCATTACCGATTACCAATTCCCAATTCCCAATTCCCAATTACCCATTCCCAAATTTATCTTGGCGAACAGCCGCCTCGGCTTGGGTGACAAAATCGTGAACGAGGGCGCGGTACTCCTTCAAAGTTTCAGATACCCAATCTCGATCCTCGCTGTTGGCGAAGATATGAACGGTCGGTTCGCTAGCATCGGGCAAAACTAATACCCAATTGTCGTCGCTGTAGTTAAAAATCTTCACTCCATCTATTAATTCTAAACGATCGGGCGAATGAGTTTCTACTAAATGCCGCATTAGGGAACCTTTGACCGTCCAAGGACAGCGGACGCTGTAACTGCGGTGGGTGACGCGGGGAAGTTCTGCCTTGATCTGTCCGAGCGATCGCTCCTGAACCGTCATCATTTCTATCACTTTAGCAATGCAGAACATTCCGTCAAATCCGGGATGCAACTGCGGGAAAATAAAACCCATATTGCCACTACCGCCCAAAACCACATTCGGATTTCTGTTAGCTGCTTCCATCAAAGCAGTTGGGTTCGCCTTAGTGCGGATTACCTTGCTTTGATAGCGGCGGGCGATCGCCTCCACCGCAGAAGAGGCATTCACCGGCACTACCACTGTACCTCTGGGATGAGAAGTCAGCATCAAATTTACCATCAGCGCCGTCAGTATTTCCCCGCGGATCGCGATTCCCGATTCATCTACTAAAATGAGCTGTTCGCCGTTGGCCGACACCTGCACTCCAAAATTAGCGCTGAGCGCTTTTACCACCCGGCCGAGTTGGTCGAGCAAATATTCGCGTTCGCCGTTGCTCAGAGAAGTCTGCTTGAGACTGGCATTGAGCACCACCGCATCGCAGCCGAACTTGGCAAGCATTTGGGGCAGAATTGCTCCAGAAACCGCGTAAACGTAATCGATTACCACCTTAGAATTGCTGTAGCGTATTGCCTCAACATTCATCTGCCGCTCAAAAATGCGGTTGTAAACATCGAGAGCTTGGTTAAAGTACGACATCTCTCCGATTTCGGGAATTAGAGCTCGCCGCAAATCTTCTTTAAAATAAGCGCCCTCGATTTTTTTCTCAGCATTTTTAGTAATATTGATGCCTTTGGTATCGAAGAATTCGATTAAAATGTGGTCGGAACGATCGGGCGAAATGCGAACGTGAATGCCGCCGGCAATTGAGATCGTAGACGAAACCGTGCGCGCGATCGGAATTGCCGTCGATTCCAAATTGACTACATTAATTCCCACCGACATCAAACCCGCAATCAAAGACCTGGAAACCATGCGCGAAATGCTGCGCTGATCCCGAGAAACCGATACCGAAGTCCCGGGTTTCAAAGTCGAGCCGTAAGCCGCGCCCAATTTCACGGCAAATTCCGGGGTAATATCCACATTGGCGAGTCCTTGAACGCCGCGCTGACCGAACAAATTGCGCTTGGCTTGTTCTCCCCAGATTAAATTTTGATTTAACAGGGCGCCGGATTCAATATTTTTGCTGGGCCAGACGCGCACGGAAGGGCCTACTTGCGCTTCTTCTCCGACGATCGACATGGAACCGACGACAGCACCTTCGAGGACGTGAGCGCGCCTGTCTACGCGGGTGCTGCGGCAAATCACGCAGGCTCTGAGGTGAGCGTCTTCGCCGATAATTGCTCCGTTCCAGACGATCGGACGTTTGATGTTAGCGTCGGCCCCGACGGTCACATTATCTCCGATTACTGAACCCGCGTTAATTTTGACTCGGGCTCCAATCCGGCAATTGTTGCCGATCATCGCCGGTGTTTCGACGATCGCGCTATCGTCAATAAAAGTATTCTGACCTACCCAAAGTCCCGATCGAACTTCGCTGTAGTAGCTCAAATCCAGTTTGACCTTTCCCCGCAGCGCGTCGTACTGAGCTTCCCGGTAAACATCCAACTGGCCGACATCGCACCAGTAACCTTCGGCGATGTAACCGTACATCGGCTCGTTTTTTTCCAGCAGCAGCGGAAACAAGTCTTTCGAGAAGTCGCACTCCTGATTTGCCGGCAGGTAATCCAAAACTTCGGGTTCTAAAATATAAATGCCGGTATTGATCGTATCGGAGAAAATTTCGCTGCTAGAAGGCTTTTCCAGAAAGCGGCTGATGCGGTCATTTTCCTCGGTAATCACGACCCCGAATTCCATCGGGTTGGGAACGCGAGTTAAAATTAAGGTGGCTTTGGATTGCTTGCGGCGGTGAAATTCGATCGCGTTTGTCAAGTCGAAGTCGGTGATGCTGTCGCCGCTGATCACTAGAAAAGTTCGATCGAGCAGTTCAGCAATATTTTTGACACAGCCAGCCGTACCCAGCGGTTGGTCTTCTTCCACAGCGTAAGTCATTTGAACGCCAAAATCTGCCCCGTCCGTAAAATATTCGCGCATGATATCGGGAAGGTAGTGCAGCGTCGCAATAATTTCCGTAATATTATGCCTTTTTAGCAAATTGATAATGTGTTCTGCGATCGGGCGATTTAAAATTGGCACCATAGGTTTAGGCAAATCGCACGTCAGGGGTCTGAGCCTCGTTCCCGACCCCCCAGCCATCAGCACTGCACGCATAAAATCCTCCTTGCTTAGAAAGCTGTCTACCGTCATTGTCCGCTAGAAAAAGTCTGCTTGCTGTAACTTGCGGGGCTCTAACTATCAGTGTTAATTATGTTTGAGCAAGCGGGCGCCTGCGAAATCAAAGGGAACCCAGGCCGCCAACAGCAAGGGATTTCAGCCGAATCGGGACTTGCTGCAGGGCGCATAAATTCAACCGCCGCGATCCAATAGCTGCAAGCTGCGCTAACGGATTTATAGAAAATGTTGCATAAGTTTTCAGAATCATCGGCTTGTACCAGAAGTCGTTCCTTGCTTGCTCCCCGAAAGCTATTTCCTGGCTGTTATGGCAACCGCGCTCTGCCAAAAGAGAGGTTTTTAATTGCTGAAACCCTTGCGGACTAATGCTTCTTCCTTTTTCCTTTTTTTTACCCGCTCGCGACTTGCAAAGCACCCGCTGCGCCGAATAGCCTTCTGCTGTATTTTTAAGTTTGGGGCCAAAAAGGATTTTAAAGTCTCTTTCTAAAGGTGGAATGACTGCCGGTAGCGGCGCGCCTTGGCGTCTGATAAATGATAGATTAAGAGCAGCTATTTTGCTCGCTGACTCAAAATCCGATCGCTCGCTTAGGGGGTTATTTGATGGAACCGTTAATTGGATTCGTGTTGCTAATGGCTTACGGTGGCGGTATTTGGAAATTTTGGAACGGTTTCGATCGCACTAACTTCGACAGAAGTTTTGCAAATCGCCTGAAGCTGTCGCTGCTGTGGCCCGCGTTAATTTTTAATAAGCCTTACCGCCAAAACTTTACAAAAGCTCTCAAAGGCTCTAGAAGGTAATTCAAGAATGTCTAAAAAGTCCGATCGCCTAGCTTCTACTCCAGAGCCAACTTGGTTTGCCAAAGACAAATCAGATAGCTGGCCGCTGTTAATCTCCCCAGTTGCTGCTCGGTTCGATCGCGAATACCGAGGAGAAGCTTTCGCATTACCCGAAGAAGTCGAAGCAATGCCGATTTTCCTGGAATCAGTCGCAGGAACCCTCCAAGCAAAAACAGTTTCTCCCTTCTGGAAACTTGCCAAACCTCAAAAAAATCAGCGCTGTTTAGATATAGGCTGCGGAGTCAGCTTTCTGATCTACCCTTGGCGGGAATGGGAAGCGCTTTTTTACGGCCAAGAAATCAGCAGCGCCGCCAGAGATGCCTTAAACGCTCGCGGCCCCCAACTCAATTCCAAGCTGTTCAAAGGCGTAGAATTAGCCCCCGCTCACCGCTTAAATTACGAAGAGGATCAATTCGATTTGTGCATCGCCACAGGCTTTAGCTGTTATTTTCCCATAGATTATTGGGCGATTGTCATGGCAGAAGTAAAGCGGGTATTAAAACCGGGCGGTCACTTCGTGTTTGATGTGCTCAACCCCAATGCTCCTCTAGCAGAAGATTGGGCAATTCTGGAAACCTATCGAGCAGGCGAAGTATTTTTAGAACCCCTAGAAGATTGGGAAAAAATGATAAAAGAGGCTGGCGCTAAAGTGGTAAAAAAACAAAGCGGCGACTTATTCCAAATGTATAAAGTTCAATACAATTGAGAGGGAATTGAGGATTGGGCATTGGTTATTTGTTAGTTCCAATAACCAATAATATCAATTCCGGCTGCGCCGTAATGATATAGAGGACACGGCAGTGCCGTTTCCCTACAATAGAACTCTTGCAAAAATATAATGCACCCCACCCAACCCTCCCCGCGAGTTCGGGGAGGGGGCAAGATTATT
>JAUBOG010000252.1:0-1673 GCA_036700105.1 Microcoleus occultus BM001215583
AGGGGGGGACAAGAATACTGTTATTTCGTTTTAAATTGGTATAAATTTGGTATCTCGATCAAGTTATGCCGATCGCCAAAATGCCTAAAATTTTATTCACGTCTTTGAGATAATACTCGCTCAAATCTATTTCAATTTCTTGTCCTTGCAGTTTCAGGAATTGCCAAATACTTCCCGTTGTTACAACTCCGTAAATTGCCTCAACTTCATTGCCCGATCGCTCGTTAAATATTCTCGCAGCTACCATTTCAGCAGCGCACTGCCCCAGACCTGCATTAATATCTTCTTTTTTGGCTTCGACAATCGTAATTACTGGGGCATTAATTATCAAAACTTCTGGGGATTTGGTAACAATAAAATCACAAATTCCTTTTAACCCTTTAGCTTCGTCAACGGTGAAATCAACTCCAGAAAATAAATTTACTGACTCATTCATTTGTCTTTTTAATTCTACCAATATTGGAGCTATGATGAGTTCTGAGCGAGCTTTCTCACTGTTGCTGCCGCGGACGATCGGCTGATAGTATTGCAGAGTTTGTGTCAGCCATTGACTGCTTTGTAATTCAGGTGCATCGGCAAAAATATTTAACCTTTCCAAGGTCTTTAGGTTAAAGTCTTTTTTGACCCTTTCTAAATTAAATTCGCTGTAAGCCATTGCGGTTACTTTTTACTATTTATTCGAGGGAGTCTTCACCATTAATTTTAACTCACATCTTGTACAAATGACTAATGACTAATCACTGATGACTACTAAGAGGGCGGGCACGGCGGGGCACCGCCCCTACTGACTAATGACTAATTGCCCGATCGGCTAAATTTGTGACTAAACGGCCGTCTTCCATGTAAATAATTCGATCGGCAATATCGAGAATGCGGTTGTCGTGCGTGACTAGCAAAATCGTGCAACCCTGTTCTTTTGCTAGTTTCTGCATAATTTCTACCACATCTCGCCCGGATTTTTTATCAAGTGCAGCGGTTGGTTCGTCAGCTAAAACTATTTTAGGGCGGCTGACTAACGCCCGGGCGATCGCCACCCTTTGTTTTTGCCCTCCCGACAAATTTTCGGGGTAATAATTCGCCCGTTCTCCCAAACCAACTGCTTCCAACATTTTTATTGACAAAGCATCCATATTCTGATTTAGCATTTCCTTGTGCAATTCCAAAGACATTCGCACGTTTTGTTTGGCTGTTAAAAATGTCATCAAGTTATGCGCTTGGAAAATATAACCAATTTGCTTTCTCAGCTTAGTTAACTGACTTTTACCAGCACCGCGTATTTCTTGACCGAGAATTTTCAGGCTGCCTTCTTGAGCCGAACGCAGCCCGCCTAACATCGTCAGTAAAGTTGTTTTCCCGGAGCCAGAGGGCCCCGTCATAATTACTATTTCTCCCGGGTTGATGTCGAGATTTATGTCAAATAAGGCTTGTTTTTTGAGAGAGCCTTGACCGAAGTAATGGTTGAGGTTTTGGACTGAAATTACTGGCTCGGTTGCGGTGGTTGGGTTAGCCGGTGAATTTAGGGTTTGCATGGTGATTTTAGGAGAGTTTTTTTGACATGAAATATTGCACTCTTATCAAGAAGCTTTTTATGGGCGGGCTAGGAGCAACGGCCCACAAGAAAATATCAGTTGTGTGGAACAGGCATCTTGGCTGTTCTTAAAAATATCAGTTGT
>JAUBOG010000252.1:1773-9561 GCA_036700105.1 Microcoleus occultus BM001215583
TAAAAATATCAGTTGTGTGGAACAGGCATCTTGGCTGTTCTTAAAAATATCAGTTTGACCGCAGATGCAGGCTGATTGAGGCTGATGAACGCAGATTAGAAGATATCTGCGGGGTCGGCTGATTGGAGTTTGCGGAGGGCGAGGGCGCCGGAACCCGTACACATCACGATCGTCAAACTCAACACTGTAACCGCTCGATTTGTGGTCATCGCAATTGGCAGCAATGTAGCAGATTGCGCCAGCGAATACAGTCCGTTCGCCAAAACAATTCCCGGCATAAAACCTAATACAGCTAATAGCAAAGCTTCTTGAACTAAGACTCCGACTAAATAGCGATCGCTATATCCCATTGCTTTTAAAGTCGCGTATTCGGCTAAGTGATCGGAAACGTCCGAGTAAAGAATTTGGTAAACAATGATGAGACCAACAATGAATCCGATAATTGCTCCAAAGGCAAAAATAAAGCCGATCGGGGTAGCATTTGCCCAATAAGCTTTCTCGATTTCGGCAAATTCTGCTAAGGTTAAAACTTTGACATCATCTGGTAATATAGTTTTGAGCCTTGACTGGACTTTTTTGATGTCAGCACCGGGTTTGAGGTTAATTAAGCCGACATCAATTTCGTCGGGTTTGCGATCGGGAAATAAGTTCATGAATGTAGAATCGCTAGCAATGACATTGCCATCAGCGGTGAAAGAAGTACCGAGACTGAAGACTCCCCCTACTTGAATATTGCGTTTGTTGAGTTCAGTTTCTAGGGTAGATTCTTTGTGAAAAAGATTGGTAATTTCGCCGTATTCAGGTCGAGAAGCTTGGTCAAACAACACGCGATTAAACATTTTAATTTGATGCAAGTTTTGATTGAGATCGGGCAGATTAAATGTGATGTTTGCGGGGTCTATCCCAAAAATCAAAATCCCTCTAGTAGTCCGATTTGTCGGATTTCGCCACTGTCCCATACCAATATATAAGGAAGTGACAGATTTTACTCCTTCCACTCCTTGCGCTTGATAAAGTCGCTCTCTGCTGAACTGTTTTACCGCAGCAAAAGTTTCAAATTGAGGATTGATTAAAACTAAATCTGTCTGTAAACTCTCGTGTGGCTTAACCGCAGAGTCGAATAGTGCATCTCGGAATCCCAGTTGCACGAATATCAGAATATCTGCAAAGGCAATTCCTGCTATAGCAACAGCAAGACGAGTTTTTTCTCTGGTTACTTGCAACCATGCAAGGGGTGTTTTGCGAAACATAAATTTTGTTTGGGAATGGGGAATAATATCGTTATCTTTGCGAGTTTACTCAGCATTGCTGAGTGCTTTAATGTCGGATTGCATAATTAAGTTAATATGGCGCGAAATCTTGTCAATTTCCCAATTCCACCACCTAATTTCTAATAGCTGTGCAACTTCAGCATCGCTAAAACGCTGTTTGATTAAATTTGCGGGATTTCCTCCGACAACTGTGTAGGCGGGAATGTCTTTTACTACAACGGATTTGGCGGCAACGATCGCACCGTCGCCGATTTTGACTCCGGGCATAATGACCGATTCGCAGCCGATCCAAACATCATTGCCAATGACTGTATCGCCTTTGCTTGGCAGTTCTATTAATAAATTTATCGCGGTTTCCCAGCCGTTGCCAAAGATGGGAAAAGGATAGGTTGAAATGCCGTCTAGTTTGTGGTTTGCGCCGTTCATAATGAATTTGACGTTGGTGGCGATCGCGCAAAATTTACCAATAATTAATTTTTCAGTACCGTAATTGTAAAGTACATTTTTCTCAAAGTTTTCTGGCTCGATCGGATCGTCATAATATGAGTAATCACCGACAACAATATTGGGGGATTTTATGAAGTTTTTGATAAAGCAAACCCGGCGCTGATCTGCCATCGGATAAGGTCGGTTCGGATCGGGACCAAATTCTGCCATAACTTTCAATCCTCCAAGGTTTTTAGTAAAGACTTTAGTTTTGTTTAATTGCTACTTGTACCTGCAAATTTGTCAATGCCGCAACTTGTTTGCTGCCTTCAGGATTCAGGTGAATTTTTACCTCTACAACTCTACTATCCAAGTTTTCTCCCGGTTGATTGCTAAACACATTTTGTTTGCTTACTTTTAACGCAATCTCTCTGACACTTCCCTGCAACTCTCCTGAAAATGCTTGGCTAGTCACGGCTGCTTTTTGTCCTAGCTTAATTTTGCTAATGTCGGTTTGATAAACTTCGGCTACGACTACCATTTTCTCGGTTTTTCCTACATCTGCAATCCCGTCATCGCTAATTTTTTCACCCGCACGAGTATGAATTTTGAGGATTTTTCCAGCAGTTGGCGTGCGAATGGAAGCTTGATTTAACTCGGTTTGGGCGCGCTTGACTTGGGCGATCGCACTTTCGACTTCAGCTTCGGCTGCTTGCACGTCCACCGGGCGCACTTCGGCTATTTTGTCAAGGGTTGCTCTCGCTTCTTCTAGTTGTTCGCTGCCAGTTTCTTGAATGCGCTTGAGCGTGGCTTGAGCTTCGTTAAGCTGCTGGATTGATGTACTGTTAATGCGAGTTAGGTTTGCTTCTGCTTCGTTGATTTGCTGTAGGGCTGTATTGTTAATGCGATCGAGGTTTGCTTGCGCTTCTTCTAGTTGCTGCTTTGCCGTATTGTTGATGCGGCCCAGATTGGCTTGTGCTTCTTTAACTTGCTGGCGGCTTGTTTCTAATGCCAGTTGCTTAGTATCTCTGACAGATTGAGAAATTGCACCTTCACCCGCAAGTTGCTGGTGCCGCAAATCTTCAGCTTTTGCATTGTTAAACTCGGCTTGCAATTTGTCGATCGCTGCTATTTGTGCAGTTTTTTCTCCTTGCCACTGTGCCGCTATCCGGCTAATTGTTGCCTGCTGCGCTTTCCTTTCCCCCTGCCACTGCGCCCTGATTCGGCTGATAGTTGCTTCCTGCGCGTTTCTGTCGCCTTGCCACTGGGCTTCGATGCGGCTAATTGTTGCTTGTTGTGCACTTATATTGCCTTGCTGTTCAGCTTTTAGCTTGCTGACAGTTGCTGCTTGGGCGGCAATTTCTCCCGATTTTGCACCAGCTTTTACTTGTGCTAAACTGGCACGAGCAACTTTGACTTTCTCTTGGGTTTCTTCTAAAACTGATTGCAGCCGATCGCCCGCATCCAATATTGCGATCGCTTGCCCTGCTTTTACCCGATCGCCCTGTTTGACTAAAAGCTGGGAAATGCGATCGCCATCTAAACTCTGCGATACTCCCAAGCGAATCACTTCCCCCAGCGGTTCCAATCTTCCCAATGCCGTTATTTGCCTCGGTGGCGGTGTTTCTGCTGGCAGAGGTTCCGTATTTTCAGCCAACGGTGCAAACTGAGAAATCCCGTAAAAAGCTGTACCGAGGCTAATGGCAGCGCCAGCAATTACCAATCCCATTAGCCATCGATTTTTAGGTTTAGTCAAAGATTGAAAGTTCATACTTATCCTCTACTTCCAGCTATTTTTTGTCTAAATAAGCGAGCAACATCTCTTTTAATACATTCGCTTGTTCTTTAAACGATATCCTTTCGCCTTGATAAAATCTTCTTGCCACCAAACCGTCAATATAACAACTCACAAATTGAGCAAGGGCTGGATCGGAGATATCTAAGTAGCAAATAAGTGCTTCTTCATAACGCTTTCCTGCTATTTGGAGTGCTTGATTGCTGTCAATCTCTTGGCGAGTCTTGTGGTGGCAAAACTCGAAGGTCATTAACAGATTCTTCAGCATATAATCTTCAATCCCGCTGAGGTAATTCATCAGCTTGTCAACTCTTTCTCCGAGAGTTGGTGGATTTCCTAACTCAGCTAGTGCTTCTTCTTTTGTATCTTCATAGCTCAAATATTCAATTAACTGCTCGAACAAACTTTCTTTACTCGGGAAATAGTGGTAAAGGGTTCCTGTAGAAACTCCGATTTCCGAGGCAATTTCGCGCATGGTGACTGAGGAGTAACCTTTTTCGGCAAATATGTCAAAGCATTTGTTGATTAATTCTTTACGGTATCGATCGTGGTCAACTATTTTTGGCATGGGTGAATAGATTTTAGATTTTAGATTACCTAAAGTCTAAAATTTATTGGTTCGATCTTCCTATATCGAACGGTCGATATAGTATAACTGGCTACTAAGTTGATTTTTGTGGGGCGACAGGGTTTTGTCTATATCGAACGGTCGTTATATTTAGTACAACACAGAGTATTACAGTTTGTCAAGGGGTGGTGGAGGAAATTTTGGTCGTTAGCGCAGCCCTCGGAGAGGATCGCCCCGCGCGGGATCGGGAGTGCGATCGAACTGACAGAAGAGCACCATTCGAGGGGAAGCTGTAGGGGCGGGTTCACCAAAAGCTTTCAAGCTTGCAAACAGGTTCTATAAACCCGCCCTCCCCCACGAAAAATCCTCTTATTGACATTGGTGCAAGATGTGCGATCGAACTCGCAAAATTTCCAATTCTATCGAAATTATAAATATTTTCATAACTAATACCAGAGATTTTACAATCAGAGTTCAGAAAAAAGTCTGACAACAATATATGGGACAACAAAAGTGCATCGGCATCCTCACCAGCGGGGGTGACTGTGCAGGATTAAATGCCGTGATTCGAGCCGTCGTGCACCGCGCAGTCGGAACTTACAATTGGCAGGTTTTGGGAATTCGTCAAGCCACCAAAGGATTGATGAACCGCCCCCCTCAAGGAATCCCCTTAGATATTGAGAAAGTAGATTCTTGGCTGACTATTGGCGGCACGATGTTAGGCACGACAAATGAGGGAAATCCTTTTGCTTATCCGATGTCTGACGGCACATTGCGCGATCGTTCCGAGGAAATTATCGAAGGATATCATCTATTAGGTATTGATGCCTTAATTGGCATTGGCGGCGACGGCAGTCTCACCATTCTCCGAAAGCTTGCTAAACAAGGCAATTTAAACTTAGTTGGTATTCCTAAAACTATTGATAATGATGTGGGAATTACCGAGCGTTCGATCGGTTTTGATACTGCTGTCAATATTGCCACAGAAGCATTAGATAGATTGCATTTCACCGCTGCCAGTCACAGCCGCGTCATGATTCTTGAAGTCATGGGACGCGATGCCGGACATATTGCGATTAGTGCCGGAATTGCTGGGGGAGCTGATATAATTCTAATTCCAGAAATTGCTTACAAAATTTCCCAAATCTGCGACAAAATCCGAGAACGTCAAGAACAGGGAAAAAACTACTGTTTAATTGTAGTAGCCGAGGCAGTTCGCACAGAAGAAGGCGAATTATTGATGCACACAAATCGATTGGGTCAAAGTCGGTTGGGTGGCATCGGTCAGTATTTAGCCGATACAATTTCTGAGTGTAGCGGCGCAGAAACGCGGGTTACTGTTTTGGGTCACGTTCAGCGCGGGGGTACGCCTTCACCGCTAGAAAGATTGATTGCTTCCGCTTTTGGCGTGGCGGCTGTCGATCTAATTGCTGAGGAAAAGTACGATCGCATGGTAACTTGGCAGCAGCGGGAAGTGATGAGCGTTCCTTTGGAAGATGCTATTTCTAAATACAGGGCTGTGGAACCCGATTGTACTTTGGTGAAAACAGCTCGCGGTTTGGGAATTTGCCTGGGAGACTAGATAAACAGTTGACATTTGACAGTTGACAGTTGACAGCGAGGTTTTGAGGGTGAGGATTTACACCTCACCCTCAAAACTTCCCTCTTAACTGTCAACTGCGTCGCCCTGAAAGAAGCTGAAGAGTCAACTGTTTAACGCAGAAGCAATGAGGCGATCGCCTTCAATAATTCCTCGCATTCGCCCTCCGTTAACAATTCATCCGAATTACGAATCATACAGTTATAAATACAATGGGCGGCTTGAATTTGTGCCGGCACTTTGTAGCCTTCCCAAACTTCCTGATTCGGAATTACAAACAGCAAGCTAGCCAGCATCTTTTTTTGCAGGATTAGAGAATTACGATGAAATTCAAACAGCACCTCGGTTGAACCAGATAAAAACCGACAAATCTCAAACTTCGTCGAATAGAGGTTTTGTTTTAAAGCTTCTAAAAAAATATATTGATAAACCGCAATTAAGCTATAATTTTCTAAGAGAGTCTCGACCAGTTGCTCTTGAAAAAAATCGATATCCTCGCTTTCGCAGTCAAGCAGATCCGGCAAAGGCAAAGCCACAGCTTCGGGATGATTGACTCGACCCCAAATGTGCGTCAAAACGTGGTCTCTACTTAAAGCCCGAAAGTTCATACTTTGAGAGCTAGCAGTTAACTTATAAAAAAAAAGAGGAAAGATTGAAGGATTTTCATCGCAACAGGTGAATTTCCCCCAAACCTTCCCCTTCCACCTCTTTTCAATTAGTTGTAGCCGATCTAGCAGAGCAGCGGAATCACCCGATCGGATTATCTTGGAGAATCAGGGCGAGTTCCGCCTACAATCGAATTAACACCGGAGACTTGTAATGAGAGTCAGAACTTACGACATCGGCGATACCCAACAAATTGTAAAACTGTTTTACGACACCGTACACGAAGTAAACATCCGCGATTACACGCAAGCACAGGTAGATGCTTGGGCACCGACAGATATCGATCTCGAAACTTGGACTCAAAGTTTAAGCAGTAAATTTACTTTCGTAGCAGAAGAGGGTGAGAGAATTGCAGGTTTTGGGGAATTAGAAGCCAACGGTCATATCGATCGCTTTTACTGCCACAAAAATTTTCAAAGACAAGGAGTTGGCACGCTGCTTTTAGCACAAATTGAGTGGCAAGCCCGAACTTTAGGAATGACAAAGTTATTTACAGAAGCCAGTATTACAGCTAAACCTTTTTTTGAAAGCTACGGATTTACGGTGGTTAAAAAGCAAGAAGTAGAACGGAGGGGGCAAAAATTCATCAACTTTGCAATGGAAAAAATTATCTCCCCCTAGGGACTTAGACCAAGCCGCGTCCCTACACTTCACAAACCTGGAATACGCTGTAAGATGTAAAATTAAATCGAAGAGTTTTGTGGAGGAGTGCGATCGTGACAGAGGCTACAAATGTTCTGGGCACAAAATTAGAGACTTGCTGCACGTCGCCAATGACGGGCTATTATCGGGACGGCAAATGCAATACCGGCGGCGGCGATTTGGGGGCTCACACTGTTTGCGCTCAAATGACAGAAGACTTTTTGAAATACACCAAAAGCAGGGGAAACGATTTGAGCACTCCGGTTCCCGAATTTAATTTTCCCGGATTAAACCCAGGGGATTGCTGGTGCTTGTGCGCTTCTCGCTGGAAGGAAGCAATGGATGCTGGATGCGCGCCGCTTGTGGTTTTGGCCGCAACTCACGCTTTGACTTTGGAATACGTTTCTTTGGATGAATTGAAGCACCACGCTGCTGATTTGTAGGATGATATTGGTGTGCGATCGCTCTTAAATACAAACCGTAGGGTGCGTCAGCTAGCGTTATTTATTGAAGAGTTGAGTAACTAATTGCTGACGCACCATGCAGGGTAAACGCATCTAAATTAATTTGACAAAAACCTAAATTTGTGCATTACTAAATAATTAAAAAAACCTTCTTAAAATTCTTAATTTTAACCCGACTTGAGCAGATTAAATCAAAACCTTAAGATTTCCTGAACTTCTTAAAGCCGGATAATTTTATTTTTTAAATAGGTATTAGATTTCGAGCATTAAGTGGCAGAGTTTAAAATTTTAACTAAATAATTATTGTCCATTGCCGCTCGATACCGTTTCATTTTTAGACTTTGTTTAGAAGTTTT
>JAUBOG010000253.1:0-9560 GCA_036700105.1 Microcoleus occultus BM001215583
GGGACAAGAAGCGGTCAAAGTCCCCCTTCTTAAGGGGGATTTAGGGGGATCTTGTTTCGGATCGAAGCGAAATTTTTGAATGCTTCCGGGCTTAAGCTGACACCAATGATAATTACCCATTACCATCAAATTGTTACTAAAAATCTGCCTTAAAAATACACATCAATTTGCGATCGGCCCGTTGTCTTCAGCCAATTTTGCACCTCAATGTAATTGTTCGGCGCTAAGCGAATAGCTTCCTTCCAATAATCCGCAGCTTTATCAAACAGCCCTTCCGCCCCTTCAATATTGCCAGCTTCCTTTTCCTTTTCCCCTTGATAGTGATAAATCACAGCAATATTGTTCAGCGCTTGCGGCATTCTCGGATTGAGATCCAGGGCTTCGCTGTAATACTCCAAAGCTTTATCGTGCTCGCCGTTGCTGGTATGGATCAGGGCCATATTGTACAAGACATAACTGCGATCGTAAGGATCTTCCTCCAGCTTCAGCGCTTCGTGATAATTGTCCAGCGCTTCGGCGTATTCGCCATCTGCTTGAGCCGACATACCATCCCGGTAATAAGCAAAAGCTTCTTTCGCCTGCTTTTTCGCCGGCATAATCTTCAGGATGATATCGGCCATTACCGTGAAGCTTTTGTCAATAAAGTTATCGTTGCGTTGAGTTCTAGGCATATGCGATGTTTTGGGTTAGTGGCCAATCAAAAAAATTAGCCTGTAAATTTTTCCTATTAATATTTGCGCAACAGTTTTAGTTGAGAGTTGTGCTGAGGGCGCTAAAAATAGCGATCGCTCGCAACTGCTAACCTGGAAACACCTGTTTGGGCGTGACATCTGCGCAAGTCCTATCTATTTTAGAGAACTCTTGCCAAACTTGCAAAAAAAACAGATTTGTTTAAACAGTTGTTTCATTCAACTTGAAAACTTGCCAAAATCCGATCGACTGTTTCTTCAACCGTTAGATCCGTTGAATCCAGCCAATAGCCAAGTCGAGGAGTTTCGGTACGTAAGATGCGATCGAACGCCTGTACCATTGTTTCGTCGGTATATCCAGTCTTCGATCGTGCTGCATCTCGCGCCGCTACCGCCTCTGGGCTGGGACACAAAACGATCGCAGATAGCGGCACATCGTGGAAAGCGGCAATTACTTCCGAGAGTGCCGAGCCAATGATGATGTCTTGATAGACGACTGTGAAGCCAGCTTGGAGATATTGTCGTGCCACCACCGCAGCCAACTGATATCGCAGTTGAAGCTGCTGATATGCTTCTGCTGACAAATTTAATGTCATTTCTGCCTGTCCGTTGACGATCGCGCGGCGAAACATATCCCCGCGAAGATGGACACTTTTTGGCAACCGTTGGGCAAGTGCTTGGGCAACACTCGATTTTCCGGCAGCCATATTCCCGGTTATCAAAATAATTTGTGGCTGATGATTGACTAATAGTTCCTTGTCCTGCATTGGCATAAACGAATTGTCAATAACGATCGATCGGGCTATGTCTAGTTTAATCCCTCAATCAGCAGCCACCTTGAATTGTCGCAAACTATAATAAAAATATGGGTAATTTTCACAACACAGAAACACATGGCTCCAAATCCCGGGATTATGCAAGCTGTCGAACAACTTGGCTACCGCGTTACGGTTGGAGACGTGGCGGCAAAAGCTGGACTAGATGTCAATTTTGCCCAACGCGAACTGTTAACCCTCGCCTCCGAAGCAGGCGGCCACCTGCAAGTAGCAGAATCCGGCGACATTGCCTACCTATTTCCCAACAATTTTCGAGATGTTTTGCGCAACAAATTTCTACAATTGCAGTTACAGGAATGGTGGCAAAAAATATGGCGAATTCTATTTTACCTGATTCGGATATCTTTTGGCGTAGTGCTGGTAGCTTCCATCCTCTTAATTTTTGTTGCGATCACTGTTTTACTTTCCAGCAGCAGCAGCGACAACAATAACGGCGGCGGAGGCGGCGACAGGGGCGGAGGCTTCTGGTTTTTTCCGACTAACGACTTGATCTGGCTATTTTACTGGAATCACGAACCGTATTACCAGCAGCGATCGCGATCGACCGGCCACAAACCCGAAATGAGTTTTCTGGAAGCAGTTTTCTCATTTTTATTTGGAGACGGCAATCCCAATTACAATTTAGAAGAGCGCAAGTGGAGCAGTATTGCCGCCGCTATCCGCAACAGCCGAGGCGCAGTCGCCGCCGAACAAATTGCGCCCTATCTCGACAACCTCGGACAGGGATACGCCTTAGAATACGAAGAATATATGTTACCGGCCCTCGCGCGTTTTGACGGCCGTCCCGAAGTCAGTCCCGAAGGGCAAATAGTCTACCACTTCCCGCAATTGCAAACCACAGCCACCGAGAGAAATGCCGAACCAGTCGGATCTTATCTGCGAGAAATGCTGTGGCGTTTCAGCCACGCCAGTTCGGGACAAATCATGCTCGCAGCAGGGTTAGGAGCCGTGAATTTAGTCGGTGCGTTAGTTTTAGGAAATTTATTAACTAAAAGTGCGATCGCGGGTGGATTTATTGGTTTTGTCAGCAGTATTTATCCACTGTTGCTAATCTACGGCATCGGATTTTTGACAATTCCTTTAATTCGCTACTTCTGGATTCAGTGGAAAAATAGCCAGATAGAATCCCGCAATCTAGAGCGGCAGCAGCGAGCAATGTTATTAAACCAACCAGATACTAACTTGCAGCAAAAATTAGCCTACGCCCAAGAATTTGCAGGCGAAAACGTTTTGAGTGGAGAAGACTTAGCTTATACCACAGAAACCGAATTAACCCAACAAGAACTAGAACAGTCAGCGAAAATAGATGCAGAGTGGCAAAAGCGGCTGGGGCGATCGGATAACTTATAATAAATCACAAAAAACAGGTGTTTGTGGTTAAGTTTGGTTGAGCGGACATCTTGCACTATTTTCAAGAACAGGCAGGATGCCTGTTCCACAATAAAATATATTGATTGTTGTGGAACGGGCTTCTAGCCCGTTACTGAGAATAACCGAAAAAGTCAATTTTTCTGTACCTGAGACTCTTTCGTATTCCTAGTTTTTTTAACAACTTTAGGGCGTTTAAAAATCAAACAATTTTGGTCGTACTTCGAGTCGTGGCGCAGAGCCACAAGTTCCCACCCATCCTCCCCCAACTGATTGACAAATAGATGCAGCGAGCCTTGTTTCCAATCTCGCTGTTCTTCACCATTTACATATAAACTAATCAGCTTATTTCCAAAAGGATACATATTCGCATCCACAAATAAATAATCCCACTTTTGCATAGCAATCCTTAATTTAGTTTAGTCAGTAGTCAGTAGTCATTAGTTATTAGTCATTAGTCATTAGTCATTAGTGATAGGTAGTAATGGGTAATGGGGAATTGGGGAATTGAGGAATTCGTAATTGTAAATGGGCAATTCTCCCCCTCTCCCCTTCTCCCACTCTCCGCCTCTCCCCCTCTCCCTTCTTCGCCATTCCCAGCAGTTACTGAACAGCAATTCTAGCCAAAGCAGCACCGCGGTAATAGTGCAGCAAAATCTGCTGGTAGCCGTATCCCTGTCTGGCCAAATTGTACGCTCCCCACTGACTCATGCCCACAGCGTGACCGAAACCTTTCCCAGCAACTTGAAAACCCGTAGGAGCTTGGGTGTTCCTCGCCCTCGGGCCGCCTGCGTACTGAGGAATCACCGTAAAGCGCGTACTCCTCAAATTCAAAACCCGACGCAGATCCGCGCCGCTCATGACCCTAGAACCGCCATCTCCAACTACTTTCATCCTCAGCACGCTGCCGTAAGCAGTAGCGCGTTCCGGCTTCATCGAGATCACGTTCCCAACACCAGAAATCCGGTTGCTGATTTGAGCGCGAGAAAAATTTTCTTTCCACTGGTAAACCGGCGCGCCTTGGTCGAAGTCAGGAACAGCACGGAGGTAAGGCAGCGGTTCAGTCCAAACATCCTCAACGTTCTCAGTATGTCCGCCAGAGGCAGAGTGGAAAACGGCTAAAATAATCTGACCGTTGTAGGTAAGAACTTGACCCGCAGTGGCATCGACTGCCGAATAAGTGCCTGAAGATTCTGTTTGCAGTCCTTTGTAAACCTGCGAAGACTGAGTATCGTCCACATCGTAAAGGTCGGTTTCGCTTTTGAGGCGCTGGTGGAGAGCGTAGGAACGGGCGGCGACTGCTTGGGCTTTCAAAGCCTCTTGAGGCCAATTGCCGCTCATTTCGGCGCCGAGAACGCTGTAGAGATACTGTTCGATATCGACGTAGTTGATAGCAGTCAAGGCTCCTTTTTCGGGAACTAGAAGCGTGCGTCCCCGATACCACCGATCGCCAATCCAAACATAACCGTTCCCCGTCGGCTCGATCCAAATTTGATTGGCTGCCCAGCGACCAATTGCCACAGTTCCCGATCGAAATTGAGCAGATCCAGAACTATTTGCCGGCAGTTCCCCCAAATTGCGCCCGCTACCGTCGCGGATTGCAGCCTTAGTAGAACTGCCGACTTTGATCTGACTCGTCCCGTCTTGTACCGCAACTCGCAAGATCAGCGCGGCCTGTGCTGGAGCCGCCACGACCAGGCAAAACAACAGCCACATCCAAAAGTAGCGTTTTTTTAATGTCGAAACAACGGAAGCAAAGAATACTCCTGACTGCATCTGAAAATTTTCCTCCTGTGCTGTATGAGTTTGAGAATTTTTAAGGCCTTGGGAAGGGAAGGGAAAAAGGAAAGAGAACGGCAGAAAGAAAACGTTAGAATTGGGTTTGGCACTTTGTGCGCTGGTCAACAAAAAATTGAGCGGCCCGATGCTCCCAGGAACAGCGATTTGTTCCGGTTCCAGCCTGCGACTATTTCCTGAAGTCCGGATTTGCCGCACTCTGGATATATGTAACATATTTTTTAAGATTTAATTGAGGTGATTTGACTCTTGCAGATTACATTTCTCGGAACTAGCTCCGGCGTCCCCACGCGATCGCGCAACGTTTCCAGCATCGCCCTCCGCTTGCCCCAGCGAGCCGAACTCTGGCTGTTCGACTGCGGCGAAGGAACCCAGCACCAATTCCTGCGCAGCGACCTCAAAGTCAGCCAACTGAGCCGCATTTTCATCACCCACCTGCACGGCGACCACATTTTCGGCTTAATGGGTTTGCTGGCTAGCTGCGGTTTGGCGGGGAATGTCAAGCGCATCGACCTTTACGGGCCTCCGGGACTTGAAGAATATTTGCAAGCTGGCGTTCGCTATTCTCAAACTCATTTTTCTTATCCAGTAAAAGTACACAAAAGTCACGAGGGAGTTGTTTATGAAGATGACGAATATATTGTTAGTTGCGCTCCTTTGAAACACCGAGTTACTGCTTTCGGTTATCGTGTTACCGAGAAAGACCGTCCGGGACATTTCGATGTACAAAAAGCGAAGGCTGCGGGCATTCCTTCCGGGCCAATTTACGGCGAGTTAAAACAAGGAAAGACAGTAAAATTATCGGACGGGCGACAGTTTAAAGGCAGTGATTTTTGCGGCCCGGATCAAATCGGGAGAAAGTTTGTTTACTGTACTGACACGGTTTTTTGTGACAGCGCGGTCGAATTGGCGAAGGATGCCGATTTGTTGGTGCACGAAGCGACTTTTGCCCATCAAGATGCTCAAATGGCCTTCGATCGCCTGCATTCAACTTCGACAATGGCGGCTCAAGTTGCTTTGCTCGCTGGGGCGAAACACTTAATCATGACGCATTTTAGCCCGCGTTACGCTCCGGGAAATGCGATCGTCCTAGATGACTTGCTCGCAGAAGCCCAGGCAATTTTTCCGAATACGAAAATGGCCTATGACTTTTTGACTTGCGAAGTGCCCAGGCCTGTTTCAGACTAGGGTTAAAGTTAATCTGGTCTGAGATGTTACGGCTCACAAAAACATTGATTTCTCGCTTCACAGGCATCTTGCCTGTTGCTGGAATAATGCAGAAACATGAATCTCTTGTGGAACAGGCCCTCCTAGCCCGTAAGGCCCTGCAATTGCCAATAAGCACATATACCGAGTTGCGCTCGCGGCTGACCTTCAATTCTTCAATCGAAAATCCAAAATCCAAAATCCAAAATCCAAAATCGGTCGATCGCCCCCAAAGACGCCTCCTTTCTGCTTAGCAGACCCAATGGTTGCTACAATCGGGTAGGGATATGCTGTGGCTGACACTACAGCCCCTAACCCCGAAAGCTAATAGCTAAATTATTAAAAATCTGCCTCTCCTGCCATGTTTAAAAATCTGCTAGGCGACCCCAACGCGCGCAAACTGAGAAAATTTCAGCCTTGGGTAGCTGATATCACAATCTTAGAAGAAGAAATCCGCGCCCTCTCAGACGAAGGTCTCAGAGGCAAAACGGCGGAATTTAAAGAACGTCTGGCAAAAGCTAAATCTCTCAACGAAGAGAAAGAGATTCTAGACGAAATCTTGCCGGAAGCTTTTGCAGTGGTGCGCGAAGCGGGACAGCGGGTTTTGGGAATGCGCCACTTTGATGTCCAACTCCTCGGCGGCATCATCCTGCACAAAGGCCAAATTGCCGAAATGAAAACCGGTGAAGGCAAAACTCTCGTAGCGACGCTGCCGGCCTACCTCAACGCCCTCAACGGTAAAGGCGTACACATCATCACCGTCAACGATTATCTCGCGAGGCGGGACGCGGAATGGATGGGGCAGGTGCACCGCTTCCTGGGATTGACTGTGGGACTGATCCAGCAGGGGATGGATCAGGTGGAACGCAAGAAAAATTATAACTGCGACATTACCTACGCCACGAACAGCGAAGTCGGCTTCGACTATTTGCGCGACAACATGGCTACTGTCATGGAAGATGTGGTGCAGCGTCCTTTCAATTTCTGCGTGATTGACGAAGTTGACTCGGTGCTGATCGATGAAGCCAGAACGCCTCTGATTATTTCCGGCCAGGTGGAACGCCCCAGCGAGAAGTACATCCGGGCCGCTGAGGTGGCTGCTTCCCTGATCAAGGAAAATGAGGAACATTACGAGGTTGACGAAAAGGCGCGGAACGTGCTGTTGACCGATGAAGGGTTTGGTGAAGCTGAACGGTTGTTGGGCGTTACGGATTTGTACGACCCGGCTGACCCTTGGGCGCATTACATTTTTAATGCGATCAAGGCGAAGGAATTGTTTATTAAGGATATTAACTACATCGTCAATCTCGATCGCGAAGTGGTGATTGTGGATGAGTTTACCGGCCGGGTGATGCCGGGACGGCGCTGGAGCGACGGTTTGCACCAGGCGATCGAAGCTAAGGAACACGCGGAAATTCAGCCGGAAACTCAGACGCTGGCGACTATTACTTATCAGAATTTCTTTTTGCTGTATCCGAAGCTGTCGGGGATGACAGGGACGGCGAAGACTGAGGAGACTGAGTTTCAGAAGATTTACAATCTGGAAGTGACGCTGATTCCGACTAACCGGATTCCCAGTCGTGTCGATTTGTCGGATATGGTTTACAAGGCAGAGGCCGGCAAGTGGAAGGCGATCGCCCAAGACTGCGCCGAAATGCACGAAATCGGTCGCCCGGTACTGGTGGGCACTACCAGCGTGGAAAAATCCGAGTTGCTCTCGCGGCTGCTGCAGGAACTGAAGATTCCCCACAACTTGCTCAATGCTAAACCGGAAAACGTGGAGCGGGAGTCGGAAATTATCGCTCAAGCCGGACGCAAGGGTGCTGTGACGATCGCCACGAACATGGCCGGACGCGGTACAGACATCATTTTGGGCGGTAATTCCGAGTACATGGGCCGCCTGAAGCTGCGCGAGTATCTGATGCCGCGGATCGTGCGGCCCGAGGACGAGGACGGGTTTTCGCTGGTGCAAGCGCCCGGTATGGGCGGCCGCCCCGCAGCTCAAGGTTTTGGTCAAACTGCCAAAAAGGCTAAGTCTTGGAAAGCTTCGGCTCAGATTTTCCCGACGCAGCTATCGAAAAATGCCGAGCAAATGCTCAAGGCGGCGGTGGAATTGGCGGTGAAGGAGTACGGGGAGCGATCGCTCACAGAATTGCAAGCCGATGACATCGTGGCTGTAGCCTCGGAAAAAGCGCCCACCAAAGACGTGGTAATTCAAAAATTGCGCGAAGCTTACAATTTAACTCGCAGCGAGTACGATGCTTTTACCAGCACGGAACACGATGAAGTCGTGCAGTTGGGAGGCTTGCACGTCATCGGTACGGAACGCCACGAATCTCGCCGGATTGACAATCAGTTGCGCGGCAGGGCTGGACGCCAAGGAGACCCCGGTTCTACGCGGTTTTTCTTGAGTTTGGAAGACAATTTGCTCAGGATTTTCGGGGGCGAACGGGTGTCGAGTTTGATGAAAATGTTCGGTGTTGAGGAAGATATGCCGATCGAATCTGGAATGCTTACCCGTTCCCTCGAAGGCGCTCAGAAAAAAGTCGAAACCTACTATTACGACATCCGCAAACAGGTGTTTGAATACGACGAAGTGATGAACAATCAGCGTCGAGCCATCTATGCGGAACGCCGTCGGGTATTGGAAGGTTTGGACTCAAAGGAACAGGTGGTTAAGTATGGCGAACAGACAATGGACGACATTGTGGGAGCATACATCAATCCCGATTTGCCTTCGGAAGAATGGGAACTCGAAAAACTGGTCAGCAAGGTAAAGGAATTTGTTTATTTGCTGGCTGACATGACACCGGAGCAGCTAGAAGATTTGTCAGTTGAGGAAATTAAAACTTTCCTCCACGAACAAGTTCGCAACGCTTACGACATGAAGGAAGCGGAAGTTAATGCCATCCGTGCGGATTTGATGCGCGATGCGGAACGGTTCTTTATTTTGCAGCAAATTGATACTTTGTGGCGCGAACACTTGCAGCAAATGGATGCTTTGCGCGAGTCTGTCGGGCTGCGCGGTTACGGACAAAAAGACCCGTTAATCGAGTACAAAACTGAAGGTTACGAGCTGTTTTTGGACATGATGACGGATATTCGCCGGAATGTGGTTTATTCGCTGTTCCAGTTCCAGCCGCAGCCGGCAATGCAAGTTTCGCCGGAGATGGTTTGAGGTAGTTCAGGACTTAGTTTTTGTGTAAGTCCTATAAGTACGATCGCCTTTGATGTGAAAATTGCCAGCATTAAAGGCGATCGTACTATCCTCAAGCATGGTATCTAGCAGTTTGGGAAACAACCTTCGTTTTAGTGCTAAAGAACTTCGTAAAATACAGTCGGTAGTACAAGAAACTCAACAAACGCTATTCGAGGCTTGGGATGGGTATTTTGGCGATTCGAGCGGACGAGAGAGTTAAGCACATTCATTTTACAGAAGAAACAATTAGTGTTGATTTGATGGATGGACGAATCATTACCGTCCCTTTAATTTGGTATCCAAGATTGTTTCATGCAACGCCCGCTCAAAGGGAAAAATGGGAAGTATGTGGAGGAGGCTATGGCATTCACTGGGAAGAAATTGATGAAAACCTCAGTACAGAAGGAATGCGGGTGCATCTCACTTTTGCAGATATATCAAGTGGAAAGTTGACCATTTAGATAA
>JAUBOG010000254.1:0-9422 GCA_036700105.1 Microcoleus occultus BM001215583
CCCCCAGCCCCCCCTTGCTAAGGGGGGGAGTGAGTCTCAGGAAATTCAATCCTCGGTTGCTGAGGGAGAGAGTGAGTCTCAGGTTGAGTACCGGATTCATACCGGTGCGGGCGTTATTGTCACCGAATTGCGATCGGACTCTCAGGTTAAGGTCGATATGGGCATTCCCCGGCTGCTGGCTGCGGAAATTCCGACAACTTTAGCAGCACCGGATGCCAAAGTAGTAGATGTGCCGATCGAAGTTGCCGGCAAATCTTGGTCTGTTACCTGCGTCAGCATGGGAAATCCTCACTGCATTACTTTTGTAGAGGATGTGGCGGCTGTGGCTTTAGAAACTGTCGGCCCTCAATTTGAACACCACCAAGCCTTCCCGCAGCGTACAAATACGGAATTTATTCAATTGATACGTTCGGACTACGTAAAAATGCGGGTGTGGGAAAGAGGCGCTGGTGTTACTCTAGCTTGTGGGACTGGTGCTTGTGCGGCTGTGGTGGCTGGGGTATTAGTCGGTAAGTGCGATCGGACAACTGCGGTTGAACTCCCCGGTGGCGTTTTAGAAATCGAATGGGCTGAAGTTTCTGGACGGATTTACATGACAGGGCCGGCACAGCGAGTATTTACTGGGCTCAGTCATTAATCGGACATCGAGCGGGTGCGTCGCCACCTACAATCCCTAAAAAATAGACAATCGATCGGCGACGCACCTTACCATTAGTCATTGGTCACTATAGCGGTTCTCAAAAAAGTGAGGTATGCCCTATGCCCGCGAGTACCTCATCTTTCAGAGAAAGGCTATAGTGATCGGTTATTAGTTATTAGTTATTAGTTATTGGCTCTTAACTGAAAAATAAAGACTAATAACTAAGCCTGAAATCTAAAATCTAAAATCTAAAATCTAAAATTAAGTAGGTGGACTTGCATGGCTGGAGGTATTTATCTGATTCAGGACGACGACAGGCTGGTAGAAATGATGGAACAGCCCTACGATTCAGAAGATCAGTTACAAGAGTTGCTGGTAACTTATCCGAATTTGATCGCCGGAGACCAGATCGATCGGGCGACACCGCGCAGGTGGCTGTTAATTTCGCGGGAAGTGACAGCGGCCAGCGATGAAGAAACTGCCGTTCAGTGGTCGCTGGATCATTTATTTATCGACCAAGATGCAATTCCGACTTTGGTTGATGTCCGGCGCACTCCTAATGCCGAACTGCGGCAAAAAGTTTTGGGTCAGTCGATCGACTATGCTGCTAATGCGGTAGTTCACTGGCCAATCGATTCGATTATTGCTTTGTTTGAAGCTAATTGTCGCGATCGGGGCCGCGATCCCGAACAGATTTTTGAAGAGTTTCTCGGTGCGGATGCTAATGAAGACCAGTTTTGGCAAAAAGTTAAAACAAATTTGCAAGCTGGTAAAATTCGCTTGGTTTTTGTAGCTGACGAAATTTCGGGTGAAATACGCCGGGTGGTGGAATTTCTCAACGAACAAATGGACCCGGTTGAAGTTTTGGCCCTGGAAATTAAGCAGTATGTCAGTGAAGATGGTCTCAGAACTTTGGTTCCCAGAGTGATCGGTCAGACAGCCGAAGCACAGCAGAAAAAATCCAGCGCAACGCGCGAAAGAAGACGCTGGGATGAATATTCATTTTTTGCGGAAATGAAGGCTAGACGCGGTGCAGAAGAGGCGCAAATGGCAAAATCAATATATGTTTGGGCGAAAGATCGATCGCCCGAAATGGATATTCAGTGGGGTACGGGAGACACCTACGGAGGCTTTGCCGCCCACTTGCACCGCAAAGGTAAAAAACCCTATCAGTTGTTTACTGTTAATATTGCTGGCAAAATGGAGATTGCAGCTCACAATTACGGTTCGCAGCCGCCGTTTGACGGAGAAGAAAAGTGGCTGGAGTTGAGAAATAAGTTTAGTTCGATCGGGCTGTCGCTACCTACCGAACCTGGAGAAAGAAGGTCGCCGAGTTTGGCTTTGTTTACTTTGCAAGATGAGTCGGATCTCCACCAAGTTCTCGAAACTTTTGATTGGGTTATTGAGGAAATTAAAACGTTATAGTAATTGGGAATTGGGAATTGGGAATTGGGAATGAAAAAGTGAAAAGATAATATCTGTTATGTTAAGTTTTACCTTTTTACTTTACGATTTATGCAAATTTTCAATCTTTACACTACCCATAATGTAAGGTGCGCACTGCGCACCCTACGAATAGAGTTTGCGCGTAAGTCATGTACTTGAAAGTCAATTCCCCATGCCCAATTCCCGATGACTAATATCGAATATTAGCTTGTTTCATGCGACGCAAGGCTTCTCCCAAGCGATCGCAATCTGCAATTAAACTAATTCTCACATATCCTTCGCCGCCCGGGCCGAAAGCATTGCCGGGAGTCACCACAACACCGGTTTGCTGCAAAACATTCAGGGCAAAATCAGTCGAACTCATGCCGCGAGTGCAGGGAACCCAAAGATACATTGCAGCTAAAGGTTTGGGAATATTCCACCCTAATTCTGCCAATCCTGCAACCATAAAATCCCGGCGACTGCTGTAACGCTGCTGAACTTCTTGCAAGTAACTGTCTGGCAATTGCAGCGCAGTTTCAGCCGCTGCTTGCAAGGCGGAAAATATACCGTAATCTAAGTTAGTTTTCAAGGTGCGCAAACCTTGAATAATCTTGCTATTTCCGACTACAAAACCGACGCGCCAGCCTGCCATATTGTAGGTTTTGGACATCGTGTGAAATTCTACGCCGATTTCTTTACCGCCGGGAATTTCTAATAAACTTGTCGGTTGATAGCCGTCAAAAGCTAATTCGGCATAACACAAGTCATGAACTAACAAAATTTCATGTTTGTGGGCGAAAGCAACTATATCTTTGTAAAATTCCCTGGGTGCGGTGGCACCGGTGGGATTGCTGGGATAATTGAAATAAAGTATTTTGGCTTGTTCGGCTACGCTGTCGGGAATGTCTCCTAAGTCAATTACCCAGTCGTTTTCCGGTTTGAGGGTGATGTTGTGAACTTTTGCACCGGCGATTATCGGGCCGCGAAATAATACGGGATAAGCTGGACTCGGTACTAATACTAAGTCGCCTGGATTGATGTAGGCGATCGCAAAATGTGCTAAACCTTCTTTAGAACCCAACAGAGGCAATGCTTCGCTTTCTGGATCGAGTTCGACGTTGTAGCGGCGGCTGTACCATTTGGTAATTGTGCGGCGGAAACTAGCAGTTCCTTCAAAGGGCGGATAGCCGTGATTGGCAGAATTTTGGATGGCTGCGACGGCTGCTTCCACAACTGGTTGAGGAGTCGCACCGTCTGGGTTTCCCATTCCCAAGTCTATCAGGTCGAGTCCTTGTTCGCGGGCGCGGGCTTTTAGTTCGTCGAGACGGGCAAATACGTAGGGCGGTAGTGTTTGCAACCTGTCAGCAGGGCTAATCCAATCCAAAGTCATTTGTTTTTTGTCAGTTGTCAGTTTTCCTGGTTTGTAGTAAGGACGAAGAGTCCTTTCTAGCACAGCCTTTTCAGGACGAAGAGTCCTTACTACAAACTGTTTTAATTCTTAATCTTTAATTCTCCCACAGGTGCGGTAGTTGAAACCATCGCTGCCATTAATTGTTGGGGAACGACTTTAAATGGCAATCTGTGAATGTCGGAATTGGGATTGCAGGCTATTTCGGCGGCGCGCTGCAATTGTGTTAGGCTAACGTCTCCGAGTCCTAGATCGTCTAAAGTTTGCGGCAATCCAATCTCAGCGTAGAATTTTAGCAGTTGCTGTCTGGCGGTGGCGGCGAGTTGATTGTTTTGCAGCATTTCTTCTAGTCGCAGTTGTACTAAAATGCCGTAGGCGACTTTTTCGCCGTGCAATGTGCCGTGACTTGCTAATAGATGAGTTAGACCGTTGTGGACGGCGTGGGCTGCGACGGTGCGACATTGGGCTCCGCCAATTCCGCCGATTACTCCTGCTAGCAATACGGCGGCATCTGTAACTTCTTGCCAGGTTTCGCTACCGGGTTCTTTGATGGCGGCGGCTGATTTTTGGAATAGGATATCGCGCAGGATTCTAGCTTGTTGGACTGCGGAAATGATCAGGGTTTGTTCGGAGTGTCCGCTGCTGACTGATGCTTCGTACCATTTGGCGATCGCATCTCCAATTCCTGCTACTAATGTCCGTTCAGGTGCTGTTTGAATTAAGCCGTAGTCGAGGATTAGCAAATCGGGACATCTGGCTAATGTAACATCATACTGGAATGCACCTTGTTCTGAATAAATGTTAGAAAGTGCTGTCCAAGCGGCGCAGGTGGCTGCTGATGTGGGTATTGTGACGATCGGGATTTTGCACTGATGGGCGACGAGTTTTGCTGCGTCTAAGGCTTTGCCGCCGCCAACTCCGATGATGAAATCGGCTTCATGGGCGACTGCTGCTGCGCGCAGGCGTTCGAGGCTGCTTTCGCTGCAATCGTTGCCGTAGGCTGTTTCGGCGGATTCTAGCTGCTGCTGTTCGAGGATTGGTTGCAGGTAGGGTTGGGCGGCGGCTAAGGAGTTGCTACCGCCGACGATTAGGGGGCGTTTTCCGATCCGGGCGATCGCCGAAGCCGATCGGGCTAGGGCATTTTGACCGCGCAATACACACGCGGGGGCAATTGTCAAGGATAATACGGAAGTTGCGGTGGCAGTTTTGGTGCTTTGGGTGTGAGTCATCGAACCACTGGATAAGTGACGGGAATGTTGACGCTTTGCAGGATTGCTGGATTTTCTAGGATAACTCTAACCCATGTTGGGCGATCGGGTAAGTTTTGTAAAGTTTTTATTAAGTATTGTTGGGCTGTTGGGGGATGGGAGGGGGGAGTTGAGGGGCGATCGGTATGATAAATTTAGGAATACAGGCAATTTAAAGGATAAGGCAATGCTGACTAAACAAGATTGGGACTGGTTAGCAGTATGTTCTCATTATCAAACGGCTGTCACAGTGCAGACACTTCTCAAAGAAGGAAAATCTATGGAAGCCACGGCAGGTTTAGAATCTTTAATTGAAGCAATGGGAAGAAGTGAAAAACGAGCATTAAAAAGCCAGTTAATCCGTTTAATTCTTCATATTATTAAATGGAAATCTCAACCAGAAAAACGAACTTCTAGCTGGGCTATTAGTATTCTATCCGCTCGCCGAGAAATAGAGGATATTCAAGAAGAAATTCCTAGTTTGAATCGTGATTTTATTGAATCTATTTGGGATAAGTGTTTTCAAGCAGCCGTGAAAGAGGCTGAAACCGAAATGAGGAAAATTAAATGTCAATTAACATCCCTTTCTTGGTCTGAAGTTTTTGAGGATGAATATACTTTATCTGATAACGATGAAGAAGATTAAAGTTTGGATCGATACGAAATCTGGATTCAACCGCCGATTGCCATAACTATTGATTTATGATAAATTTAGGAATATAGGCAATTCCAAGGAAATAAGAATGCTGACTAAACAAGATTGGGACTGGTTAGCAGTGTGTTCTCATTATCAAACGGCTGTCACAGTCCAGACACTTCTCAAAGAAGGAAAATCTATGGAAGCAACAGCAGGTTTAGAATCCTTAATTGAAGCAATGGGAAGAAGTGAAAAACGAGCCTTAAAAAGCCAGTTAATCCGTTTGATGCTTCATATTATTAAATGGAAAAATCAACCTGAAAAACGAACTGCTAGCTGGGCTATTAGTATTCGTTCGGCGCGGCGAGAGATTGAAGAAAGTCAAGAAGAAATGCCGAGTTTAAATCGTGATTTTATAGAGTCTATCTGGGAGAAATGTTTTCAAGTTGCGGTGAAAGATGCCGAGGATGAAATGGGTAAAAAATGTCAATTAACCTCACTTGCTTGGTCGGAAGTTTTTGAGGAGGAATATAGTTTTGAGACTTTTTGAATTCTGTCATCCTCCCAGGTGTAAGGTGCGGGTGCGGAGCTGCGATATCTTGGATAAAACTTGCAGATTATAAATCCCGTGGCACCCTACACAGTCATCTTGTAAAGGGAATATTTGCCACCCAAAAATCACCCGCTTCAACAGTCATCATAAAGTCCTTCGTCTTCGGGTGCGTAGCTGTTCAAAAAAGCTTCGTGGCTGCGAGTAATGGCTGAATCAATTAAAAAGTCTGCGCCATCGAGTACCGAAAACTCGGTTAATTCAGGATATGTCAAAAAATCTTCGGCTGTAGCAGCCATATACGGTGCTAGTATTTTATGGCGTTCTGCTATTGGCAGCGTCGCAATTGCTCTAAGTGATAGCTTGAGAGTAGGTGCGGTTGTTGACGAACTGTTATACTCAGAACTTTCGCTGGATAGCTGCTTTTGATGTAACGCTTTTTGCACCAAGAATTGTACAAATTCGAGCACTTCTTGTTGTTTCTTCCTTGGCAACTGTCGCAGAATCTCTAACACTGCTTGCTCAAAATTAATTGTTTCTGCCATGTGAATTACCTTCCTTAAGCGTTTAAAAATTTTTCAAACGTGAGATAGTTTGTGATTCTCTACACTCCAACAATATAACCGATCGCAGTTCCTCACGTATTTCATTTTAATCATTGGAAATCGGCTGCTTAGAAAAAGCCTCACATAGATGGGTACTAAAATTTAGTGTGTCACAAAAAAAAGCCGATCGGTGGGAGTAAATCAACATGATTGCGTCTCAAGCGTTTTCTTCAGCTACCCTGTCGATCTTTCGGCGGTTAAAACCGCGACTGCACAAAGCAATTAGAAGCTTTATTCATAAAAATTAGTAAACATCATCGTGAGAGCCAAGAGTCAGAAGTAAAATCTCTGCTTCATCTGTATCAGAATTATGAACAAATTTAAACACAATTCGATTGCTATAGTCAATTGAACAAGACCATCTATCCGATAAATCTCCTTTGAGTTTATGCGTCCGTAAAGTAGGAGAAAATGGCTCTTCAGCAAGTTGTTGTAATGTTTGCTCAACTAAAGAACGCAATTGCGGATTTTGGCGGACTAAACGCTTGAGTGCACGAGTAAAGCCTGAACTCCAAATTAAAGTTTTCACTCGTCTAACTCCGCCATCAAGTCGGCAACTGTACCTCGACGCACATTACCTGTTTCATAATCTTTTTCTGACTCCGTAACTGCTTTCAATAGTTCATCACGATGCTGTTGTTTAAGGCGGTTTTGAATGATATCGATCAGGATATTCTGCTCTTCTGGCGAGAGAGCTTCTACGGTATCTATTGCTCTTTGAAAAATAGAAGTCTTTTCAGATTGAGTCATATTTAGGTTAAGGTTGCAATCAGTCTATTATAGCTTAACTTAATCGATGGGTGCATTTCAATTTGGGAAGGGGGAAGCATTCCGGGAGACAATTTATTAATGAGAACCAGAAATTTACTGCCGGAATGCTTCGCCCCTACGAGTATATTTGCAAATATGAGATGCACCCGGTCTATCATGCAAAGCTGACTAAGCATTTTTTTGAACCTCAATAGTATAACTGTAGCCCTGTTCGGTGAGGAATAGTTGGCGGTGTCGCGCAAAATCTTCCTCGCAAGTTTGCAGCGATACTAATGTATAAAAGCTCGCAGTATGTCCGTCGGATTTCGGGCGGAGAATTCGTCCGAGGCGCTGCGCTTCTTCTTGGCGAGAACCGTATTTTCCCGATACTTGAATCAACACATCGGCATCGGGTAAATCGACGGCAAAATTGCCCACGCGAGACAGAATTAATCCGGGAATCTCTTTGTGACGGAATGCTTCGTACAGCCGATCGCGCTCAACCTGTTTTGTCTTCCCCGTAATCAGCGGCAAATCGGTAACTCGGGCGATCGCATCCAACTGTTCGAGATACTCACCAATAATTAAAATACGGTGCCCCGCCTCCTTTTGCAACAAACCTTGCACCACATCCAACTTACCCGGATTTTCCGCAGCAATCCGAAACTGGCTGCGGCGGGGCGCGAGGGCATATTCCATTTTTTCCGCCTCATTTTGGGCGACCCGGATTTCAGTACAATTCGCAGTGGCAATAAATCCTTGTCCTTCCAATTCGCGCCAAGGTACGTCATAGCGCTTGGGCCCAATCAACGTGAATACATCGCCTTCTTTCCCGTCTTCGCGAATCAATGTCGCAGTCAAACCTAACCGGCGCCGCGCTTGCAATTCAGCGGTAATCCGAAATATCGGTGCGGGTAATAGATGGACTTCATCATAAATAATCAGTCCCCACGATTGGGCGTTAAACAACTCGAAATGCGGGAATTCATCATCTTTAGTCGATCGATAACTGAGCATTTGGTAAGTCGAGAGAGTTACAGAAGCCGTTTTTTTGCTGTTGCTGCTGTACTCCGCGATCGCATCTTCAGTTAAACTCGTCTTGTCCAATATTTCCCTGCGCCACTGGTGCACTGAAGTCAAACTGCTGGTGAGGATGAGTGTTTTTTGCTTTACCAAACTCATCGCAATCATCCCCACAATCGTCTTACCAGCGCCGCACGGTAGGACGATCGTCCCGCTGCCGCCTTTTACCTCTCCTCCTTGATAGAATGCCTCTACGGCTTCCTTTTGATAGGCGCGCAAATTAAAGGGTAAATCCGCTAGAGTACGATCGCGCAACGCAATTGCCAACTCGGCACCCTCGACATATCCAGCCAAATCTTGGGCCGGATAACCTACTGCTAGCAAAGCTTGTTTGAGTACGCCGCGATTCCCGGCATCAACCTGAAAGCAAAGATCGGAGATCCGCTTACCTAACAGCGGTTTTACGCGATCGTCCCGCACTAGCAACTCCGTCAGCGGGCGATCGGCAATCCGCAGTTGCAAATCGGGATTTTCAGCATCAATCCTTTCAATTACCGTCAATCCGTAGCGCGTACCGAGCAGTTGAATTTCCTGCGCTACCGATTCTGGAATATCATATTTAGCATACTTTCGCAGCGCTGCGATCGCGTCTTCTACTGGCATTCCCGCCGCCCGCGCATTCCACACGCTGAGGGGCGTGATGCGATAGGTGTGGATGTGTTCCGGACTTTTGATTAATTCGGCAAAAGGTGCGATCGCTTCTCGCGCCTGTTGTGCTGTGGGGGCGTGAACTTCTAGTAAGATCGATCGGTCGCTTTGCACGATCAAAGCATTTTCGGGAACATAATTCATAAGAAGAAGGAAGAAGGAAGAAGGAATGCACTACACGGATTAACACGGATACACGGATTAATTATTAGGCTTGTCTCAAATGCGATCGGGAAGAAGGAAACTATTTTAGATACTTTTAGGGTGAAGCAGTCGGGCGATTGTCCCTGCAATAAATTTCAGGATTTGTATCGGACTGCTGCACCCTGGCGCGAGTGCGATCGATACCACCGGACACTATCTTCTACCAATTTTAAACGAAATAACAGTATTCTTGTCCCCCCCTTTTGCAAGGGGGGGCTAGGG
>JAUBOG010000255.1:0-9355 GCA_036700105.1 Microcoleus occultus BM001215583
GGGGGATTTAGGGGGATCTGGACTCGGATATAAACGAGATTTCTCAAGGGTTTTAGGCGATTGTTGACACGACGAAAGGCTCTTGGAGTGTCCCTACGCCAGATGAATTGTAGGGACACCGCACGTGCAGTCTCCTGATTTCGGGTAATATTAATGGCGATGCTAATTCAAAGTTCTAATGGAGCAACGGCGCTCAATAATTTTTCTAGGATAAACCTGAGTAAAGATTGAGTTGCTAATACTAAACCCAATCTGGCTTGGGCGAGTTTTGGTGTTTCTATTTTGACTTCGCCCCAAATCCGACATTGACTGTAAAAAGTCTGAAATGCGGCACTCAAATTATCAGCCAATTTTAGATAATTGACTGGTTTTTCGCGGCTGCAATTGGCGATCGCAGGTGCTAAATTATCTAGCACTGTGATTAGTTGCGAAATTAAACTGCGTTCTGCTGGATGTACTAGCCGCAGCTGATCGCCGCTGTCGAGCCAGGGGATGGGATTTGGGACCAAAAGCGACCAAATTTGCGGTGCTGTAGCGACATCCGGCTGCGCGATCGAAATTAGGCGCTCGCGGTGGGCCATTCGCAGCAGGGAACAGCAGCGCGCGTGGCTGTACTGAATCGGAAACAGCCGATCGGCCGACACAACAGGAGATAAGATCCGAGATTCTGGAACTGGGAGCTTTGTTTGAGCTAAATGCTGCAACCAGAAGCCTAAACCAGCATCAGTGAGCTCCAGCTCGATAAATCCCGCCGGCGCGGCTTTAACGGCGAAATTTGGGGAGCACAGCGGTTCGAGAGTTGCGGCCAACTGTGCCGCGAGATCCTGCGGTGTCTGCTGCCAAGTTTTAGCTAATTTGAGGGCGATCGCCGACACGTACAGCACCCGCGCGCCATCTTTAGCCCGATTTAACTGAAATACTGCACTCTTCTCAAGAACAGGCAAGATGCCTGTTCCACTAGAAAATTCAGCCTTTGCTTCACAGGCATCTTGCCTGTTGCTGAGGCTGTGGAACCTTGAAAGCAAGAAACACTTGACTGAAACTTCGGGGCACTGGGAAATATTTTGTGTATCCATATCGGCCGCTCCGGGGCTTACAGTGATGGTCGAGTGTTACCGCAGGCGCTATTGTTGTACGTTAAACTGCTGATGTCAGAGATAGCCGATCGGCTCCCCGGAGCGAGGCTGCATCGAAATAATCGGCGATCGAGCGATTTTTAAGCTAAATATACAAAATTTAAGACAAACTTTTTGCTAAACTCTACCATTTTGATGTATTTTTTGCTACATTGAATTTTTCGGTAAAACTGAGAAGAGTCAGCACTGTTAACCAGCGTGCAAGCTCGATCGGGGGTTGGTTGTCTCACTTTGTATCTCTATGCTGGCAGAAGCTGTTTTTCTCACTAATTAAATATACCCCAGAGCCTCACCTATGCAATCAACTTCCACACCTCTAGAAACTATCGATCGGCCGTTTATCACTTGGCAGCGAATTATCGACTGGGCCCAGGAACACTACCGCTGCCGGACTTTTAGCAAAGACGAGCGGATTCCTGCCAGACCCGGACTGCTGTATTTAGTCCAGAAAGGTGCTGTGCGGCTCGTAGGCAGCGCTCAAGTTAGCGCCGCGGCGAAATCGTCAAAATCTGCCGACAAAACTACAGAAGAAGCTTTTTTGGGCTTCGTCGGTGCCGGTCAGCCCTTTGAACTGGTTGCTCAGTCTCCGTTTACGCTCCAAGCTTACGCCCACGCCGATCAAACTCACGTAGTGTGGATGTACTGGCACGATTTGGATAATTGGCCTCACTTCCGCAGGGAAATTTTGGATGCGTTTCGCTACCAGCACCAGCGGAAACTCCTCTGGCTGAGCACTTTGGGACAGCGCCGGACGATCGACCGACTGCTGGGATTTCTCACTTTGTTGATTGAAGAGTTCGGCGAACCCTACGTAGGTGAGGGAGAACCGGATGTGGTTCGGGGCTATCGGCTGCCTTGGGCCTTGACTCACGCTCAAATTGGCAGTGCGATCGGCTCGACGCGCGTGACGGTGACGCGGCTGATGGGCAAGTTGCGATCGAAGGGTTTGATTAATACTGAGGATGACAATTTAATCTGTTTGCCGGCTAAATCTACCCCCCAAAAGACCAAAAGTAAAAAGCAGGAAGTAGAAGATTCCTTCGACGAAGATTCCTTCGACGAAGATTCCTTCGACGAAGATTCCTTCGATGAAGATTCTTTCGACGAAGATTCCCTGGAATAATCTGCATAAAACCCTGGGGGCGATTTCCCAAAAATAGCGCGCAGCTATTAGTTTTTGACCGTCGCAGTGTCGGTAGCCCGATCGTGTAAACTTTTTATATTCTCTCTCTTGTGCGACTGACAATGACCGATGACAAGCCAAAATCTCCCATCCCGAACAATCGCAAACGAATAGTATTCTGCGACTTTGACGGCACGATAACTGTTGAAGAAACTTTTGTGGCAATGCTCAAGCATTTCGCACCGGAACTGTCGTCTCAACTGATGCCGGAAATGTACGCAAGAAGGATCAGTTTGCGATCGGGAGTGCGGCAGTTACTAGAGTCTATTCCCTCGGAACGTTACGGGGAAATTGTGGAATTTTCTAGGGGACAACTGATGCGGCCGGGATTGGTGGAATTGCTGGATTTTTTGGAAGCTCAAAGGGTGGATTTTGTCATAGTTTCTGGCGGGCTGCGGATAATGGTAGAGGCTGTAATGGGCGATTTGGTACACCGGGCGATCGCCCTGTACGCTGTGGAATTGGACGCGACGGGCCCTTGCTTGCAAGTAAATGCTGAGTTTGAAGGGGATACAGAATTGGTGTCTAAGGTGCGGGTGATGGGGCTGCACCCGGCCGTGGAACAGGTGGCGATCGGAGATTCCCTGACGGATTTTAACATGGCTTTGCAGGCAACGTCGGTGTTTGCGCGCGATCGGCTTGCCGAATATCTAGAGGAACAGCAAAAGCCTTATACTAAATGGGATAATTTTTTTGACGTGTTGGAACATTTGTCCCAGAAATGGAATTGAAACGATCGCCTTTCTCAGGTAAGGTGCGCAATGCGCACCCTACATTTAGATAAGCCAGCGCAATTGCGATTAACGTAAAAGCTATATAAAAAGCTGAGGATTTGCAAAGAATGAGTGGCGATTTGAGAACGGATTTAATTGCAGCAGCCAGACATTTTTACGATCGCGGTTGGATGGTTGGAACTGCCGGCAATCTTTCAGCGCGCTTACCAGACGGCAGTTTTTGGATTACTGCTAGCGGCCGCGCCAAAGGGCAGTTAACTGAAGCAGATTTTATCAGAATGAGTTCGGATGGCGCAATTGTCGAGCAACCTGTTCCCGACAGCCGCCCGTCGGCAGAAACCAGCATTCATTTAGCCGTTTACAATTGTTTTCCAGACGCTAAAGCTTGCTATCACGTTCACTCGATCGAGGCAAATTTAGTTTCTCGGCTAACACCGGGAGATGCAGTGCCTTTACCCGCGATCGAAATGCTGAAAGGTTTGGGCGTGTGGGAGGAAAACCCCCAGGTGTCGATGCCCCTATTTCCCAATTATTTAGAAGTGCCTAAAATAGCCAAAGAAATTTGCGAATATTTTGCGGTTTGTGCGCCCTCTGTACCCGCTTTGTTAATTCGCGATCACGGCATCACAGTCTGGGCAGACTCAACCGCCGCCGCCTACAATTACGTAGAAATTGTAGAATACATTTTTCGCTACACGATCGCCGCGGGCCAATTAAATCTAGATTTGAAATGTTAGATTAGGAATGTCTTGGACGCAGCAGAGGTAGGGACACGGCAGTGCCGTGTCCCTACGGCACTCTTTTTGCGTCCGGGACGGCAAAAAATCAGCAAACATCGAAAAGAGGCAACAATTATGGCAAAATATACCAGGATTTTATCCATAGATGGAGGCGGAATTAGAGGGATTATCCCCGCGCAAATTGGAGTTAGCATCGAGTCAAAGCTGCAACAAAAAAGCGGCAACCCAGATGCCAAAATAGCTGACTATTTTGATTTAATCGCCGGCACAAGTGCGGGAGGGATTTTAACCTGTCTCTATTTATTTCCCGATCCCGAAAATCCAACCAGACCTCGGTGGTCTGCCCAAGACGCTGTTAATTTTTCGATTAAAAGCGGCCGCGATGTTTTTAAGAACACATTTTGGCAAAAAATCAAATCTCTAGACGGTTTGGTAGATGAGAAATATCCCAGCGATAGCTTGGAAAAATTCTTTTTGGAAAACTTTAGAGATTGCAAACTCAGCGAGCTTTTGAAACCTTGTTTAATTTCCAGTTACGATGTCGAAAGGAGAAGAGCGCACTTTTTCAATCAAATAGATGCCAAACAAGAGCCAGCACAAGAGTATTTTATCAGAGATATCGCTAGAGCCACATCTGCAGCTCCCACTTTCTTTGAAGTTCCCAAAATCTACTCTTTGACAAAGGAATCCTACGCTTTAATTGACGGGGGAGTATTCGCAAACAATCCCGCACTTTGTGCCTATGCAGAAGTCAGAAATAAATTCAGAATTCCCGACAATCGCCCGGACAAAGGCCCAACAGCAAAAGATATGGTAATTTTATCGCTGGGGACGGGACAAGCTCAGAAAAAATTCCCCTACGAAGAAGTGAAAGATTGGGGTCAAGTTGAGTGGGTTGAGCCTTTGATTAATATCATGATGACGGGAGTTGCTGAAACGGTAAATTATCAAATAATCCAAATTTTTGATGCGATTGACAGACCCAATCAATATTTGAGAATTAGTCCAGATTTGAGCGGCGAACCACCGCTGCCGATTGATGATGCCTCGGAAGAGAAGATATCGGAACTGGTGAAAATTGGCAACGAGCAAGCCCAAAAATATAACGAACAGTTGGATAACTTCATTGACTTGTTGCTTGCCGAGTAGTCCTAGGATTTTAGATTTTAGATTTTGGATTTTAGATTGGAAAATTAGTGATGATTACCACAGAATCAATCAGTCCCAATCTAAAATCTAAAAAGGTATAGCGCACCAACCGCAGGGCCCAGAAACAAAAAATATATGTTGACAAATCGTGCAATAATTGCTGTACAATTGGCGAAATCTCTATTTAGCAATGCTTCGCCGTGTTTGTAATTAATCCCGAGCCGTCAGTAATTGGTTAAAAAATACCAAGAAAAGCGCGATCGACATTTAGATGAAACCTTCAATAACAGGTGGTTTCAGCGGTTTTTAGTGACGCTGTTCCTGGGAGGCCAAGTGCTGCTGCGCGCAGTCACCGGCAAAATTGACCGCCGCAAAATCATGGAACATTTAGTAACAGTAGGGCTGGATTCTTTGCGTTCCGTGCTGCTAATAGCCTTTTTCGCCGGGATGATTTTTACCGTTCAATCCGCCAGAGAATTGATTCGGTATGGCGCGGTTGGGGCGGTGGGAGGTGCTTTTGCTGTGGCATTTTGTCGCGAATTAGCACCGGTTTTAACAGCGGGCGTGGTGGCGGGACAAGTAGGTTCTGCCTTTGCCGCAGAAATAGGAGAAATGCAGGTGACGGAACAAATAGACGCCCTGTATATGTTGAGAACAAATCCGGTTGATTATTTAGTAGTGCCGAGGGTGATAGCTTGCTGCATCATGCTGCCGATTTTAACAATTTTTTCGGTAGCGGTGGGGATTTTGGGCGGACTGTTTGTGGCGGTTTATTTTTACGAGTTGGAACCGTCGGTATTTTTGGAATCGGTGCGGACTTTTTTGGGGCCTTGGGATTTAGTAAATGTGGCGATTAAGAGTTTTATTTTTGGATTGATAATTGCCCTTGTCGGTTGCGGTTGGGGGTTGACGACGGAGGGCGGAGGGAAAGGAGTAGGGCAAGCTGCAACGGCGGCGGTGGTGACTTCTTGGGTGTTTATTTTTGTGGCGGATTTCTTTTTATCGCTGTTGATGTTTCACGAGTTGGGGATTATGAGAAGCGCGGGGTAATTGTTGGTAGAAGACTCGGCGTTTGAAACCGCGACTATAGAAACAAAACCCGCCTCTGCGGGTTGAAGAAATAACTATATAAATTAAGTTCGTAGATTCAACTTGTAGGGTGCGTCAGTTGGCAAATTCTGGATTGCTAAACCACCAACTCAAACTGACGCACCTACTCAATTACTGAGGTTAATCGATTTTCCATTTTTCGATTTGAGATTTTATACCATTTATCAAAATTTATGCTGTACAATAATTGTTGTTTTGTTCTCAACTATTGTCGATTGCTGCGTCGCCATGAGATTGTCGATATAATTTAGGGATTAATCATGGCGACGCACCCTACAAACACCACGAATACTGTTGTATAAATTTTGATAAATGGGTATTAGATTAAAGAGAGGGTTTAGCATCAGGAATATAAGCAGGGCGATATACTCGAATTGCTTTAATTGGCACTTTCCCATCTGTTTCAGGAATGATTTCGAGAACGTGTTTGGAATTGCTCAAATTCTGAGCCAATGTGGTAAAATACTCGCGGGTGCGATCGGCAATTTGCGGCGCAAGGTAGGAATCAACAAACATTGGTTTTACTTGCCAGGTAATCTCAAAGCCTTTTGGTGTTAGCTGTTTGGAATAGTCATAGGAATTTTGCAGCCACCAGTTTTTCGGTTCGATGACAACTCGCCCGGAATTTGAGACAAACATTTTGTCATTTGTACCGCTGCCGTCGTAACCTGTTTTAGAACCTACAACGTCAAATTTAAACTTGCTGGCGTCGCTGTTAATCTCGGTAATTACGGCTTTCCAATCTTCGACGATTAGCGGTTTTTGATTTGATACTTGGATGATTGCGGGCCAACCGACGCCAATAGCAACGCTGGGTCTGGTAATGCTGTAAAGTTCGGGAAATTCTGAGGGTTTTTTGCCGTCTACGGTAATGTTACCAGAAGCGGGGCTGCCTTTGAAAGTTCGATCGGCGATCGCATCTACTCTATTTCCTTCAAACTCTAGAACCAACTTGCCATCTTGCCACTGAACATCGCTGCCAACTGTATAAGTTTTGACTAAATCTTGCTGCGACGTTTGAGGAGAATTTGGATTGTATCGCAGGTGCGGTTTGATGAAAGCAGCTAGGAGAAAATTTCCCCAATCGTTGAGGTGAATGCTATCGCTCAATAGCTGTTGTGGCTGCAAGCGATTGTCTTTTAAATACTGCCTCCAAGGTTCGCGAATTTCCGCAATTTCGCAGCCGTATTTATCTGCCAACTCAGGCAGCCATTTAGTAGAATGAGTGTTGTGCCATTCGTATCTTTTGACTTGTTCGGGATCGTCGCTGCTGCCCGTCGGAATCCAGTCGATGTGGTCTGAATGCAAGAGTATTTCGCTGGTAGTGCGGCGGCGGACATTGGCAATTATGGCTTCGTAATCTTCACCGCCTCCGTAGACGTGAAAAATGAGCAAATCGGGATAAAAAGGATACAAATCGTGTTCGCTGGGACGGATTAAAATCGGTGCGGCAAATCCTCCGATCGCGCGATTTTCAACAATCAAATCTGCATTGGGAAACCGCTGTTTCAAATCCTGCGCTACTTCTTTCCACCAATCTTGCTCAGTGATGGATTGACCGTAAAACAGGATGCGTACTTGGCGGCGTTCTGCGGGAGTGCTGGCAGCAAGTAGCCCCATAGTCCTTTGAATCCTCGCTCCCAAATTAGCATTATTTTCAATAACAGCGGGCGGGGGAAATGGCATTTGGGCGGCTAGTTTTTCGAGAACCGGAACTAACAGAAAGCTCAGGCACAAAACCAGCAGCCACAAGTAGCGATAAATCTTGGATTTTTTGCTATTTCCCTGCGGTTTTATCATTGTTTTATTTTTCCGTTCTGTAAAAGCCACCCATAACTACTAAGAGTAGCTGTAGGGTGCGCAGTGCGCACTTTACGAGAGCTTTCGGGTACACGGCTGCCGCAACCTCACGAGTAGCTGCAGTTTAGCCTGTATCGAAATATATTAGCAAATTTAGCGGTAGGAAAAGTGATATAATGCCAGCTAATTAATTGCACTCCGATCGATCGCACATCAAATGGATTACAAAACAGCCCGCAGTTTTCTGATCGACCAAGGAACCGCCCTCGAAACCAAGAAAAATCCCGACGCCTTTCTGATGCGTCTCAAACAAGGTCAGCCGCCCGTACCCGGACAGGTGACATCAATTTTATTAGCTTTAAAAATATTGTTTGAGGGCTTGCAAGAATCTCCAATGCTCGATCGGCAATTAATCTCGGCACTGCATTTACTCTCAGTAGAAAGTTCGCAGCAATTTGAAGCAGGAATCCGCAGAGGAGTTTCTTGGCCGCCGCTGCTGAAGGAAGACTTAACTCGAATTGCGATCGCGGTCAAGAATATCTTTTCCGGTGTCTGGCAATAATTTAGCTCAGTCAATTCCCCATGTTTAACAACAGAAATTGTCAAACTTTACTCGCGAAAGCTTTCCAGCGATGCCAAAAGAGCCGGCAGTCCCGCGAGCGAGGCAGATACCAAAGCCTCATCTTTGTAAACTCGCGATCGAACGGTGCGGCTGCTTTTAGATGCAGAGGCGATCGAGCCTCGCCGTTCCGAGTTTCCGGTTTCAACTCGCCCTAAATTTTTGGTTCTTCCCGTCAGCCGAAACATAGCAGTATCCTCCGTTTATCCTTAGATATGCGCCCGCCAAATTTCTCAGGGCTTGACTCAATACTTCTATTATCACTCATATCCGTAAAAGAGATGAAACCATGAAAGAATTATTCACCATAGGCAGGGATCAAGTAAAACTGCATAACAACTTTTATTAAATTGTCACAAATTTGTGCTGTTTGAGCCGATCGCCCGCAGCGACACAGACACCAGGCAGCAAACTCGCCGATTTCACAGGAGGAACTGATATAAATGATGCTAACTCTTAGTGCAGCAGCAGTTGTAGCTCAGATCGGGCCGGATGTGCAAAGTTTGCCCGACGGAGACTACCGCTACCGAGATTCGTTTGCGATCGATCGACCTTTTCGAGAAATCCAATTTCGCAAACAAGACAGATACATCACCGGCAGCGACTCCGACAAACGCACCGGAAAAAGTTACTGCTTTCGGGGAATCCCCCAGCACAACAGAATTATTAACATCACAGTAGCGATCGAAATTCCCTCAAAAACAGCACAGCAAACCGAGTGGAAATTTGAACCGGGAAGCCCAATTAATTTCGACAAGCTTTATCCGCTGCAAGCAGGGCCGGGACTGGAATTGTACAAATGCCTGACAGCATTTTTGCCAGAATTGAAGTAGAAGGAAGTTCGGCAGCGGATTTTGTAACGGATGTAACGGATGTAACGGATG
>JAUBOG010000256.1:0-6430 GCA_036700105.1 Microcoleus occultus BM001215583
CGGTTGGATTCGGATACCATAACTGTCAACTGTCACAGGTCAACTGTCAACTGCTCTATCAGCCTTTTTCTTCCTTTCTGGTATAAATTAAAATTTTTGCGAACAGAGATCAGTTCGGCTTTTAGCCTCTTGAAAGCCGGACTGTTAAAATTATTCTAGTCGGCGCTGCTGATGGGACGGTATGATTTCTGGCAGCTCCCCGACTTCTGAATCGCGCTTTAAAAGCGTGAAAATCGCCAGCGGCAACAAAGAAGTCCGGGATTTGGTTTGTCTTGACCTGTGAATTTCGACCTGTAGTACCCGCCACGTGATTTATCCGTGGAATAAATCCAAAATCTCAAATCTCAAATCCTCAAGCCCCCGAATTTATCCGCGGGGTCGCCTCCAAAATCTAAAATCTAAAATCTAAAATCGAATGACCTGCGTACGATCGGCAATACCCGATCGTCAAATTGCGCCCAATACTAAATGGTAAACTGGCAGAGTCAAGCAGCAGACAAACTAATTTTACAGAAATTATTAATTATGCGCCCGAGTGCAAATATTGCCATATTTCGGTTGGGGATTTCACTTCTAACTGCGCTCCCGATCGCTTGCTTTCATGCCAATAAAGGTATATCCCAAACGGGCAATATTTATCAGCGGCCCGCCACCGCTGACAACTCAGCAGATACAGACAGCCAAGTATTAGCACTGCAAAAACTCTCGATCGAGCAAGATGAAATAGCAACAAACTTAAATCGGCTTCCCGATTCGATCGATACCAACCCCGAACCGGAAACACGATCGAACCGGGCCGAAAACAAGCTTTGGGCCTGTTCCGCAATCGATGAAACTGCTTGTGATGCGGGCTTTGTCCCCGAACCGCAAAATCAGCAGCAGCAGCAGGTTGACAGCAGTCCAAAATGCCAGAACGATTTACAATGCAATGTTTTAGCCCAGAATCCGCAAACTGCGCCTCCAAACCTGCCACCGCCGCCGACTCAACCAGATCCAAATCGCGATCGATTTTTGCAACCAGCCCCGCAGCCGGTCGATCGACCTCCGCAAGCACCGCCAACAGTTGCGCCCCAACCGCCGTCGCCAGTCCCCCAACCGCTGCCGGATCGAGAAGTTCAGGTGCAGAAAATTCAAGTAGTCGGCAGCACAATTTTAAGCCAAGAAGAAATTAATGCCTTAGTCAAGCCGTTAGAGGGCCGTTCTGCCACCCTAGAACAGCTCAAACAAATCGCCGACAAAATTACCGAAATTTACCTGAATCGCGGCTACATCACTTCCAGAGCCGTGTTGCCGCCTCAAACGATCGCAGCAGGCACTGTCCAAATTCAAGTGATCGAAGGCAAGCTGAGCCGAATTGAGGTAGAAGGAACTAAAAGATTGCATAAAAATTACATCCGCAGCCGGATTAGACTGGGTGCCGGAAGGCCTTTAAGCACAGCTTCATTAGAAGACCAACTGCGGCTGCTGCGAGTCGATCCTTTATTTGACAATGTAGAAGCCAGCCTGCGGGCTGGAGATAATCCAGGCGAGAGCATTCTGATCGTCCGAGTCTCGGAAGCTAATCCCTTTCAATCTAGTTTCAGCATTGACAATTACTCTCCTCCCAGTGTCGGTTCCGAAAGATTGGGAGTTAGTTTGCGGCACCGCAACATCACAGGAAATGGCGACGAACTTGCGGGTGCTTATTACCGATCGCTCGGCGATTCTGACGTGTTCGATTTCACCTATCGCGTGCCCCTAAATGCGATGAACGGCACTTTGCAATTGAGGGCGGCGCCGAACCGCAACAGTATAGTACAAGAACCTTTTGACGCTTTTGACATTTCGGGAAAATCGCATTTATTTGAACTCAGTTACCGCCAGCCGCTGCGGAGAACGCCGATCGAAGAATTTGCCTTATCGGGCGGTATTACTTATCAGACAGGCAGAACTTTTCTCGCCGGCGAACCGTTTCCTTTTGGCATCGGCCCGGACGATCGCGGTGTGACGACTACGACTGCGATCAAGCTGGGACAGGACTACATTCGGCGCGATCCGCAGGGTGCTTGGGCCGTGCGATCGCAATTTACGATCGGTACTAGCTTGTTCGACGCGACTCAAAACGAAGGTTCTGTTCCCGACGGACAATTTTTGAGTTGGCTGGGTCAAGTGCAGCGAGTACAGCGATTGAACGACAAACATTTATTAATTTTGCAGTCAGATTTGCAGTTATCAGCTAATAGTTTGTTGCCTTCGCAGCAATTTGTCATTGGCGGCGGGCAATCTTTGCGCGGCTACCGCCAAAATGCCCGTTCTGGCGATAACGGCTTCCGAGTTTCGATCGAAGATCGGATTACTTTGCAGCGGGATGCTTCGGGAAATCCCAAACTTCAAGTAGCTCCTTTTTTGGATGCGGGTACGGTGTGGAACGTTGCCAACAATCCTAATAAATTAACCAATCAGACCTTTTTAGCAGGTGCGGGTTTGGGGGTAATTTGGGAACCGATACGGCGGGTGAACCTGCGCTTAGATTACGCTTTTCCTTTAGTCAGAATTAGCGATAAAGGCGACAATCTGCAAGATAACGGCATTTACTTCAACATCATTTATACGCCTTGAAGGAGATAGATGATTCGGCGGTTGAAACCGCTACTACAAAAACAAAGTCCGCCTCCGCGGACTAAGAAATAAATCCGTTGCCGAAATTCCTTCAACATCGGATTTTAATCGCCGACTTCCCCGACAACCTCCGCAGCAGCCTGAGTTTCGAGCCAGAGTTTGAGCAGCAAGAGTTCTGCCCGATCGCTCAAAACAGTCGCAAACACCCCATCAGCACCCTCAGACGCATCAGAAATCCACGTACCGCGCAAAGTCACCTCTACAAAATCAGCATCCGCAACACAAAGGTCGATCGCCTCGCAGTCGTCTCGGCGGGCCTCAGATTCCAACAGAGAAAGCGCCGGCAAATTCGCGGGCAGCAAAAATGCCGCAGTGCTCGGTTCGACGCTGATGCTCTGACCAACTCGCATAGCCAGCACAACTCGCAGCGCCACTAACTGTTCGGGAGATTGAGCTAAACGCTCCAGGTTAAAGCCCGTTTCAGTGTAAGTCAACTTCAGCATATTGACAGCCCTAAATTTGAATTGAAAATTGAAAATTGGGAATTGGGAATTGGGAATTGGGGCAGATTTTAGATGAGAATTACGCATCAATTTAAAATCTAAAATCTAAAATCTAAAATTCTTCCCATTCCCTATTCCCCAATTTGGTATTCGTGCCAAAACATTTCGGCAAAAGCAACAGTGGGGTGAATGGGAGCCTTCGGCTTGGCTCGCAGAGGCATTGCAGCTTCTGCGGGAGTTCGATCGCCCTTGCGGGAGTTGCAGCGTTCGCAAGCCGTCACCACGTTGTCCCAAGTGTGCAATCCGCCCTTCGATCGGGGCATGACGTGATCCAGCGTCAAATGCCGGTTGCTGCCGCAGTATTGGCAAGCATGAGCATCGCGGCGCAGAACTTCCCGGCGGTTGACCGGCGGCATTTTCCAAAGCCGTTCCCTGTTGCCAAAAGTCAAGCGGATTTGTTCGGGTACGTGGATGCTGGTGCTGGGCGATCGCACCAGATGGCCGTTGCCAATGCTAAAATCGAGAGGTTCAGCCTTGCCTGTTACCAAAAGTACGATCGCCCGTTTGATGTTGACACGGCTCATCGGTAGGTAATTCTGAGAAAACACCACCACAGATTGCCTCAATACATCAGTTGCTACGGTCACGGCTTGCTCCTCCTCATTTGGATTTTAGATTTTAGATTTTAGATTTTAGATTTGGAATGCTTCCCAGCATTGGCTAAATCTAGTTTTCGCCAGTTCCCCAAGCCTTGCCAAATTGCTTAAATATCCAATCAAATGCCCCCGCTTCTCTTACTTAGAAACGGGGGCCAGAAAAACTGCGTTCGTGCAAATTTTTATCCAGTGTTAGTACAGTCGTTTAGCTGTACCTCCCGCTTCGCGTATCTATGTGTGGCTGTGCCACTGACAGACCGTCCCGGTCTACCTCGTTGTAATTAATTTCTGCATTTTGTCCTAATCCACTATAACCGGGTTTAATTAGGCTTAGCCCTCCCCGATCGCTCGCTTTGACGGTAGCCCAATCCGTCATCAAGACGTGCCGTGACGACCCTGTGCGATTCCTGGGGCGATCGCACTTGAGTTGATAGGTGGAGTAGTTGGGGAGAAATTTCACCAGGCAGAAAGTAGTAAGAGAGCTTTAAATCTAGCTTTAAACATACTACACTGATATTACAGATATGTCCACCCGTCACGGAGAAAAATTATGCATACCCTACCTAGAACCTCAACCACCGAAATGGAAGTTACCAGCATTCGACTGGAAAAAGAACTTAAGGAGAGACTCAAAGAACTCGCTGGAAATCAAGGATATCAAGCTTTGATTCGAGATTTGCTCTGGAATTACGTCCAGCAAAAATCTGGAGAGTATCGCCAGATGTTTTCTCGATCGGATATTCGAGCCAGTATTAATGCCACAGCACAGCAGGAGGAACGCTGCGCGCTTACAGGAGAGTTGATCCGACCGGGCGGGCCGATGTTGTTAGGGCTGACGGTGCACGGCGAGATGGTGCCGCTGAGTATGGGGAGTATGGTCGGATAAACCAGTAATCACGAGAATTTGCGATCGGCCTGGGGCCTTCTCCCCAGGCAGGGAAGATACAGTCACGAAACATTTAAAGGATATCTACTTAACGAACCGCGAAGACGCAAAGAACGCGAAGAAAGATCGAGAAGCAGATCCGTAATGTCAGAGGTTCTGGTGTCTGGCAAGGAAAATCGGGAGGCTCCAAGACGCTCCCGAAGAGTGCTAAACTTTCCATCGGGCGTGCCGACAGATAGTAAATTTGATGGAAAAAATTAAGGTAATGTTCAAAAACCGCTACTCGAATGCTGCAAGTTCGATCGTCCTCATCGCACTGATTAACGGATGCGCCGCTACCCCATCCCCCGAACTTTCATCACCCTCTCCGGTTGCGGAAATTTCCCCCTCACCGACTCCGGTAAATCAGCCATTAACAGTCGCTACCAGCAACCCCGAAACCGCCACAAATACTAAAATCCAACAATATCTCAACCAATTGACATCCCAAGGTTATGCCAAAGAAAATCAAGGCATTTGGATGCAATCAGGCAATACTTTGCTAGCCAACCATCAAGGCACAACTCCTCTACCGGCCGCTTCACTTACCAAAGTCGCAACCTCCCTGGTAGCGCTGCAACAATTCGGGCCGGAACATCAATTTATTACGTTAATCGGTACAACTGGAAAAATAGAAAATGGCGTATTAACAGGCGATTTAGTTATTCAGGGTAGCGAAGATCCGCTGTTTGTTTGGGAAGAGGCGATCGCCCTCGGCAACGCCTTAAATCAAAAAGGCATCAAGCGAGTTACTGGCAATTTAATAATTGTCGATAAGTTTTACATGAACTTTGAATTAAATTCCCTCAAATCAGGAGAATTGCTCAAACAAGCATTGAACAGTCAAATCTGGCCGACTGAAGCCGCCGCCCAATATCAAACATTACCTCCAAATACGCCGAAACCGCAACTAATCATAGAAGGCACTGTCAAAGTTCTGCCAGCAGTTCCGAACAGCGTGCAGCCTTTAGTCAAACATTATTCTTTGCCATTAGCAGAACTGGTCAAAAAAATGAATCAGTACAGCAACAACTTGATGGCAGATATGTTAGCCGATACCGTCGGCGGCGCGAAAACTGTCGCCCAAAAAGCAGCAGCCGCAACCGGAGTTCCCCCCGCAGAAATACAACTCGTCAACGGTTCCGGCCTCAGCGAAGAAAACCGCATTTCTCCCCGGGCTGCGTGCGCTTTATTTTTAGCGGTAGAACGCTACCTCAAGCCTTACAACATGACAGTTGCTGATGTTTTGACTGTAGTTGGAAAAGACAAAGGCATACTTTCTGAACGGCCGCTGCCAAAATTAGCCGTCATCAAATCTGGAACTTTGGATAATGTTAGCGCTTTGGGCGGCGCGCTGCCAACTCAAAAACAAGAAACTGTTTGGTTTGTAATTATGAATGGAGGCGCGAATGTCGAGAGTTTTCGCACTCAGCAAGAAGTTCTTTTGAAAGGCTTTTTGACTGAATGGGGGGCTGTTCAAGCCTCACCGCCCGAATTAACCGCAAATCCCGATCGAATTAGTAAGGTTTCTCGCAGCGAAATAGTCAATTAATCCGGTTTGCAGCAACATCAGGATGCAACCCATGAGTTCTTAGTTTAAATGAAGCTACCGTTCGATCGCACTCACCGCTTTTTTAACTTTCGAGTTGCCCTTTTTCTCAGTATCATCACCGTTTTTACCGTCGGTTTAACCAGTTTGTAGGGTGCGTCAGCATCGAGATTTTGAATTGGTAGCTACAATCATCTCA
>JAUBOG010000256.1:6530-9352 GCA_036700105.1 Microcoleus occultus BM001215583
CAGCATCGAGATTTTGAATTGGTAGCTACAATCATCTCAACTGACGCACCCTACGGCTGGGAGGTTGGTGTTTTTGCTCTAGCTACTACAATGCCGATCGCACTTTCCACTCTGCTAATATATCTCTGCAAGTCGTACGCAACTGTCACCTGTCCCGCCGGCGAAGCGTGAATTAAACCCAGATTCCCGTCTGCATTCCGATACACAAAACCCGTGTGGGTGACATCCAATCCTTTAACATCCGTGGCTACCGCCACGATATCCCCTGGTTTTAACTGAGAATAAACCGTTTTTATCCGATTTGTCGGAATGTAATTAACCGCAGTTTTGGCTAAGTTTGCTTCTTGGCTGACTATGCACTGATATGTCGCTTCGTCCTTTGCCATTTGCGGGTAACTGCTGCGATGTTGACTCATGAAATTTAGGGTTTTATTCATGGGTACTCCGCCTAATTTAGCAGTGATATTTTCCACAGTTTGCCGTTTTTGATTGTCGTTAATCCATTCGGAAAAATAGTGCAGCCGGCTGCAATAACCGTTCATTTTACCGTTTGAATACCGCTGCTGTTCTATGCGACTGACAAAATTTTGATAGTCGTAATCTTTTACTGCTACGCCTCGGGCGATCGCCAGCACGGTTTCGACAAACAAAACGCAGTCAAATTTTTCCAAGGTTACGATCAACTTTTCTGTAGCGGATTTGTCCAGCAAACCCTCGGCGTAGGGTTTTCCTAGGAAATTATCGGCGATCGCCTGGACGATTTCTCCGATCGGGCGATCGGGCAAATTTTGTTTTTTTGCATACTGTACGATCTTTTCAAAACGTGCTATGTCTTCTGGTTGTGCAGCGGTTTCTCTCTCTGTATTATTTGAGTCCGGTCGTCTCGCCAGCACCCCCAGCAATTGGGAATAGGAAATTTCCGGTAAATTGTTGAATTGCCAAAACAAACTCGGGGAACTCGAAAGGGTTTGCTTTTTTATTGCTTCGAGATTTTCGCTTTCTCCCGCCAACTGAGTCGCTGCATCCGCGCCCTGTCCTTCTGTTTGCCGATCGACCGCAGATAGCCCAGCAGCTTGAGACCCAAATGCCCAAACATCAGGTATCAAAGAATTATTCACGTTAGTTATCGCCAATCCTAAAACAGCCAGACTCCAAAAATTTCTCATGTTTTTCCAAGGATTTTGCTTCAACGAGCGTGCTATCCTGAAATTTTTACAATTCTAAGAACTCTCAATCAGCCTCGCGGACAGATAAAATTGGCAACAGCGGACTCGATCGACACACTTGTCATTTAGACGCCGCCCTATTATAAACTGATCCTGCGAGTTTGATACCACACAACTGCAATGCAAGTAGAACGCCGACGCCGCCCGCGCTCCATCGACTCCCGACGCCCACTCCAGCCCCGACGCGCCATCCGCGATCGTCCGAGGGTGCATCTCAGTTTGGCAAATATATTCGCAGCGGCAAAGTATTTTAGCAGTAAATCTCTGGTTCTGATTGATAAATTGTCCGCCAGAATGGTTGGCCCTGCTAAAAGTGAGATTCACCCCCGTCCAATTGAACCCCGACGCGCCACCGGCGATCGTCCGATCCCATCCCGCCGCCGAGTCAGGACGAAATTTGCTCGCCTAAAATACCGCAATATCCTGTGCTTAATTGCTGGGGCGATCGCGATCGTTTGGATTTTGACAATACCTTTTAGAACTCGCCGCCCTCCAGAACCGCCAGTCATCTTACCTCAAGAGGCGATGTTGCCGCCGGCAATTGAAACATCGGAAAATTTAGCCGATCGTCAAAGCGAGCCTACCTTCAGCTACAACATCAAAACTCCTCCCAATCCAGTTTATTCTCAAGAATTGCAAGGGATTGTCGATGAAGCTGCAAAGATTGCGACCGGCAAAGGAATGCCCGCAGAAAAGCTATCAATTACCTTGTTTGATGTCAGCAATTCCAAAACTCACACCTTCGCCGGATATCAAAATCAAAATCTCAGATTTCCTGCTAGCGTCGCCAAGTTATTTTGGATGGCAGCCTTTTACTCAGCTATAGAAAAAGGCACGATTACGCAAAAAGAATCTGCCTTTAAGAACGACCTAGAACAAATGATTCGGATCTCCAATAACGATGCAGCCAGCAGGATTTTAGACAAAATCACGGATACAAAATCCGGCGGACGGCTCGCAGGAGAAGAATTGCAAACATGGCTGAAAAAGCGCACTCAAATTAACACATTTTTCCAGTCAGCAGGATACAATGATCTTCGTATAAGCACCAAAAATTATCCCATATACTATTTAAGGCAAGAAGGACCAATCGGTCGCGACTTGCAATTGCGGGGCGATGCTTCCCAGCCGATTCGCAATCAAGTAACTACCGACCAAGCCGCCAGATTAATATATGAAATTTATACTAGACAAGCTGTTTCCAGCATCGCCAGCCGTAAAATGGCTTACTTGCTGACTAGAGATTTAGACCCGAAGGCTTGGAAAAATGACCCCAGCAACTCGATACAAGGATTTTTGGGCGAATCTTTACCGACTAATATTTATTTTGGTTCCAAAGTTGGCTATACTTCCAAATCGCGCAGCGAAGCGGCTTTTGTGAGAACTTTAGACGATCGAGCGATTTATATTTTAGTCGTTTTCGCAGACGATCCGGCTTATGCCAAGGACGAAACAGTATTTCCGGCAATTTCCCGATACGTGTTCGATCGGCTCAACGCTCGCGGCCCAAGCAGTTAGGAGTGATATTATTACCGGAGATCGGGACACCGCGACGTGCCTATTAGTGTCAACTTAAGCCGAAAGCCTTGAGAAATC
>JAUBOG010000257.1:0-9347 GCA_036700105.1 Microcoleus occultus BM001215583
GCCTTTTTGACTAACTCTGGCTCGATCCATCGATCGAGCCACAATTTACATTTAGATCCTCGTTCGTTACCAATAGTCCGGACTGTTTTTATAGGGCTGAATGGCTTATGCTCGCTTGACTTTAAGCCACTGTGGATAATTAAATCAATGTCAGCTCCACCCCTGACTTATATTTAATTCGACTTTTTTATGATCCTTGCCCTGTAAAGCTTGTAGTATCGTTCCCAAAACTGTCCGGAGTATTGTTATTTCTATGAGTAACTAATTATGTAACAATCTCCTAAACCCTACTTTTTTTACTTGACAAATTTCAAGTAGTGTTCAATAATTTATTAAATTAGTGATGTTGGGGCTGTTTTACGTCGTGAAAAAACTCCAAGTGCTTCATCAATTAGCGACTATTGGTGCGGTTTGTTTAACTTTTGTCGCATTGGGTAGCACACTAGCCCAAGCACAGCGTACTGTATCACTCACACAGATGCCTTGTCTGACTACAAGTGGGAGAGCAAATAACACCTTTGTAAGTGGCTCAGCTAACATAGCTATCGGTCAAGAGATATATACAGGTATTGCTGTATTGCGTACCGATCAGCCGTTGTTTGGAGGCAGCTATATCTCTCCTGGCGATCCTGCGGGTGTCGCTTGTCGTATTACCCCTGCCGGTTCTAAACCTCGGTTTCGCACTTTAAGGATTGCTTTTGGAATTAGCAATACAGGTGAGTTTGTCCGTGATAATTCTCATCTCAGATTAACAGTTTTTGTAGACGGTAACACTGTAGGTTCTAAAGAAATAGTCAAGGGTTCCTTAGAATATATGTTGGTGGATGTCACCAATGCTTGGAGTGTCGCTCTACGAGGAGAATGTTTAAGCGACACCTGTCCAGGGATTATTTTTGTACAGACGCTTTTAGAAGAAGCTCCTTCATCGCCAGGGAGGAGGTAAAATATGGGTATGAGTAGGCGTAAGTTTACCCGTGCAGGTATTCTAGGTGGCGTTTCGTTTGCAGCCACGTCGGGGATTTTTTTTCCAAAACCTTCTGAAGCATTTATTTTAGGCTTTTTGCTCAGAGCATTAACATCCCGTAATATTTTTGGGGGGTTGATACGTTATGCGGCTGGCAGGTTTCGTAATGGCGCGATCGGACCTACTCAAGACGAACTTCTAGCAATTCAACTAGCCGAGCGAGATTTTATAGAACGTAGGTTTACTAGAGATAAAACTGAACTTGCAAGAGTTCCAAGAAGTGTTTTTTGGGGTCAACAAAGACAGGATGCTTGGGGACCAAACGCTGGTTTTGGGTTTGTACAGAAATATCAAGATACAATCACTACTGCTAAATTCACAGGTCCAACGATGGCGGGAATTTACGCTGCTTCCCAAATCTTATCTAACCAAAAGCTTTCTCCAAGTGAGGTGCAAGAGGCACTGTTTCCAGTACGTACTCAAGTTGATAGTTGGTGTACTTGGGAAGGTGATAGTTTTCCGGGTACAATGACAAGTAGAAATGTTTGTTATGCTAGTTATCGGACGGTTTTAGGTGAAGTAACTATGCGGTATGATTTAATCCAACCAGGTATTGGTGGACGTGGAAACGTTCAAGTCACTGTTGTAGCGGCCGGTCAGCCTCGCAGAGATATCATTGTTGAAGTTAAATTTTCATAGTAAAGTAACAAAGAGAATATTTTATGAAAAAATCATGCTTCCAGTCAGGATTGGTTCTAATAGCGACGGCGGTGATTCTACTTTCTGATGTGACCGCTGCCTTTTCAAAACCCAGGCTGCGACCTAATCTGAGTCCGAGGAATCCAATCCCTCGCACGAACATTATCAGAACCAGAATCAGAGGATTGACAAATCATGGGAGAGATCAAATTCATAATAGAAATGGAGGACGCGGTGTTTCAAGCGCAGCTATTCTCGATGCTGTTCGTAATGGACAAGTAACACGCACAAGAGATAAAAAAGGGCGTCCACAAATCACATATCAAGGAAAAAATGCAGTGGTCAATGTTAATCGTGATGGTAGATTGATTACGGCATGGCCGAAAAACAAAAACGGTCAACGAAGATGACTTTATAAATTAAAGGTTACTGTAGTCTTCTCACCCTCTATTAACTGGGCTTTTGCAAGGTGTAATTGATGTGGGTAATTTCTGAAACCGTTGTGTTGTAGAATTGAAGCCGGGACAACCAAGTAAGTATATATAAGAGGTTTGTAGCTATGAAACCAGTCTTAACAGTAATTGCCTTGGGAGTTATATGGTTTAGCTTAGATTCTAAATCATTAGGAAATAATCTATACAGTTCCAAAATTTATCAAGCTAAACTTGATAGTTCAGTAGAAGATGCTAGCCAAATTTTAGTTAGAAAACCACCCACACCACGAAAAGGTGATATAAACGAAGCATTGCGAAACTTCGGCAGTACGTATTTTAGAGCAGGTAATGTCAGATTTGTATTAGACAGAGATGATATGCGACACATTCTTCTCAGACATCATCCCAAATATCGAATCGATAAAAAGAAATACCAAACAGATATCGATAGAAATATGGATGTTAAAGATATCGTCAAGGCAATCAGAAAGATAATCAGTGCTAATCGTGAAATTCTGGAACAGAGAGAGAATAATTTGCGGGAATGTGAAGTAACGGGGACTCGCAGTTTGTTCGATAGAAGAATTTATGTTGTAGGGGTACAGTCAAATAATCACATACGTCAGTTTTTTCCTCTGCACCGAGATTATAGAAACCAAGTTAATCTTTGTAAATAGGTGTCATCCTTTACAAACATCAAGCCCCCTGTAACTTCGTGTAATGGAGTCAATTAAATTTCCTGCCTCAGCGCTATCCAGCTTTAATAAGATTGCTACGAGAAAAAGGGATTGACCCCCAACAGTTGTAAGCCCGATCGCCTGCCCAACGCCACCAATGCCCCAGACTGGCTACTGTAAAGAGAGTTAAATTTAATGCAATACCGTTAAGTTAAGGAAAATTGTAGCGAAAATGTTGGGTTTCCTTCCTCAACCCAACCTATGCACGATCGGTTTTTTTAGGACTAACTGAACCGTATTGAGATTTAATGAAAATCAGCGTAAGCAATTATGAGCGGTACTGTTACATCCCCCAATAACCTCAACTAGCAGCAACGACTCTCCACGGCATCTGCTGATACTTCTAGTTCCCTGCTGACCGACTTCATCCAACTACCTGTTTATTCAATTGCAAGCGCGCCCCTCGACGCTAGTTGCAGGCATTATTCAGCCCCTGATGGAGTTGGTTTGATTCGGAGTTCTGTTTGAAAATGCACCCGCAGGCTTGTTCAGCGATCGCAAATCGTGCGATACAGCATGTAACAGCATTTTTTAATTGGTTTCTGCTTGCTATTTTTCCTGGATTAGCTAAACATTTGGTGCAGTTTCACGTTAACAGCGCTAACGTGAAACTACAAGCGCTGCCTTTGAAGTGGGATATACTCAGGTTAGCCGTTCAATTGGTTGAAACGGTTTGATAATATAACTAATTATTTTGCATAAGGAAAAAAAGTTCTAATTCTTCCTCCAGTATCTATTCCCATTTTGTATTTAACCCCATTAACCACCCTTACAACTTCACCATCTGAATCTTTCAATGCCTTGTCGCTAAAAGCGTCACTATTTTGCCTAACAAAAAGTTCCATTAAATCTAGGAGTTCCTCTAGCTTCATATTTTTGTCAAAAAATGTTTGTATGTCCTTGCCAGGCCTCGGATTCATAAATCTAGGATGATGTTGCTCTAAAATATGACGGAAGTTCGAGCGACCTAGAGTAAAAGTTCTTGGGCCAAGCCTTATTTGTCGCATCCTGAAATTAGAGAGAAAACTTGTTAATTTAGTTGACTGTATGGGTATTCGCGGAACTTTGGCTATCACTCCATGCTGTTCAACCTTTGAAAGCTCTTTAGCTAAACAAGGGTCTACGTTAGAAATTAAGCAAGAAACAATTAGGGTGCTAATAACCCTTAAGCGCCAGACAATTTTATTCATTAACTTAAGAGAGATGTTGGGTTAACACTGAACGGAAACAAATTTTTTAGATTATACTACAAAATATTTCCTTATGTCAATGCTTGTGGAATTTTGTCTAATGTTGCTCTCCACAGCTAAAGTGGTTTCAGACACAATGACAGCCAGCCAGCTCAAAATTTTTTTAAGTGACATCTAGGTAACGATCACCCATGTCGCTAGTGAGCCCAACCCTCTCAGAGCTTATGTAAGAGTTACAGCAATAGCGATTGTGACCCCTGAAGTGAACGCGCCGCAACGCCACAAACCAATAGTATGGTAGATTCTCAGCACCATGTGGCTAATAAAACCCAAAAATAGTATAATCACATGAGTTACTGTCGATCGATAACTACCTTTACAGGGTCAAAGAAATTCCCCCTCCATTTTTAGCACAGAGGATGAGGATTACCTAGATGTAATTGCAGCTACAATTAGTTGGTGGCACAATCCCTAGAAGTAGAAATAGTCAAGCCATTCAGTAAAGCTTGGTTAGCTAGTCCTTTCGCTGTACAATTAAAGAGATATTCTCCCTCTAAAAACTTTCTAGCAATATGAACAAATTCTGCAAACTTATCCCTGTACTCTTATTCGCCACAACCATTACCACCGCAGGAGCTAATGCCCTAGCCCAAATGCGTCGCCCTTCAGCACGGGCTGTGCAGTTGCTAGATTTTAAGGGATGTAGGCATAGTCAGGGTTATAACCTTTATTGGAGCAGAACCCCCCAAGAAATTCCTATGGGTAGACAGTTATATAAGGCAGTAGGAAGTATGTCTAGTCGCCCAGGTGAAAAACTACAATATATTTGTAGACTAGCAGAGGATAATGAACCTGCTAGATTTAAAAGACTATCTCTTTCATTCGGCTTTTCTGATGTAAGTAGGTGGAGAGGAGAATATAGTATCCGATTATTCAGTAATGGTAATTCGCTTGATGCTATAAATATTTCTTCTGGGATGAGCGCTCCTACCCCTTGGGTTGTGAACATTCCAAGCAGCACAAAGTTTTTAGCTGTTGAAGTTGAGTGTGTGCGTTCACCTTCAAATTATTCGTGTGACAAAATTTCTGTTTTTGATGACACATTGGAGTGAATTTATCCTCTACTTTACTAACGTGGTTGCTTAATTTCCAAAAAGCTTGGTTAAAAAAATAATCACAATGAAACGCAGAAAATTTATCTATACCGTCTCTCTTGCTAGTGCCTCTTTTGCTACCAGTTCCGGCATTATTACCCCCCAACGTTCCGATGCGTTTCTTTTAGGGTTAGTTTTCTCTTTAGTTAGGGGTATAGCTTTCGATTACGCTACAACCTGGGCATTAAATGGTGTTTTTAACTTCGCTAGTGGTGGCTTGAAACGCCGTCGCCAAGAATGGTTTGATAGAAGATTAGAAGCCCAATTAGCCCAGGAAGATTTAGTCAGCAAACTTTTTAGTCCAGAAAATATTTATATCGCAGAAACCATGAGTCCTGAGTACAAATACATTTTGGCGGCTGCTAAACAAGAAAACTTAGGCGAAAATATAGCTTTTTCCCTACCTCGTCTTATCTATGATGAACCCGTATTAACCAAGTTTTCAGGACCAGCAGCACTCGGTTTAGCCGTTGCTACCAAATTTCTCAAGGAGAAAACCCGAATGAGTCCGGCTGAAATTCAACGTGCTATCTATCCTCCCAGCACAGCCGCCGCTAAATTTCACGACAATATGGGTGGCTGGAACAAAAGTGGTACTTTTTTCTATCCTACTGGTTATCGACCTGGTAGTGCTGGTGTGTTAATCGACTATGCACCTGTAGATCCTAGACCTAATGGCTACGGAATTCTTAAAGTGCAGATTAATATCGATCCTCCAATCACTCTTGAAGGTATAAAAGTTAAATATGCTAGCTGATCTATTAGAAAGATATTAGCAATAAAAATTAAGTTATACTTACAGCAAATTTCATCTTTGTGAAGTATACCCCAAATTCATAAAGTAGTAGCTTAAAAAAGCCAGCTATTAATTGCTTATATTAGGCTTATATTTAGAGCTTAATTTTAAATCATTATTTGAGCAAGTCGCGGAAAAAATAAAGCGTGGGACAGGAGTTGTATCCCGCACACTTTAATTTAAATTTAATCACATCTACATTAGTTAAATCAATCTCAAAATTCCCTTTGTCGTATAAGGCAGGTCTCAGAAAGAATTGATCATAAAAACTTGGTTCTGATAAACCGCTAGTTAATTTCCTATAAACAGAAAAATGTAGAACGGAAGCATTGAATGCAGTTTTTTTGGCATCTCTCGCATCAAATGCAAAAGATAAAGTTAGCTTTTTATAGCTACCTGATGAGCTAGAACGATCTATCTTGCACCAAATTTCGAGTTCTTCATCCCGAGCTAACGCTTTTATGTAAGCAATAGCTGTTAGGGTATGACCTTCAGGGTCAATAATAATTACAGAATTTGAAGCCTTATAATTATTAGGAGCACCAGCCAATAAAGCAACCAAACCAGTATAACCAGAACCGTTAATGTTTTGGCATTTCATTTCCCCTAGCGAACCCACACCTGCAGGTCGTCTACTTTGGGCATAAGTATTATTACTTATAATAGATACTAGACTAGCAGTAACAAAGCTTAGAATCCGTTTAGATAAATTCATAAGGTGACGAATGTCTTTTTTAACTCTTACAATCAACCGTCGAAAAAACCTAAGTAGAGTTGTGTTTTCTAACAAAATTGCGGTAGAGCTATTATGATAGCACACAATTTTTATAATGGTATGTTAAAGGTTTATTGCAGCAGACCGGTGAAAGTAAACTGAAGTGTACGTCAGCTTCCAGGGGCAAGTCATCTGAGTAACAGGCATCACTTGGCTGCTTTCACTACCAAAGTGCATTTGTGCTACTGGCTTAATTAAGTGATCGCCTTTGAAGACCTGCCCAGTTCTAGGGTCAATTTTCTGCTGGCTGCTGGCTAAATTCTCCGCTAGAGAATTTCGCGGTTCATTTTGTCTAAATATTCACTTCCAGTGAGAAAAACTTTTATAACTGTAGGGTAGAGTTGTGAAAACGCTACCCTACAGCGAAGCTCCTCACTAACAGGACTGTTACAAATGTCTAAGAACGTGGCCAATTTGATCGTATCTCTCGGTTCGATCGTCGTAAATGCCAAAGCCTTTTCGGGAATAGTTATTGCCTAAAGCCGAGATGACGCAGTAATGGCGGTAGTAAGGGAATAACTCTTCCCCTAAAATAGGCTCGACATATTCCACTTCATACAGCATTTTCGCCGTTAATTTTGCTAATTGTTCTTGGCTCTGTTTTTCCAACAGTCCGAAAGCATGACTTGGCATTTTTCAATTTGAGAAAGTTGCAACCCTAAAGCGGAGCAATACTCCCGACCGCGACTGTAATAATTCTATTGTTTCACTTGTGTTAATTGGTCAATCGACCACATATGAGCTAAAATCTTACCCATTTCATCATAAGTTCCCCCAGAATTAGGATGCTCAAATCCCTGGGTTTTGTCTGCAATAGAACAGGTGTTGCGGTAGTAGCGAAACAGTCTGTCTAACTCTGGCGCAATGTTTAGTCTATCCCAACCTAATCGATCAGCTAATCTCAATGCTGCTCGATTGTATGGAATAGCCGAGGGATGTATGAAAGAATAAGCGGAAGGTTCTGAGTCTGAATTGTCAATTTTGTTGAGGTAGGGTAGTGACATATAAATGCTCCAAAAAGTCACTACCCGACAGCGAAGCACTACTTATATCCATGACTGTAGTGATTTACTTTTCTTTCCTCTGTTTCTTGGTCGATCGGCCACAGGTTAGCCAAACGTTGACCAATTTCATCATATTGTTTCGGGCGCTCGTCCCTATAACTGCCATAACCTTGTCCTACATATTCTTCATCACACTGAGGAGTCAGAAAAATATAGCAGTAGTGTTTATAATAGGGATAAAGTTCACGCAATTCTGGTTCAATATTCTCTCTTTCCCAGCAGAGTTTGGCAGTTAATTTTGCAAAAAATGATGGTATATCTGAATCGGCTGAAGAATCAGAGGGAGATGAAGAATTTAAGGAAAGCTCAGGAAATTTTTCACTTTTCTTGGGGAATCGAATGGGCATATTACTTATCCAAAAACTCAAAAGTTTACAGCGAAGCATAAAGAAAAATCCTTATGCTTCATCTAAAAATTATCGATTATGGAGAAACATAGGCTAAAATTCGACGATATTCAGGAAGAATCTGATAGCCTTGCAAGTCGATCGGAAACTCATTTTCATCAGTTCCTTTGCGATGTTTTGTTTTATAAGGCAAAATTATGTTATCCCCCTTCGACTGCAACAAATTCCCCTGAACATATTGGAACTGAACCGGGTTGACCCCAGTTGTTTGATGAACGGCGGAATGTCGGCTTGGCGGCATTGACTGACGATTGATCGAAGCTAGTCCACATTGCAGGGTCTGGAGTCGCTCTTTTTCCGGGTTGACTCACCGCTGGCAATAACCCAATCGACAGCCGATCGACCAATTCTGTGACCACCTCGGAAGTCGCAAGTCTGACATCCAACGCAAATGCCAAGATAAGGAGAAAGATTTACAGGGCCCAACAGCGGTTCGCAACTGATGAATTTTCCAACAGCGTCGATATGCCGAAGTTCATCAATTCTCCAGGTATAATCCTGATTTTCCACCGAGACACCAAGCCAGACATTGGGTAAGGGAAGGACAAGCTCAGAGAAATATCTTTCTAATTCTTTGACCGATCGCCATGCCTTCTTACTAATCAAATCCTCATCCCAAAATTCCAACGCAGCTTTGAACAGTTCAGTAGTTGTCAATGTTTGGAAATAATGCCTCATTTCCTTTGGTCTTTTTGTCAAAAGCTTGTAAATGTGTGTCGGAGTCAAAGCCATCACCGCCAGGACTTGACTCAGTTCGTGGCGTTTGACAATTTCGTGGGCGATGTCGGTCACTGATAAGAAAGTCGTTCTCAGATTTCGCCACCGAAACGGTCGATAGAGTTCTTTTTTGACAAAGGCGATCGTCCCGTCCCCTTTTTTCACAGTCTGATAAGGAACAATTAAAATGGTTAAGATTTGATAGCATAGAAGAATTGAGAGAGACAGTGCGAAAAGAGTTAAAAAAGCTGACTAACGAAGTGATTGCTTCTTTGACGGGATATCCATTCATATTAGAGGGTTTATCTGTAGCAGGAATTTAGGAAAATGGTATCAGTTGATCGAACTGCTGCTAAAAGAAGGCTGGACTCAAAGCGCTTTAGCGTCCGCTATCGGAGTAGATTTTTCAA
>JAUBOG010000258.1:0-9338 GCA_036700105.1 Microcoleus occultus BM001215583
TTTTTTGATCTACCCCCTTGACAATTTGCACTTTTTCTTAACTTGTCACAAATGCGATAGGCGTCACACCATCTGGTAACATTTGCAATATAGCGATCCTTGCAGAAGTCGTAAATTTTTGACCCCATCCTGCAACCCTCCCCGAACTCGCGGGGAGGAAGTAAGAAATTTACAAATGATTTAGGATTGCTATAGCGATAATTATTTTATCAGCTAACAGTCAATATTCAAACGGAGAACTTCCTTGAAAAATAGCACTATTTGGACAACATTGGCCGCGAGTTTAATTTTGTTGACAGCCGGATTTTTACTTCCCACTAAAGCCACCAATAGTCCTTTACAACTCGCCCAACAACCTAACTGTAAAAGTCCTCAAACGACAGCGGATCAAAATGTGTGTTCCAGTCAAGAATTTCAGGCAGCCGATCGAAAGCTCAATCAAGTATACCAGCAACTTCAGGCAAAACTCAAAAGCCAACAAAAGCAGAGATTGACTGTGGCACAGCGTAGTTGGCTCAAGTTTCGAGATGAATCTTGCAATTATGAAAAGGGGCAGTTTGAAGGCGGTACTTTGGCTGCTTCTACTTACGGTTATTGCAGAGCTAGAGTGACACAAGAGCGGGTTAAAGACTTGCAGCGTTATTTGGAACAAGCAAGTTTGTAAAAGTTCGCAGGCGCAAGCCGGGGTGTAGCCATCGCAGATATTGACACTCCTCGACGCAGAAACTCTCTCAGTAGGGCGCTCTTGTTTCACCTTACCCCAGAATCAGTCTGATAAATTTTCCCGAATTAACAATTCGTCCAGATTGTCAATCAGGGTGTCAATAGCTGCTAATATTTCGCGATCGCCCGCAGGTGAAGAGATAGCATGAGTAATGCTGTGAATGTCTCTGTCGAAATGCTGGGGCAATTTTGCACACAAACTTTTTGCCCATTCTGTCAGGCGTTTTTCGCCCGGATGAGGGATAGAGTCGATCGCAAAAATAATGTCAAAATAACTGCCTAACAAAGCAGCTATCCGATGGATAATGCTTGCTGAGTCGCTTCGCAAAACAGCGGATTCTAACTGGCGGCGGTATGCAGAAATATTGCGGCGCAAAATCGGGTAATTTTTGGCAATAATCGCTCGGCGCAGTTGTGGCGGATAAGGTCGATCGGCTTTTTCTTGCAATTGCACAAACCAACCGTTTCTATCATATAATGATACTGAAGTCAGGACGTTCCACCAAAAACAGGTAGAATAACCGACTGAGGCTTGATGTTCGACCAAAAGCCGATCGAGCTGCGATTCGATCCATTGCGGCGTGCGGTACATGATATCTATGCCGCATCCCGTGCTGGCATCTATCCACTCGTCTCCAGGTTCCCAAAATTGATTGTTGATTTCGATGCGATCGCTAAATTGTCTCGCTATTTCTTCCCGGCTTTCCACAGGAATTTCCGCTTCAACATACACGTAAAAATCAAAATCCGATGACTCGTCCGAAACTCTCGCCGTTCGAGAACCTGCTAAAGCGACGGCGACTACTTGCGGGAAATTGCTAAATTTATCTGCAATTGTTTGAGCGATCGGCGGAATTTGTTCGAGATTAATTTTATAATTATGAAGCATTTAATTTGCGGTTTTGTAGAGTTAAAAAATACCGAATAAATGTCTGATTTTTGAGCATAATTTTAACTTATAACTGAGCGATCGAACTCGATAGTTCATAATTTTTAACAAGCCTGAATGTGGCGAACTGATGTATTGCGGTGTCAGACGCCCTGAAGGATAACAGCTAAATCGCGATCGCGTCCCAGTTTTTTTGATTTTACTTTTTTGTACGGCGATGGTGTAAGATTTAAAATCTAGAATCTCATATCTTAAATCGCTATGTCTTTCGTTGGTTTGCACATTCACAGCGATTACAGCTTGCTAGACGGGGCATCTCAGTTGCAGCAGCTAGCTGAACGGGCGGTGGAATTGGGGATGCCCGCGATCGCCCTTACGGATCACGGCGTGATGTACGGGGCGATCGAGCTAATCAAAGTTTGCCGAAATAAAAATATCAAGCCGATAATCGGCAACGAAATGTACGTGGTAAACGGCGACATCGAAGTCAAAGTTCGAGGTCGCAGAAAATACCATCAAGTTGTTTTAGCTAAAAACACCCAAGGTTATAAAAACTTAGTAAAACTCACCACCATTTCCCACTTAAAGGGAATGCCCGAAAGAGGGATTTTTGCCCGTCCTTGCATCAACAAAGAACTCCTCAAACAATACTCCGAAGGTTTAATTGTTACCAGCGCTTGTTTGGGCGGCGAAGTTCCTCAAATGATCCTGCAAAACAAGCTAGATACTGCCCGCGAAGTTGCCAAATGGTATCAAGAAGTATTTGGGGAAGATTACTATATAGAAATTCAAGACCACGGTTCCCAAGAAGACCGGATCGTGAATGTTGAAATTGTCAAAATCGCCCGCGAACTCAAAATTAAAATAATTGCCACCAACGATTCTCACTATATTTCCTGCAACGACGTAGAAGCTCACGACGCTTTGCTGTGCATCAACACCAACAAACTGATTGAAGAAGAAAAGCGGATGCGCTACAGCGGCACAGAATATCTCAAGTCCGCAGGCGAGATGGCGCAACTGTTTCGAGACCATTTGGATGATGAAACGATCCAAGAGGCGATCGAAACAACCCTAGAAGTAGCAAATAAAGTATCCAGATACGAGCTCACAGGAGAAGCTCGGATTCCCACCATCCCAATTCCTCCCGAACATACCGCCGATACTTATGTAGAAGAAATATCCTGGCTGGGACTGTTAGAACGGCTGAAAGCCCGCACCAGAAATGAAATCCCCCCCGTCTACAAACAAAGGCTGGAATACGAGCTGAAAATGCTTCAGCAGATGGGCTTTTCCGAATACTTTTTAGTAGTTTGGGACTACATAAAATATGCTAGAGATAACAATATTCCCGTAGGGCCAGGACGCGGTTCAGCAGCAGGCTCTCTAGTTGCCTACGTCCTCAAAATCACCAATATAGACCCCGTACACCACGGACTGCTATTCGAGCGATTTCTCAATCCAGAACGCAAATCGATGCCAGATATTGATAGCGATTTCTGCATAGAAAGACGGGACGACATGATTAAATACGTTACTGAAAAATACGGTACAGACCGCGTAGCGCAAATTATTACTTTCAACAGGATGACATCAAAAGCTGTCTTGAAAGATGTTGCCAGAGTGTTAGGCATTCCCTACAAAAAAGCCGACGAAATGGCAAAATTCATTCCCGTGTCCCGGGGAAAACCGGAAAAACTCAAAGTGATGATTTCCGATGCCACACCTTCGCAGGAATTTAAAGAAAATTACGAAAAAACAATTTGCATAAATGCAGAAACTGGCACCGAAGTCCCAGTTCGTCAGTGGATTGACATGGCAATTCGCATTGAAGGAACCAACAAAACCTATGGCGTTCATGCCGCAGGTGTGGTGATTTCTTCCGTCCCCCTTGATGAAATTGTACCGCTGCAAAAGAATAATGAAGGTGCTGTGATTACCCAATATTTCATGGAAGATTTGGAATTTTTGGGGTTGCTAAAAATGGATTTCCTGGGATTGAAAAATTTAACAACCCTCCAAAAAACTGTTGATTATGTTAAAGAAACCCAAAATGTAACTATTGATGCCGAAGCCCTGCCTTCTGATATGGAACGTAGAGCTCAAGAGACATTTACTAGAATCAAAAAGTTGCCCGATGATGTACAAAGAACTTACAAACTTTTAGAAACTGGAGACTTAGAAGGTATTTTTCAGTTAGAATCTTCCGGGATGCTCGATGTAGTGAAAAAAATCAAACCTTCCTCTCTGGATGATATTTCTTCTATTCTGGCACTTTACCGTCCCGGCCCGCTGGATGCTGGTTTGATTCCACAATTTATCGATCGCAAACACGGTAGAGAGGTGGTTAAATACGATCATCCGCTATTAGAACCGATTTTAAAAGAGACCTATGGAACGCTTTGTTTCCAAGAGCAAATTATGCGGATGGCTCAAGATTTGGCGGGTTATTCTTTGGGTCAAGCTGACTTGCTGCGCCGCGCAATGGGCAAAAAGAAGGCTGATGAAATGCAGAAGCAAAAGGAAACGTTCATCGATGGGGCAACTAAGAATGGCGTCACCCAAAGAATTGCTGAAGAGTTGTTCGGGCAGATGCTACAATTCGCGGAATATTGTTTTAATAAATCCCATTCAATGGCCTATGCTTATATTACTTATCAAACTGCTTATTTAAAAGCAAATTTTCCTGTAGAATACATGGCTGCACTGCTGACTGCTAACAGGGGCGACCAGGAGAAAGTGCAGAAATATATTGCCAATTGTCTCAAGCTGGGAATCGAGGTTGAGCCGCCTGATATTAATAGTTCTGAACTTACTTTTACACCTCTGCCTAAACAGATGACCCAAGCAGAAAAAGATAAAATTTTGTTTGGGATTTCGGCGGTAAAAAATGTGGGTGAGGGTGCAATTGAAAATATTTTGGCGGCGCGCAAGTCAGGGGGCAAATTTAAATCTTTACCGGATTTGTGCGATCGCGTCAACCTCCATGCTGTCAACCGCCGCGCTCTGGAAGCATTGATTCAATGCGGAGCTTTTGATAAAATCGACAAAAACCGCCAGCAGTTAGTCAACGACCTCGAAGGTGCGATTAAATGGGCGCAAGACCGCAAAAAAGATCGAGAAACTGGTCAAGGTAATCTGTTTGATTTGTTAGGTGAGAATAGCTTTGGCAAGCCGGTCAATACCTATGAGTCTGCGCCGAAATCTAAATTAGTAAAAGATTATGACACCCAGGAAAAATTGCGTTTAGAAAAAGAATTGCTCGGCTTTTATGTATCGGAACATCCCCTCAAGTTTCTGATTCAAGCAAACCAAGACCCAGATGTTGTGACTCTCGAACAACTAGCAGATAAAAAGGGGAAAGTATCAGTTATTGTCATGCTCGCTGCTATTAAATCTGTAGTGACCAAAAAAGGCGATGCGATGGCAATTTTGCAATTAGAAGATTTGACACATCAAATTAAAGCTGTTGTGTTTCCCAAGACTTACGAACAAGTTAAACCGTATATTGTAGAAAATGCTGTATTGCTGATTAGCGGAAAAATCGAGAAAGATGGGGAGGAGATTCAGATAATTGTAGACGATGCAAAGCCTGTAGAAACAGTAAAGGTGGCAGAGGAAGCCCAGATGGTGCCGCCGGAAATGCAAACCTATTGGCCGGAGGAACCAGTTAATATTGTACGATCGGCAAAACCTGTGGAAGTTTTAGAAATGGTGATTGTCAAGTTTACACCGCAGCAAGTACAAAATGCGGAAAGACTCAATTCCCTCAAAGCTATTTTGCAAGAACTTTCCAATCGCGGAGAGGATGCTAGCGTTTCTGTGGGGGCAATTGTTGTCGGCGAATATTGCTGTGGGCCGCTTCGCATTAACCCTCAATTGTGGGTGCAGGATGGTGGCGGAACCGTTAGCCGTCTCAAGTCGGCTGGATTTGAGGCTGGGGTTTTTGCTCTCAAGAATCGCTCCGATGCTGCGGTATTTCGAGAAATGCGATCGCAGCTTAACCTGCATTCTTGGGCCCACAGTTTACTTGACACGAATGCCGATCGCATTTCTCAGTATCTCAATTATCTCGCCCAATTGAAGAAACGCTAGCCAAATCCAAGTTTCGGCTCGATCCCGACTACCATCTCAACTTTATTCCGGTGAGGATTCTTTGGCTTTAATCACCGCTTCCCTAAAGCCTAAAACTACTAAAATATTGGCAACTGTCAAAAATACTTCCGCCGAACCGTGCAGCCAATCGACGTTTGCTAGGGATTCGCCGTAGGCAACTTTTGCATAAATCGCGGCGGGAATAGTCACAGCCACAAAAACCAGAGTCCCGTAAAATCCCATGAGAGCTAAACGGGGTATTTTTCCAGATTTCGTCAAAAACCAGAGAAATCCCAAGTAGGGAAATAGAGACAAAACAAATAAAGTTTCTTTGGAAAGCATGGGTAATTGGTAAGCGAGCAGATACTATGATAAATTAAAAAATCAAAAATTGCTGTAAATAATTTTTAACTTTTAATTTTCGTTTTCCCTGCTAAATTTAACAGATTAACCCCTTTTTATCGAACTGCTAGAAACTCACCCAAGCTCCTAGTTCTCAACCAAGCCGCAGCAGGTTATCAGTATTGGCAACCCCTCTGCCGACAAGCAGACAAAACCCGTAACTCGTCCCCTAACACCGTTTTTAGAATAACACATTTTCTGCGGTTCCAATTACTTAATTTTCCATCGCTCCACAGCTACCCAGCAATTAGAAAATGAGATTGTTCCAAAATTTTATGTCTGCTAGGCGGCATCAAGCAAGCATCGTCCAAAACCTCTAAATCGAAGCGAGGTTTTCTATCTGCTGCGATAATTTTATCGAGCTTAGCATCAAAATCAAAACACGGGCCGCAATCCCAAATCTTGAGTTCCAAGCGTCCGTCAAACACGGTAATTTCAAGTTGAATAGGAGTTTCTGCTGGCAGACTTTTGTGAGCGTGGCGAACTGCATTAGTGAAACCTTCAGCCAAAGCTAATTGAAACTGATACCAAACCTCCTTTGGGAGCGATAAATCTTTCAACTGCTCAAACCACTCTAAAACAATAGTTAAAGCATTGATATCTGTATTGAGTTGCAGGCTAATTTGTTGAGCATAGCTTTCATCCAGCTCCTCTTCCTGCTCTATTTCATCCTGCCAATCCCAGGATTTTAATAAATTCATTAACCCATCTAAAGCGCTCGGGCTTTTTCTGTTTTGCGATCGATTGCGACCTTCTACTTCGTAGTTTTTGCTCAGCGATAAACAATTTCGACCGTCGATAGTCCGGGTGTAATTTAGCTGATCTGCAATCTGCCACATCAGTTTGATCCCTCTGCCGCTTTCTGCCAGTTCGTCTATGCTGTTCGACATTTATTTTCCTAGCCTCAAAGTATTAGCTGTACCCAATTATCGCGACCGCCGAGATACATAGTAGTTTTTTATACTTGGCTGCTCAGTATTATTTCGGCGATTACACAAGAATCCTATCTTTTTTAGAGAAGGCAACGCATCAGCAATATGTCTTAAGAATCTAAGCCAATTGGCTTACTTTCCGATCGCCCGTACGGAGAAATATCTCACCCCCAGCAAAATTCCAATACATCCAGTATAAATACTTACCGACTGTCGCCAGCCGCTTGCCAGCTCCAGAATCCCTGTTATCAGACGCCAGTTTCCGGGAGTGCGCTGGAGGCGGCAAGGGTGCGTTGATGTGCGCGGTCTCATCCCAAAGGCGTAAGTAATATCCGCATCAGCGATCGCGATGGCTACGCCCCGGCTTACGCCTACGACCTTTAGACCGTCAAGTCGCGCCGATCGACTAAACTGGGACTTGCGCAAACAACCCGGTTTCTGCTGAGAATATTGGGTTTGACAGCCAGAAACCAAATAAAACCAGGCTTTTAGGCTCCGCGCGCAAGCTCAGCCGGTAAATCGGTACTTTCGACTGTCACCGGACTTACCCAGACTAAGCTGTAGCGACATAAAAATTGTCTGTTATGTTCGAGAGGGAAAGAGGAAGAAGATTTGACGAGCGGGAAATAAGGAATTGAAATCTACAATTTAAATGCGCAACAGCTTATGACCAAAATCAAACCGATAATTCTGGCAGCAGCGATACTGCTCCTCCCATTTTGCGCAGCAGTTCCCTTACAAGCTCAAAATTTGCCTCTAGTCAAGCGGCTGCTAGCAACCAGAGGATGTCCGGGATGCGACTTATTTGGTGCATCCTTGAGCCGTGCAGATTTGTTTGGCGCATCCTTGAGCCGCGCCACTCTCAGCAGAGCCGACTTAGTTGATGCTGACTTGACAGCGGCTGACTTAATGGAAGCTAATTTAAACAACGCCAATCTGAGAAACGCCTTGTTGGCCGATGCCGACCTCAGCAAAGCCGACATGAGCAGGGCCGACATCAGGGGAGCAAACTTAGAAAATGCCAACCTCAGCGAAAGTTTTTTGAAAGACGCATCTCTCCACTCTGCCAACTTAAAATGCAGTAATTTGAGCGCTGCTAAACTGAGTCAGAGCGACCTGAGAAATGCAGATTTAAGCGGTGCAAATCTCAGGGGTGCAGACCTCAAAGCAGCCGATTTAAGCGGTGCAAATCTCAGGGGTGCAGACCTCAGAGCGGCAGATTTGAGCGATGCGAGATTGAACAAAGCGAATCTGATAGATGCCAATCTCTGCGGCGCCAAGATGCCGAACCGAAAAACATCTCGGCGAGGCTGCGAGGTTAACAAACAACAACCGATAAGCATGAATAATTACTGCAATTACTGCCATGCCGTCAATGACTGGTGGCTGAATGTATTGAGGTTTAATTAAGCAGTATCCAGAGCGATAAGTTCGATCGCACTCGCTCGCCTCAGAACCCGGTTTCTGCACAGATTTCTCGTTACTAAACCCAAAACTCGTAGAAACCGGGTTTCTCGTCCCCCTCGCAATCAAGGGTTTGCAGCATCGGAATGCAAGTCTTTCAAAAATCTGTTACCGCCAAGGCGGTAAGGTGCGCACTGCGCACCTACAAATACATTTTTTGCCGATCGACCAGACAGGATATCAACTGTTACCGCCAACAGCTTTTATCTACTTTTAAAAATCTAAAAATTGCCTGACTTTGAGCAGATACTCTGCACCTCCAATCGATGCCGAATTGTTGTGTCCTCCATCAGGAACTACGTACAACTGTTTGGGTTCAGGTGCTGCATCAAACAGTTTTTGGCTCATGTGGGGAGGAACTACAGTATCAGCAGTCCCGTGAATAAATAAAACTGGCATTTGGAGCCGATCGACCTTTGAGATAGAATCAAAGCGCTGCGTCAGCAAAACATCGATCGGAAACATCGAAAACAGCGGTTTTTGGTAATCCACCATTGCCCGCACCGAAGTAAAAGAGCCCTCCACAATTAACCCCGCAGCCTCCGGGCGGCGCACTGCAAGATCGATCGCCACAGCCCCTCCCAAAGAATGACCGTAGATGTAAATTTGACTCGGGTGAATTCCGCGCTGTTTCACCAAATAATCCCAAGCAAGTTGAGCATCCTCATAAACCTGAGATTCGCTCGGAAAATCGCCCTGGCTTTTTCCGTAACCGCGATAATCAATCAGAAATACCGACAAACCCAACCGATGAAATCGATTAGCGTGTTCGACATTCGCTCCCACATTTGAACCGTTCCCGTGGAGGTACAAAACTACCCCCCCAACCCCCC
>JAUBOG010000259.1:0-3564 GCA_036700105.1 Microcoleus occultus BM001215583
TACATCCGTTACACAATCCGCTGCCGAACATCCGTTACATCCGTTACACAATCCGTTGCCGAACTGCCATAACCGCAAAACATTGCCCAGAAGCCTAAAATTACACAAAACTTAGCCGGCTAAAGCCGGCTGTGAGATTTTTACAGCAGTGATGCTGTTTCAAGTTAATTTTTAGCTTTAGCTCAATCGAATAGCAAAAATAAAATGCAATTCGCCCGCACGTCACACCCCGGGGCAGCCTTTGGCCCAATCTTCACAGCCTCATCCTCACTCTGGATGTTAAATTTTACTTACCTACTCAAAGTTAATTTCAATTTCTTGACTTTTGAATGCCAAAGAGAGAAACTAACATCGCAGCCGACGAGCAGTCGCACTTCTAAGTTTTGCCAATCGCTCTCAAGGGAGAATCAACTGGTGCGAAAAACTAAAGGTTTCAAGCTTGACACTTTTTCCATAAGTGTGCTGTCACGTCGGTGATAGTTCGATCGACTTTACTGCTGCACGGCTAGCGCCTGAAAGCAGCATCAAAGCACCCTTGTCTGTTGAGCAGCCACCGCTGTGCAAGGCGTGAACCCTCTCAACTAACTCGCTGGGGATTCGGTTACAGCAGCCGCCTTCGGAAGAACCGGGCAATTGCTAAACTCGCTGCACCGTTGCTAAAGTAGCTTCCGAAGGTTGGATCTGATACTTTACGAGATTTGCCAGTTCTTGTAACTGACTGATCGCCTCTGCACCTTCAAGTTTCATCAGTTCGCGATCGTCCCGCATTTCAGTCCAAGTGATGCCGTAATCCGACACTAAAAATCGAATCAGATGGTTGTCCGTCAAACTCACCATAAATGAGGCACTGTTCATCTGGCCGCCGCAAGTGTAGCAGGATGCCAAATAACCCCTACGCTCTAGCACGATCGCCAAAGCTTGGAGGTTCATTACCAAATCTTGGACGAATTTACGGTGTTGTTCTGCAAGTCTCAGAAACACAGTTATCCTCCTATCACCACACCGTGTATTTTACACCCAATTTAATAATTTCTTAAGCATTGGGTATTTAGGTGTTGGTTCAGTATACGTTTAGTATGCTCAAAAAAAATCGGATTAGCGACCTCTTCAGCTTACCTATACTAGATTAACCGAGTTGCGATCGAAACTAAGTATCAGCAGCGACATTCAGCCAAAACGCGCTGTTGCTCGGAGCTCCAGCCGGAAAATTCGCCTGCTATCACGGCGGATTCAGGCGTCGGATCGGGCAAAGATACAAATAACTAATGATAGCGATGGAATTAGTTAAGTATAAGAGTTCAATCGCCCTGCGGATACTCATCCCAAAGCATCGTAGTCTGCCGCAAGCTCCGAAAATCACCATTCCCCAAAATCAAGTGATCCAGCAGCGGAATCGACAAAAACTGCGCTCCCGCCAGCAACTGCCGCGTCAAAGCAATATCCTCCGGGCTAGGCTCCACACTCCCCGACGGGTGATTGTGCGAGATAATCGCCCGCGTCGCCCCCTGGCGGAGGATCTCCCGAAAAATATCGCGCGGGTGAGCTAAAGTTTCCGTTGCTGTGCCGATCGTAATTACCTGAGTTCCCAGCAGCCGATTTTTCACATCCAGCAGCACCACAGCAAAGCGCTCCTGAGACTGCCACATCAAATCCTGACTCAGCGCATCCGCCGCCGCTTGCGGAGAGTCAACCACAGTCAAATCCGGCGGGCGCGACTGAAACACCCGCTTCCCCAATTCCACCGCAGCCAAAATCCCCGTCGCCTTCGCAGGCCCGATCCCGTGAATCTGCGTCAACTCCTGCACGCTGATATTCCGCAGCACAGCCAGAGGATCGCGCTGGTGCTGGCTCAACTGATTTAAAATATACTGTCCCAGCCCGACGGCCGAAAGTTTGCCTTTTCCCTGACCGGTACCCAGCAGGATCGCAATCAATTCCGCAGTCGCCAAACTTTTCGGGCCGCCGGCCATCAGTCGCTCTCGCGGCCGTTCGCTGGTTGGCAAATCAACAATTCTCAGGCTGTAAGTCATAGCTGCACCCGCACCGCAAGCTCAACAATTACATCATGTTATCCGATCGATTTCCATCTCCCAATCAGTACAATCACCGAAAAAACCCTCGATCGTTAACCCAGAGGCAGATCGAATCTAACGCAGCGTTTAAGCTCGATCGAGATCGAGACTCGATCGAACTGGTAAGTAACAGGCTAACAATTTCTGAGAAATAGGGTAAGATTATTGCAACTTATTTTCAAGTAGTATCGCTATTTCCAATGCACCATGACGTTTACCTTAACTCGATCGGACTGGAATGAATTGTGGGACTCGACAAACCGATCGCCAAACCCTCAGACTGCGATCGACAGCTTTGAAACAGTTTGCCAAATGCCATCCTGTCTGGGTTCTGGCTACAGTCGCGATCTACAGCTAGCATCAGGGATATGGTTAAATTTGTCGGATTGCACTTGCCAACAAGATTGGACTCTGAAAGTCCCTGACCATGACCACTTAATCCAGATATATGTGGTGCTGTCAGGCACTATAGACACCGAAGGCGTACACCCAACACTGGGCAAAAATCGTGCCTATTTTTCAGGGAGTGGCATTTCGCCTAGTTATGGGCAACAGCATTACAGTGGACAGCGATTAATGACGGTTAATGTGGAGCTAGAGCCAGCTTTGCTAGAGCCGCTATTTGGTGAAGATGAGCCGTCACGGGAAAACCTGCGATCGCTGCTTTGTAAAGAACAGGACTGGAAAGCTTCGTTTTATCCGACGGTGACGGTCGCCATGCGATCGCTTGCCCAACAGATTTGGAATGCGCCCTATCATGGGGTGGCAAAGCAGATGTATTTGCAGGGGAAAGTCTGGGAACTATTGGCGATGCAGATCGATCTGGTGATGGCGGATCGTATTGCTCCTGTGACAGCCCCGAAACTGCGTCCTGATACGATCGCGCGATTGCACCATGCTAAAGAAATTTTGACAAACCAACTGGAGTATCCGCCGTTGTTGTCTGAGCTGGCGCAACTGGTGGGGGTGAGCGAGCGCACTCTCCAGCGAGGCTTTCAGACTCTTTTTAAAACTACGGTATTGGGCTATGTGACAGAGCAACGCTTGGTACGCGCCGAGTGTCTGTTGCGGAGCGGCGATCGCACAGTGGCAGAAGTGGCAAACCTAGTCGGCTATGGACATTTCGGACATTTTGCTGCTGCCTTTAGGCGACAGTTTGGGATCGCGCCGAGCCAATGCGTAGCAGGGGAAAAGCTTGCCAGCAAACATTTCTAGCAAAATGGCGGTTTTTGGATCGTGATTGGCGGTTTTTGGATAGACAGGGCGAGGTTGATTTCTTTACACTAACTTTGGTTAATTGCAAATAAGTTGCAATAGTTTGTTTTTGGTGTAAGGAGTTATGACCAGTATGAAAAGCGCTTTAGTAAATTTGCCAATGAATTTGTCGGTAAAGTTAGCTTTGTTAGTGGTTGTGTCGGGTAGTTTGGTCGGTGGCATGGCGCTACCAGCAGGGGCAGAAGAAAAATCTACCCCAATTCCTACCGAAAAAGCA
>JAUBOG010000259.1:3664-9335 GCA_036700105.1 Microcoleus occultus BM001215583
CAGATCCTAAATTATCATCATCGCCGCCAGTTCCCCTTGAAACGGAGACTGTCACCGAATCAAATCTAGCAACTTCACCGATTATCCGCGTCAGTGATTTGCCGCCAACTGCAACCACAGTGCAAGAGTGGAGGGCGCAAGCGGATGCGGCGATCGTCAAAATTATTGGGGTTAAGATCGCGCCGACAGAACAGGGTATCGACATCACTCTGGAAACAGAAGCAGGAACTATTCTCGCCACTCCCACCACTCGTACACAAGGACAAACTTTTTATACAAATATTCCCAATGCGGTGCTTTCTCTTGCTGAGGGTAATGAGTTTAAGGTCGAAAATCCTGCGGCGGGAATTGCGAGTATTTCGGTAACTCAGGTATCACCTACGTTTGTGCAGGTTTTGATTACGGGGGTCGATCGATTGCCTAGGGCTCAGGTTTCTACAAATGAGCGGGGTTTGGTGATTTCTTCTACTCTTTCAACAACGATGGCAGAGTCAGATGATGAGATAGATATTGTTGTTACAGGCGATCGAGATGCCTATCGCGTGCCAAATAGCAGTGTGGGAACACGAACCGATACGCCCCTGCGCGATATTCCCCAGTCGATTCAAGTTGTACCACAACAAGTCATTAAGGAGCAGGGAGCAAGCCGCCTGATTGAAGTGTTGCAAAACGTACCTGGCGTAGTACAAGGATTCAGATCGCCCCGTCGAGGAAGTAATGAATTTAATATTCGCGGCTTTTATTCTGGAAGCAATCTGCTATTAAACGGTTCACGCCTTAGAGTTGGTACAGGTCAGCCGATTTTGGATTTCAGCCCCAATATTGATCGTGTAGAAGTTCTCAAAGGGCCTGCGTCTGTTCTCTTTGGCAGTGGTGAACTTGGCGGAACAGTGAATTTTGTCACAAAGCAGCCATTACGCGATCCCTATGCAGAAATTGAATTTTCCGCAGGTAACTTTAATGCTTATAGAGGGGCAATTGATTTGTCTGAGCCTTTAAACGATAGTAGGACAGTATTATATCGCCTGAATGCCTCTGCTCAGACGACCGAAAGCTTTGTTGATTTCTATGAACAGCAGCGATACTCAGTTGCACCCACTTTAAGTTGGCAAATTAGTGACCAAACAAAACTAACTCTAGAAGCAGAATATCGTAAAATTTCCATATCAGGAGTTGACTATGGTTTACCAATAGAAGGAACTATACTACCTAACCCTAATGGGAGAATTCCGCGTAACCGTTACCTCGGTGAACCGTCTTATGCAAACACAGAGAAAGACATCTTTTTAATTAGCTCTAATTTAGAGCATAATTTTAGTGCAAACTGGCAATTACGAAATATTTTTAGATACACGCTAACAGACGAATTTATCCAAGAAGCCCAAACATCAAAATTATTAGCTGACCAGCGTACTATGACAAGATTCTCTTTTGAGATTCCTGAATCCAGAGAATCGGCTTATGAACTTGATAGTTACGTAATAGGTAAGTTTAAAACTGGAAGTATTCAGCATCAGCTAGTAACAGGAGTTAATTTATTTAAACAAGACAGGATTTTTGACTTTAGGCCAACCTCAAATACTCCTCCTGATATCGATATTTTTAGTCCTACTTACGCCAGATTTGTACCAACTTCAACTACCCGGACATCTGGAGTTAGAGACCAAACTGAAGGGTTAGGGTTGTATTTACAAAACCAAATTACCTTAGCTGAAAATCTTAAAATTCTCTTGGGTGGTCGCTTTGATATAGTTGGTAAAGATTCTGAAGATTTAGTCACAGCCACCAGCCAATTTCAGCAGGATGAAGCCTTCAGTCCTCGCATAGGTATTGTTTATCAACCAATTCAACCAATTTCCCTCTACGCTAGTTACAGTCGCTCATTTAATCCACAAGCTGGAATAAGCTTTAATGGCGATCAATTTGACCCACAGCGTGGTACTCAGTATGAAATCGGGATAAAAGCCGATGTGAATGAAAGACTTGCGGCAACTGTTGCATTTTATAATTTAACCCGCTCAAATGTTTTAACGACTGACCCAGCAAATCCTAATTTTTCCATCCAAACAGGTGAGCAGCGTAGCCGAGGTATTGAGTTTGATATATCTGGCGAAATATTGCCTGGATGGAACATTATTGCTGGCTATGCGTTAAATGATGCAACAATTACTAAAGATAATACTCTCACAGTTGGAAATCAACTGGATAATGCACCAAGGAACGCATTCAATGTGTGGACAACTTATGAAATTCAATCTGGAAATTTACAAGGATTAGGCTTTGGTTTAGGATTATTTTATGTTGGAGAGCGCCAAGGAGACTTAGCCAACTCGTTTGAGTTACCCAGTTATACCCGCACGGATGCTGCCATATTCTACAACCGAGATAACTTCAGAGTGGCTATCAATATCAAGAATTTATTTGATATCGATTATTTTGCATCTTCTCAAAGCCGAACTCGTGTTTATTATGGCGACTCGTTAACAGTAGTCGGAACTGTTTCTTGGCAGTTTTGACCCCAACCAAATACTTTATTATTTTGACAATCATGAGTAAATTTACTCATAATTGTCAGCAAAGGGTTTTTTCTAGTGGTGAAAAAAATGAGTCGTGGAGTAATCTTATTTCTGCTTGCCAGCTTAACAACATTTCTGTTTTTTGCTTGCAATCAAAATTCTATCGAAAATACAACTAATAGTGGTGGACTATCTCATATCACTGATTGCCGTACAATTTCGCACTTAGGAGGAGAAACGTGTGTTCCCCAAAATCCTCAACGTGTTATCAGCTTACATTTAGCTACCTTGGGAAACGTGCTAACTCTTGGTGTTAAACCAATTGGAAGTACAACTGGGTTTCGGAAACGTGAGTTCCCTAAACATCTTGAAACCAAGATTGATGGTATCAAATCGGTGGGAAGCGTCACCCAGCCTAATCTAGAAAAAATACTGAAACTTAACCCTGACCTGATTATAAATTTAAGTTCTGACAAAAGTATTTATCCTTTATTATCAAAAATAGCGCCAACTATACAATCTGCTTGGGATGGTCCCATTCAGTGGAAGGAGCATTTTAGTTTTGTCGCTAGAGTTTTAGGCAAAGAAGATGTGTATCAACAGGCGTGGAGCCATTATTACCAAAGAGTCCAAAATCTTAAGGTTGCTTTGGGCGATCGCTATCAGGGTAAAAAATTTTCTTTTGTCTATCTCGCACATAGCAATCACGCTATGTTTATTAGTGAACTCAGAAATGTGTTTGCTGGCTCAATCTTGAACGATGTTGGCTTACAACGTACAGAGGTACAATATCTAGTCACTCCTAATGGTTATCTTTTTATTTCTATAGAAGAACTATGGAAAATCGATGGTGATTTTATTTTCATAGGGATATATGGAGATGAGGATAAAAACTCTCTGAAACAACTCCAGAATATACCACTGTGGAAGACACTGAAAGCTGTTAAAGAAGATCATGTGTACTTCGTGGATTTATCAGCTTGGAGAGAGTCGAATTTACTTGCTGCTAATGCTGTAATTGACGACCTATACAAATACCTCGTCAACACACCATAACCCTATGCCTAAACACACCCTATTCATCTGTAAATCCTGCCACCGTTCATCCGAAAAACGACTAGAAAATCAACCTTGCGATGGCACAATTTTACTTGACAAATTCAACAGTTTATGCGCCGAACAATTCCCAGATAATGAAGTGGAGATTCAACCAGTCGGATGTTTGTGGGCGTGCAATCATGGCTGTGTTGTATCCGTCGCCAGTCCAGATAAACCCACTTATCTCTTCGTCAATCTCACCCCCGGAGAAAGTGCCGCTGCATTACTAGATTTTATGCAACTGTATATCAAAAGTGCTAAAGTAACTGTAGTTTGGAAACAGATTCCTGAACTGTTACAATCTGCTATTTTAGCCCAAATACCCCCTGTATAAATTAATGAAACTCCAGATAATTCTAATTAATTATTTTATCTCAGTATAGCATTTACTATGACCTCTTTGCCATTAACCAAACAGCATCCCCTCCTACGTTTATTACACTACGCTAAAAACTACCGCCCTCAAGTATGGACTGCTGTAACCTTTACCATCCTCAATAGAATCTTCGACCTCGCACCATCATATTTAATCGGTGTCGCCGTAGATGTCGTAGTGGAAAAAGAAAGTTCTATCATTGCCAAAATTGGGATTACTAACATCATCGGACAACTGGCAATCCTCTCATTATTAACTTTACTAATTTGGAGTTTAGAATCACTATCTGAATTTATCTACGATCGCCTGTGGCGCAACCTCGCCCAAACTATGCAGCATGAGTTACGCCTTGATGCCTACAGCCATTTACAAGAACTAGAACTGAGCTACTTTGAAGAAAGCTCTACAGGCACAATTTTGTCAATATTAAACGACGATATCAATCAATTAGAAAGATTTCTCGATTCTGGTGCACCTAGTATTCTACAAATTCTCACCACAATCTTAGCTGTAGGCGGTTCATTTATTCTCATCGCCCCCAATGTAGCGCCTTTGGCAATACTACCTACACCCTTCATATTCTGGGGTTCATTAGCATTCCAGAAACGACTCGCACCCCTCTATGCAGATGTCCGCGACAAAGCTGGATTTATCAATAGCCGTTTAGCTAATAATCTCTCAGGGATTGCCACAATTAAAAGCTTTACTGCTGAAACCTACGAAAGAGGTCGTGTCCTTACTGAAAGTGAAGCCTATCGCCGCAGTAACGCCCGTGCGATCGCCCTTTCTGCTGCTTTTTATCCGGCGATTCGATTAGTGGTTGTAATCGGTTTCATCGCCACACTGTTTTTTGGTGGGGTTGCAGTAGCGAATAATCAGTTAACTGTGGGAACTTACGGTTTCATGGTGTTTATTGTCCAGCAATTACTGTGGCCTTTTGCCAGTTTGAGCGAAATCATGGATCAGTATCAACGGGCGATGGCTTCTATTAAACGAGTTATGGGGTTATTAGATACTCCTGTTGCTATTCCCACAGGGAAACATCCTTTACCGTTAAAAACAGTACGCGGTGAAGTGCAATTTGACAAGATCACCTTTGCATACAACGATCGCACAAATGTACTCAAAGATTTATCATTGCACATTCCCCCTGGAGCAAATATTGGGATTGTCGGTGCAACTGGTTCTGGTAAAAGTACCCTAGTTAAGCTACTGTTACGCTTTTACGAAGTCCAAGGCGGACAAATCCTGGTTGATGGTATCGATATTCGAGAGTTACAACTCTTGGAATTACGACGCTGTATCGGTTGGGTGAGTCAGGATGTGTTTCTGTTTCACGGTACGGTGGCAGAAAATATTGCTTATGGTAGCTTTGATGCTAGTCACAACGAAATTATCCATGCTGCCAAATTAGCCCAGGCTCATGAATTTATCCTGCAACTACCCCAAGGATACGATACTATCGTTGGCGAACGCGGTCAAAAGCTTTCAGGTGGACAAAGACAAAGAATTGCGATCGGCCGTGCTATTGTCAAAGATCCACCGATTTTGATTTTGGATGAGGCTACCTCTGCGGTGGATAACGAAACAGAAGCGGCAATTCAGAAGTCATTGGCGATGATTACTCAAAATCGGACTACAATTGCGATCGCCCATCGTCTTTCCACAATTCGCCACAGTC
>JAUBOG010000025.1:0-26503 GCA_036700105.1 Microcoleus occultus BM001215583
GTAGGGACACGGCACTGCCGTGTCCCTACTGTATCTGGTAGAGAAGCGTCAATAGGTTGTATCATTGATAATAAGTCAGCCAAAACCTCCTGATTATTTAACATAAAAATCCGAGATATGAGGCTGAATCAACAATTTTTAACAATAGTTAATTACTCTACTTTTAACAGAAGGATAACTGATTTTGGCTTTGTCAATTCGCGCGATTCGCCGCACTCAATCCCTCCACGAACAAACTTATCAAGCTCTCCGAACTGCTATCCTGTCGGGGGAATTAGCAGGCGGAGAACGCTTGATCGAAACTCAACTGGCAGATATGCTAAACGTCAGCCGGACTCCGGTGAGAGAAGCTTTGTGCCAACTGCAACGAGAGAATTTAGTCACCGCAGATCCGCATCACGGATTGCGCGTCGCTACGCTGTCGATCGCCGATGCGGAGGATCTTTACGATTGTCGCATTGCTTTGGAACAATTATCAGCGGCCGGGGCGAGTCAAAATGCGACACCAACTCAATTAAAACAACTAGAGTCGATCGTCCTACAAGCCGAAAATAACACGCAAGCGCGATCGGGCGAACTGACAAACTATCAATTGCTGTACGCAGACTATCAATTTCACCGCGAGCTCGCCCAAAGTTCCGCTAATTCTTGGTTGGTAACTTTATTAGATAGCGTGTTTGACAAAATGATCTTAGTGCGGCTGCGCACAATGCAATACAATCCGGGAGTATTGGAAATCCGCAGCGAACACCGCCGCATTTATCAAGCTGTCAGCGAACAGAATGCAGCCGCCGCAGCCGCAGCAATTAAAGAACATTTAATCGCCAGCAAAGCGCGGGTAATTAAAGAAATTCAAGAAATAGACCAGCAGCACGGCAAGATAGATGAGTTAAAATAAGTGCGATCGTACCCTTAAAAAAATCACCTCTCCCGATCGCCACAGCAAAAACGTCAATTATTGCATTTTCCCACTTCCTGATTCCCGATCTCCGTTACATCCGTTAAATCCGTTACAGAATCCGTTGCCGAACTTCCTTCTACTTATGCCAGCAAATTACCCGCGAGACTTAATCGGTTACGGGCAAAATCCCCCCGATCCTAAATGGCCAAATCGATCGCGCTTAGCCGTACAATTTGTAATTAATTACGAAGAAGGAGGAGAAACCTGCATCCTGCACGGAGATGCGTCTTCCGAAACATTTCTGTCAGAAATTGTCGGAGCCGAACCCCTATCGGGACTGCGCCACATGAACATGGAATCTTGTTACGAATACGGCAGCAGGGCCGGTTTTTGGCGGCTGCACCGGATGTTTGTTTCGAGGGGAATACCGGCCACTGTCTACGGGGTAGCGATGGCCTTAGAAAGGCATCCAGAAGCAGTTGCAGCGATGTTGGAAGCCGATTGGGAAATTGCCAGCCACGGCTACCGCTGGATCGATTATAAATATTTTGGGGAAGAGGCGGAACGGGAGCATTTGCACAGGGCGATCGACATTCACACGCAAGTCACCGGCAGCCGTCCCCTCGGCTGGTATACCGGGCGCACTAGCCCTCACACGCGCAAGCTAGTAGTCGAGGAAGGCGGCTTTCTCTACGATTCCGACAGCTACGCGGATGACTTGCCTTATTGGGTGCGCGAGTGCGACAAGCCCCACCTCGTAATTCCCTACACCCTCGACAACAACGACATGAGATTTGCCACGAGTCAGGGGTTTAATTCCGGCGACCAATTTTTTGCTTACCTGCGCGATGCTTTCGACGTACTCTACGCCGAGGGCGAGAGGGCGCCCAAGATGATGAGTGTGGGGCTGCACTGCCGTTTGGCGGGGAGACCCGGGCGCGCTGCGGCTTTGGGGCGTTTTTTGGATTACGTGCAGCAGCACGAAAAAGTGTGGATATGCCGCCGCATCGATATTGCCCGACACTGGCACGAACATCACAGGGCGATAGTCTCCAAGGAGGACTGAAGTCCTCACTACAAACCTGAAATCCGTAGGGACACGGCACTGCCGTGTCCCTACTTTTAGAGAAGACTGAAGTCCTCACGATGAACCTGCTTTATAAGCGGCCCACCCACCTCGATCGGAAATATCTTCCCATTGGTACTTTTCAACCAACTCCTGCGGGTAGAAGAAAGCGGTCAACACTTCCCCGTCATCTAAAACCACATCCGAGGGATACATATGCGGCGGTTCCCCCGCTGCCAATTCTTCAAATTGCTCTAAACTTAATTCATACACTTCGCCCGGAATTGATACGCCAGAGGCGGCCACTTCATAGATTGCAGGATGCCAGCCATTTTCTGCCGAATGCAAGCGGTAAATCGGACGAGTTTTCGCTTCTGTTATAAACTTGGCATCTCCGAGATTGCTGTTGTCCGGCTGACCCCGCAGGGCAGAACCGCAAATAAAAACTCGTTTGGTGGAAATTGCTGTTTGATTCATCACATACACCCGATCGCAAATTGTGTTTTTTCGTATTGTATGGTGCGCAATGCCCACCTTACTGCCGTGTTTTTTTGTATTGTAGAATTCGCAATGCGCACCTTACTTTTTCCTACTTAAGACAGACGCAGAAAGTTTAATTGTATGGTGCGCAATGCCCACCTTACTGCCGGTACTGTCGAACCGATCGACTTTTGTAAACAAAGTTACATTATCTCGCCCATTTAAATGCTATTGAATGCAGTATACAGCAATTAGTTAAATCAATCAATAAAAGAAATTAAAATGACACTTACATTAACACTAGCAGTCAACGGCCCGCGCCTCAACCGCAGCATCGCCCAACTCGCCCAAATCGGCAAACTCCCGGGAGGAGGCGTCAGTAGGATCGCATTTACCAAAGCAGATTTGCTCGCCCGCCAACTGGTAGAATCTTGGATGGTAGAAGCCGGGATGGCAGTTCGGATTGACGCGGCGGGAAACATTATCGGCCGCTATCCCGGAAAGCGCGAAGGTGCAGCCCTAGCCACAGGTTCTCACATCGATACCGTGCCCGTTGGCGGCCATTACGACGGAGTTTTGGGAGTTTTGGCCGGAATTGAAGTGGTGCGGGTACTGCACGAAAATAACCTGTACTTGGAACATCCGATCGAGACGATCGTATTTACCGACGAAGAAAACACCGTTATCGGCTGCAAAGCGATGGCCGGAAATACAGTCAGCAACCCAGAATATTACCAGCGCAGCGACGGTACTTCCATTCAAACTTGTTTAGCACAAATTGGCGGAGATTGGTCAAAAATTGCCGAAGCAAAACGGCATCCCCAAGAAATAGCAGCATTTGTAGAACTCCATGTCGAACAAGGAGGCGTTTTGGAAACTACGGGGGATGAAATCGGCATAGTTCAAGGCATTGTCGGACAGTACCGCCATGCAGTGACGGTAACGGGCCGCCCGAATCATGCCGGTTCGACACCCATGCGCGATCGCAAAGATGCGTTAGTAGCCGCATCACAAATGGTACTCGCCGTCAACAAATTGGGATTAGAAACACCGGGCGAACAAGTAGCAACTGTGGGTTACTTAAACGTATCGCCGAATGCTACAAACATCGTACCGGGAAAAGTAGATTTCAAAATCGATTTGCGCGATATATCTCAAACTCATTTGGCAGAATTGTTAGTTAAAATGAAACAAGAGTTTAGGGCGATCGCGCTTAACACCAAAACCGAAGTTGAAATGACCGAAATGCTGCACGTATTGCCAACTCTAGCAGCGCCAAAAATTCAAAATGCGATTGCCGAAGTTTGCCGAGAATTAAACTTGAGTTCGACGCATTTAATCAGCCGCGCCGGCCACGACGCCCAAGAAATCGGACGGTTTGCCGATATGGGGATGATTTTCGTGGCTTCTCGCGGCGGCATCAGCCATGCAGAAGATGAGTATACCTCCCCAGAACAGTGCACCCAGGGAGCAAACGTGCTGTTGCAAACCTTCCTAAAGCTCGATCGAATTTACGACTAGGGCGATCGATTCATGGAGTTGCAGGGCCCATGAAAACGCGATCGTAAGTGAGTCCTGAGCATCTAAAAAATACGCCAATATTATCCGTTTCGATATTTTCTTGTTCGTTAGCGCGATCGTCAAAAGAGATATCTTTTGAGCAGCCGATGCCCGCGTCAGTGAAGCGGGGTGCAATCGTAGTTGTGTCCGCACTACATAATATTGTGTCTGCGTAAATCCTGTTACTTAAAAATTTTCTAGATAAGTTACCTAAAGAATAGTAATCTAGATAACAGTCTGGGCAAAATAATTTTTAGCTATGAAATTAAATCAGTCTGGTATTTCTAAATGGTGGACAATCCTATTTGCTAGTATTTTAATCACTTTCGCCTTGCCTTTGCTGGCGAGGGAGATTCAACTACCTGCAAGTCGCTGGGTAGAAGTACGGCAAATTAGGGGAACCGTAACGTATCAAGGCAGACCAGCAAAAGTGGGCGATCGCCTGACAACAGCCGGCCAGCAAATCTCCACAGGCAAACAATCGAGCGCGGTTTTAGCCGTAGACACTGGCATCGCTACGATTAGTTTAGCAGAATTAACCACCGTCCGAGTTACAGGTCTGTCCGTTGCTGGCAGAGGAGGTAGAGTTACCTTGCTGTCAGTCCCCGCAGGACTGGCAAGAGTTTCGGCCCGACGCTTGACTAACCCCAATTCGCGCCTGGAAATTAGCAGCCCAGCAGGAGTTGTGGGCGTCAGGGGGACTGAGTTCGCCGTGGGTGTTGGTCCAGAGGGAAAAGCCGCAACTGCCTTATTTGAGGGGACGGTTGAAGCTAGCGCTCAAGGGCGAACTGTGAAGATAGAAAAGGGCTATGCTTCCGTCACTTTTCCCGGCAATCCTCCCAGTCCACCCCAGGCATTCAAAGAAAACATGAAATATGAATTGATCAGTTTATCAGTCATCAGTCCAGGCAAAGTTCGATGCGTTTGTACTGTCGATCCGCTGAATTTAGTGTATTTAAACGGCCAACCCTTAAAGATGGATCGAACAGGTAAAATCGACGAGGTAGTGTCGAAGCCAGCTAACTCTGACTACTGGCTAGTTGTTCGCAGTCCGGTGGGAAATGAGGTATCTTATGAACTCGGTGAAAGTTTAATTAAGAAATAGCTAATGACTAAATTAATCATCCCTCGTTTGCGAGTTTTTTTTGCCAGAAGCCAATCTTTACTGCCGGGGATTGCTGCCGCTATTATTTCCTTGGGCGCGCTGCATTTGGATGGCTGGAAACCGCTGGAACAACTGAGCTATAACAGCCTGTTTCAACTTCGCGAAAGTGGAGTTTTACCCAAACCTCTTTGGGATAAACGAGTGGCGGTCATTGCAATAGATGAAGCAAGTTTAAGGAAGTTGGGGAGATTTCCGTTTTCGCGCGATCGCTATGTTCAATTATTACAAGCCCTTTCCCCTGCTAAACCCGCAGTCGTTGGTTTTGACATTATTTTTGCCGAACCCAGTCCCCAAGATAACCAACTTGCAGACGCTATGAGTGCAACAGGTAATGTCGTGTTAGCTAAGGCTTGGGATGGCCAAGGAAAACCGCTACTAATTGTACCAACTTTAGATGCCGCAGCCGCCGATCGAGGTCATATCTTCCATAAGTCAGACACAGATGGGATCGGCCGTCAAGCCACGCTGTGGTTGCGAGATATTTCCTCATTTGCAATTGCCATGCTGCGCGTTTACAACGCTGACAAGCAACCGCAATTTGGAGGGCTAGAAAAGTTTTTATCACCGCCTAGTAACGGCAATGTAGAATTTTATAATGCAGGGATAAATTGGCCGGGGAAAGTGCAAAATTTACCGACTTATTCCTTTGCTGATGTTCTAGAGGGTAAAATTCCCCAAGATGCTTTTAAAGACAAATTGGTGTTAGTAGGTACGACGGCAACAGGTTTAGATCCCTTGCGGACTCCTCTAGATAGAATTCCACCAACCAGTGGGATTTACCTTCATGCCGCAGTTATTGATAACTTGCTCAATAACCGACTGCTGCAACCTTTAGCTGACTGGAAAAATTGGCTAATATTACTTTTAATTGGACCAATTACTAGCGGGATATTATCGAGACTTGGGCCGAGGGGACGGATTGCGATCGCTATCCTTCTCCCTCTAATTTGGTATGCAGTTTCTTTCTCGTTATTTACGTTTAATTCTCTACTAATGCCGATCGCTGCACCGATTGGTACGATCGTCTTAGCTGGAGTTGGACTGCAACTGCGAGAACAACAAGAGAAACAACAATTAATGAGTTTGTTTGAAAAATACATGGCAAAAGAAACTGCTGAATTAATTTGGCAGCGCAAAGACGAAATATTTAAAAATGGCGAAATGCAACCGCAAGAAATGGTCGCCACCGTTTTATTTATGGATATTCGAGGGTTTACTAGCATTTCCGAACAGCTATCTCCGAGTGAATTGATGCCTTGGCTGAATCAATATTTAAATGCCATGAGCGAGTGTATTATGAATCATGGCGGCGTTATCGATAAATATATTGGCGATGCAATTATGGCAATATTTGGCATTCCCTTTCCCCATACTAAACCTGAAGAAATTAAACAGGACGCCCAAAATTGTATCGCCGCTTGCTTGGATATGTCAGAACGATTGAAACAATTAAATCAACAATTTGAAAGGGAAGGAAAGCCAAAAATTGAATTCGGAGTCGGCATTCATACAGGGTCGATTATTGCTGGAACTGTCGGCGGCGGGAAGCGATTAAATTTTTCGGTTTTAGGAGATACTGTGAATGTTGCAGCTCGATTGGAAGCAATGAATAAAGATATTAAAGAAGACAATCCTTATCGGGTATTAATAACAGGAGAAACCTGGGAATTGGTGAGCGATAGCTACGAAGCAAAACCAGTTAAAAGTATTCAATTAAGAGGCAGAAAACAAGAAACAACTATTTGCGCGATCGTTGGCAAAAAATGAAGGCGATTTTCGCGGCTTCTCGGGGCGGCATCAGCCATGCAGAGATGAGTATACTTCGCCAGCAGAGTGTACTCAGGGGGCGAATGCGCTGCTGCAAACCTGCTGCTAAGGGCGATCGACTTTACGGCTAGGGCGATCGTTATTTCATCGGAGTTGCAATCTGCACAATTTTACTCTAGATTACCTAGAGCAAAACTCGATCGATTTACCATATAAAATACAGGTAAGTGTGGATATCAACCAACAAAAAGAACAATTTAGCAACACCTATCTGCAAGCCGTCGCCACCGTTGCAGGATATTCTCTTTACAAACCCTTCGTAGACGACGACAGTGTAGACTGGGGAATAGCCGCCAAAGGAGGAACAGGCCGCATCCGTGCACCTCGCTTAGAATTGCAGTTAAAATCGACATCAAGAGATGTTCGAGAAAATAACTCGATCCGCTACCCTCTAAAACTCAAAAACTACAATGAATTGAGAATAGATGACTTCGCCATTCCCAGAATTTTAGTTGTCGTTTTAATCCCCGAAACAATAGAAGACTGGTTAACGCAGTCGGAAACAGAAACCTGCATGAAGGAATGCGGATATTGGATATCTCTGCGGGGAATGCCAGAAACACAAAACACCACCGCTGTCACAGTCACTATACCCATAGCAAACCAATTTACAGTCGTCGCCCTTCAGTCAATTATGGAGGGAATTAGCCAAGGAATTCAACCATGAAAGTTACCGTCAAAGATAGCGAAATCCTCGAAACAGTCAACCTAAATCAACTTAAAAATTACCTGCGAATTCACGGGTGGAATGAAGACCAAACTTTTTTAGAAAATGCCACGCTTTGGCACAAACCAGTCGCCGGAGAGGAATTTGAAATATTACTCCCCAACCAACAAAATCTCGGAGATTATGCTGCCAGAATCCGGGAGACAATCGAAATACTAGAATCCGCAGAAAATCGATCGCAAAGTGAAATTTTAGCAGACTTAATTACCGGGATTCCCAATACAACTATTCAGGGAGTCGTGATGCAAATTAATACGCCCAACGGCGACAAATTAAGCGGCGAGATTACCTTATTAGGCGTGATTACCGACAAATTACAGAAAATCCAAACCGAACTTGCAGACCAAGATTATATCCTCGCCATCAAAGCTTATCAAGAACGCTTGCCTTTCATCTGTACGGGAGATTTAATCAAAGAAAATCAAAATTTCATTCTCAAAAATCCCCGGAATTTTACTTTAGATGATTTGTAATAAGCTGTTGTGCATTTAAATTGTATATTTCCAGCCCCGATCGAACAATCGTAAAATCTTCTCCCCATCGGACCTTCTCCCCCTCTCCCTCTCTAATACCATAGGCAATCTAGATGCAACCGGGGCTTCTCATGTCCGGTAGTCTTGGTAGGGACGGGGCGGGTTTATATAATTTGTCGGTAATTATCAAATATTTCGGCGAACCCGCCCCTACGAAACTTTCCATGCTACAAGTGCGAAATATCCGCAAATATTTTATTCGCCAACATCCTCGCCAAATTCACAGGTACTGCATTGCCGACCATTTTATACCCATCAGCAATCTGCTGGTACTTAAAAATAAAATCATCCGGGAAAGTCTGAATTCTCGCACATTCCCTCACAGAAAGCCTGCGGTAAGGCTGAGGCGAATTCGGGTCAAAAATGCGTTTGTCTTTCCCAACCAAAATCATTTTACTAGCTTGAGGGTGGAGAGGCGCGTGTCGCCCGCCCGCCTGAATAGTAAAAGAAGGTTCCGACCAACTTCTGACTCGATTCCGCGACATATAAATACTGGAAAATCCCAAATCTGCACATTCGTGATTGGCAATAAACGGGTGATAATTATCTAATTTACCTTTAACTGAAATAGGCGCGATCGCCCTTAAGTCAAAAATCGCATCTTCCAAAGTCAAAACCCCATCCCCAGGCGCGGGAAACTCAAAACCAAAACCGAGATTCTCCCGATAACCGACCACAATCACCCTTTGCCTGTCTTGCGGAACCCCAAAACTTCTAGCATTCAACAACTGGTACGAAACCCGATAGCCAATTTGCTCGAATTGCGATAATATATAAGTGAAAGCATCCCGATTTCGAGAAGCCAAAATGCCGCTGACATTCTCAGCCAAGAAAAACAAAGGCTGCTTGTCCCGCACAATTCTGATATAATCCCAAAAAAGTTGACCGCGACAGTCATCAATACCGCGTTTAGCGCCAGCTTCACTCCAACTTTGACAAGGAGGGCCGCCGATTATCCCGACACAATCAGGAACTTCATCAGAATTGATTTTGCGGATATCCCTGCGATCTAAAATAGTTTCAGGATGGTTAAACTCGTAGGTATCCCAAATAGACTTATCATATTCATTAGCCCAAACCGGATTAAACCCAGCCAAACGAAAACCCAAATCCAATCCACCGCAACCAGCAAACAGAGAAATAATATTCATAAATCAATAAACATCTATCTTCTTTCTATCCTTCTTTCTTTCTTTCTTCCTTAGCGCCCTTCGCGCCTTCGCGGTTCGTTAAAAAATCCAAAAATCCTCAATGAATGCAGAATCCATCCTCCAATCTTACCAACACTTCGGCGTCCACCTCGGTCTAAAAAGAATCAACCAACTTCTCCAAAAACTAGACAACCCCCACCAAAAAGTCCCGATCATCCACATCGCCGGCACAAACGGCAAAGGTTCAGTCTGCGCCTACCTATCATCAATATTAACCGAAGCAGGCTATCGAGTCGGGCGCTACACATCCCCGCACTTAATCGATTGGACAGAAAGAATTAGCATCAACCAAAAACCGATTTCCCCGATCGAACTACAAGAATACCTCGAACGAACGATCGCCGCCACCCAAAACAACACCGAAACCCCCACCCAATTTGAAATCATCACCGCTGCAGCGTGGCTGTACTTCGCCGAACAAAAAGCAGACATCGCCATCATCGAAACCGGATTGGGAGGTAGACTAGACGCGACTAACGTTTGCGAAAAACCCCTCGCCTGCGCCATCACATCAATCAGCCTCGAACACTGGCAAATACTCGGCCCCACTCTCGCGGATATTGCTGGGGAAAAAGCGGGAATTCTCAAAGCAAATTGTCCGGCAATTATCGGAGAATTGCCAGCAGAGGCTAGAATAGTCATAGAGAAACGCATTCAACAATTAGACTGTCCTGTAACTTGGGTAAAACCAGCCAGAGATTTAGGACAAGGATTAGCGGAATATCAGTTAAACCGAAATTCTGTTAAAGTAAGATATGAATTGCCATTGTTGGGAAAAATCCAACTGATGAATTCAGCAATTGCGATCGCAACTATCGAAACTCTGCAAAACCGAGGATGGCAAATATCGGAAACTGCGATTCAAAACGGCATAGCCAAAACCCAATGGCTTGGAAGACTCCAACAAACAACTTGGAAAAACCAGACAATATTAATAGATGGAGCTCACAACCCAGCCGCCGCTATAGTGCTGCGAGAATATGTCGATAATTTTAGCAACTACCAACCAATTAACTGGGTAATCGGCATTCTTGCGACTAAAGACTGCGATGATATTTTACAAGCATTGCTCAAAAAGGGCGATCGACTTTATCTAGTACCAGTACCCGACCAAAATTCAAAACCACCCGCCGAGTTAGCAGCCATCGCGCAAACAGTTTGCCCAGAATTGACACTCTGCCAAACATTCCCCGACTTAACAACCGCCTTAGACACTGCGGTAGCCGGCGACAACTTAACAGTCCTTTGCGGTTCCCTTTACCTAGTCGGTCACTTTTTCCAACTCCAAAAAACCCAACTCTAAAAATATCTCTCTTCTATCAGCGTCCATCCGCGTCAATCTGCCATCATCTGCGGTCAAAATGCTTTTCAGGCTTAACGCACAGCTAGCTTATATGCTGCCACAGATTCCCATGATGATATAGTATGTGAAATCCCGCTAAATTGCAATACCAAAAACCAAAAATATCCGGCAATTTGCGATCGCCCATCCTAACCTTAAATATCTGCCACATTCATCCGCGTCCATCAGCGTCAATCAGCCATCATCTGCGGTCAAAATGCTTTTCCGACTCCCGGGAAAACTACTTTACAGGCACGCACAGATTCCCATGATGCTATAGTATACCGAATCATTCCAAATTGCAATAGATCGACCAAAATTAATCATCGATTGTCGATACAATACAAGTGAGTTTAGAAAAATTTAGAGTAGAAAAGTTTATGAGCAACCCAATCTCGGTGCAAACCCTAATTGAATATATAGAAGCTTTGCCAGCCCAAGAGCAAACTTTACTATTTGATGAGCTTTTTAGGCGAAAAATAATCAAGCAGCGTCAGGAAAAAACCAAAGATACAGTCAAGACAAAAACACTCTTAACAGGTAAGGCTACTTTCGATATTCGCGCAGCAGATAGCACTAACCTTGGAGGCGACTTCGACAGTTCAACTTATCACATAATCATTAAAAACGAATCAGACACAACAGTCAGTGCTGCATTGCTGGGATGGCCCGAATGTAAAGCTTTTGGCGAGACCCGATCGCAAGCACTGCAAAATCTTCACGATTTAGTTAATTGCCAGCTAGCCGAAGCTGAAATCCTCTCTGTCAAACTCACTTCTAGTCGATCGAACAATCCTTGGGTGAGGTTAGCTGGTAAGTATGAAAACGATCCGTATTACGATGAGGTATTGGCACACATAGAAGAATCTCGCCGCGAACTCGATGCAGAAACCGAAGCTTATTACAGTCAAATTGACGCTGCGGTTGAGACCCAATGAGCCCATACATACTTGATACGGACTGTTTTTCCCTTTGGCAACAGAATCATCCAATGATGGTGCAGCGGGTCGAGGTTAACGCAGAAAACCTTGCTGTAACTATCGTAACCGTAGAGGAAGTAATTCGCGGCTAGTTCAATGTTATCAGCCAGGCTTCGGCACCTTCGCAAGCGGACAAATTAGTATGGGGTTACACCAGGTTATGGGATACATTAGATGATTTCAAAAATCTTGAGATTCTGAAATTTGACCAGAATGCTTCCACTATTTACACTGCGTTCCGCCGTCAAATAAGACGCATCGGCACCCGAGATTTGCGGATTGCTGCTATTGTACTTGCTAATAATGCTATCCTCGTTACGCGCAACTACCGAGATTTTTCGCAAGTACCTGGTTTAGTGCAGGAAGACTGGACAATTCAAAATTGAAAGCAAGGGCGATCGCCCATCCCAACCTAAAACATCCCGAATTCAATCCCTTCATTTACCATCATCTGCGGCTGACGAAATTATTAATATCTCTCTACTCCTCCTCTGCTTTCTCTGCGCCCTCTGCGGTAAAAAACTCTTAAATTCCCCGATCTTTTCCCCAATTCTTGATAGTTGATATTTTTTGTCCTATACTGAAGTGTATGATATTAATTTAACTGTATATATATGGGCGCACGGATTCCTATTATTCAATAATACGTCAAGTCACAAAAAAAAGCAAGGGCGATCGGCAAAAAACATTCCCGCCCCAGCTTCAACTCAAAACTACCTTTTATCCCAAGCCGCAGCAGCATCAGCAACAGCTTGCTCTACCGACTTCTCCCCCAACATCGCCGCCTGCAAATTGTCATAAATCGCCTTTTGCAACTTCTTAACATCCTTCAGAGGTGGAATCAACAACTCGGCTTTCTCCAACCCAGAAGCGCTGACAATCCGAGCTCGATCGGCAGCAGCAGCATCAGCAGGAACGCTCTTAAAATAAGAATCCTGCAAAGCCTCAACCGTAGAAGGCAAAACATTAGCAGCCTTAGCAAAAGCCAATTGGTTTTGAGAATTAGTCACGTACAAAGCAAACTTAACAGCATCGTCAGGCCGCTTGCTGTCGCGGGGCACAACCAAATTCATCACCGCCACAGTTTTCTTGCCGGTTTCCCCCGTAATTTGAGGCGCAGCAGACGAAACAGCACCTATACTAGGAGCATTCTCAGCGATCGCCTTCAAAAACTGAGGCCCGGAACCCAGCAAAGCAGTTTCCCCAGCTTGATAAAGCTCGATCGCCCGGCGGTGGCCCTGCACCAAAACATCCTGCGGTAAAAGTCCGCCCTTGTACAGATCCACCCAATACTGAAAAACAGCCTTACCGCGATCGGTATTAAAAGTCGCCTTGCCTTGAGCATCCACCAAAGGCACACCCATTTGCACAAAAGATTGCAAAACCTCCGCCGAATCCTCGGGTACAAAAGTCGCAAAAAACGCAAACTTGCCAGTTTTCTCCTTCACCTGTTTGGCGACAGCAGCTAACTCGGCATAGGTAGCGGGAGGCTTGGCAATTCCCGCTTTTTTAAACAAATCAGTATTGTAAATTGTTACTCCTGTCGTGAGATACCAAGGAATGCCAAAACTCTTGCCGTCGAGGACGCCAGCTTTCCAGATATTGGGGAGATAGGTCGATCGAACTTGCTGCGGAATCCGGGAATCCAAATCCAGCCAAGCATTGCGCCCCGCCAACAGCGAGGCAAAATCGGGATTGAGATTTACCACATCCGGGGCAGTTTTCGCCGAAACAGCGCCCAAAATCTTGCTTTCCATCGCCGACCAAGGAACGTCCACCCAGCGAACCTTAACGCCCGGATTTTCCTTTTCAAAACCGGCGATCGTCTGGTTGAAATACTCAGTAAACTGAGGTTGAAGCTGCATAGTCCAGAATTCGATTTCCGCAGAATTTGCGTTTTGGGAATTAACAGCAGGCTTGCTGCAACTTACCACCGCAGCCAGCAGCATCCCTACCAGCCCAAAAACAGCAAACAGTTGCCAAGATTTACGTTTCATAGAAATAAATTTGAGCGTCATGGGAAAAATGGGTTAGAAACCCCGTCCTAAAAGGACGGCTTTATGTTAGAATATAGATGGTTAATGACCCACTGTCCGTCGATGGATTCAGACAGCCTATACGAGCGAAGTCCAGTACAACTGGCGGCGCAGAAAAATCGGTAGACCGGGAAAAGAGGACAGGGCAATGGTAAACATCCCTAGAATCAAAACAACAACAAAAAATTTTTTTTGGGTATTCGACGCATAAGAACCGCAGGGCTTGCGGGGATAGTGCGCGAGAGCGAACGTAAGACCATAAAACTCCTTGTGGGCAGAGGCAGTTGCTAGGTCGCAGAAACTCAAATCGTGAGGTTTGGGAATCACCGTCCGTTTTACGGCGGTGAGGATGTCAAGGGAACCGTTACAGAAAGCATCGAGTCCGAAACAGATTTGCGCCCGGGGTCGAGAGAGTCGGTTTTGAAGCAGAATCCATCGGTTTGAAGTCGATCGAGCTAAAAGTTGTTGACATTTGCAGCAGAATCGCTATTGTCAAGTAAATTGGATAGCATAAAGTTCGGAACGGGCGATCGCGGCACACAGACAGTTCCGCGCAGCTACGGCAGGATACCGAGATGACAGCACTCCAAGGAAGTTGGAAATCAAGCCTCCAACACCCAACGGCTGAATCAGGCTGGCCAACCGCAAAATCAAAAATAGCAATTACCGGCGACCCAATCACATGGTTAACTTTTTCAAAGGTCTACTTTCCCAACGCCAGCCAGGAATCGGGATTGAAATAGCCCCAGACCGCATCAACATCATTCAGCTCGAAAAAAAAGCTCAGACATTAAAATTAGCCACCCTAGCTTCAATAGAAGTCCCAGAAGACATCATACAAGAAGGGCAAATAGTCGATCCGCCCGGAATGGCAGAGCTCATACGTGCCGTCATGGCAGAAAACAAAATTAAAGCCAAGCGAGTAGCCACAGCGATTCCCGGCCGAGAAGCCGTCATCCGCTTAATTCCAGTTCCCGCAGAACTCAACGAAGAAGAACTGCGGGATTACATGAACGCTGAAGCAGGACTGTACTTGCCGTTTCCCAGAGAAGACGCCGACGTAGACTATCAAAAAATAGGCCTATTTGTAGATGACGACGGCGTAGAAAAAGTGCAGGTAGTATTAGTGGCAACCCGCAGAGAAGTTACCGACACATATATCGAAACCTTCAAAGAAGCCGGACTGATTATAGACGTGCTAGAAGTAACCAGCTTTGCACTGATCCGCACCCTCAAAGACCAACTGCAACAATTTTCGTCTCAAGAAGCCGCCGTCTTGACAGACATAGAATTTGACAGTACCGAGTTAGCTATAGTAGTGGACGGCATACCTCAGTTCAACCGTACCATCCCGATCGGCACATACCAAATCCAGACCGCCCTCAACCAAGCCATGAACCTGCCGCCAACCCGAGACACCAGCGAACTGCAAGGCATGACCCTGCCTGTCACAGATACAATGGGCGCATCGGGAGACGCGAATCCCGGCACAAATGCGATGATTAAAGTATTGGGAGAACTAGCAGACGAACTGCGGCGCTCAGTAGACTTTTACCTCAACCAGAGCGAAGAACTCGAAGTAGCGCAACTGCTGCTAGCGGGCCCAGGAGCTGCGATCGGCAAACTAGACGAATTTTTCATGCAAAGATTAAGCTTGCCCGCATCCCAAGTCGATCCCATCGAAACCCTAGGACTCGAAATCAGCGAAGAAATTACCCCAGAACAGCGAGCAGGTTTAGGAGTTGCGTTAGGTTTAGGATTGAGAGAGGTGCTTTGACCTAATAGTTTTAGATAGAAAAATCAATTTGAGAATTTTAGGTAAAAGCCGCAGCAATCCCTTCCGAAAGAATCAGGCAAAAGGCAGGAGGTAAAATATTGGAGGTAGAAGGTAGAAGGTAAAAGGTAGAATATCGGAGGTAGAAGCAGCCCCTTCCTTCAGCAGAAGGCAGAAAGTGATTTTTTTCTTCCCTAAATAAATCCTTCACTTTTACCAACAATCTGGCGCTCCCTCTAAAATCTAAAAAAATCTCAAATTTAAATCTAAAATCGAGTGAAGCCATGTACAGCCTAGATATTAATTTTCTCAACGACCGCCCCGACTACAAACCCGTCACAGCAGCCAAAAGCTCAGGCAAAAAAAGTTCCGGCGGAGTCAAAGACCAAATGCCGCTAATTGGGGCGCTGCTGTTTGCCTTCGGCATCAACGCCGCAGTCATGGGCGCGTGGTGGTGGGCGACCAACGAAAATACCGGCTTAGCCGCAGAACAAGCAGCCATCGACCAAGAACTGGCAAAATTAAACACTCAAGCCAACGCCATCAAAGCCATCAACGCCGAAACCGACAAAATTACGGCCGAATACAAAGCCTTAGCCGGAGTATTCGATCAAATTAAACCTTGGTCGGCGATGCTGCAAGATTTGAGTGCCCGCACTCCCGCCGGAGTCCAAATTTCCAAAATCGAGCAAATCGACCCCAGTCCCTCCCCCGTTGCAGCAGCACCCCCTCCGCCTGCAGCAACTCCCGCCGCCTCCCCCGGGGCGAGTCCATCCCCCGGGGCGAGTCCATCCCCAGCCAGCCCTCCCCCAGTAGCGGCTGCCCCCCCAGCCGTCCCCCAGCAGCCAGCAAAAGTACAAATTTCAGGCGTCGCCAGTACATTTGCTCAAGTTAACGACTTTATGCTGCTAGTCGAGCGCTCTCCTTTCTTCCTCAACACCAATACCAGACTGATAGCGGCCACATTAAAAAACAACCCCACACAATTGCAAGTGCGCAACCCAAGCGCATCAGCAGCAGAACTGCCCAAACTGCGGCCGGTGGTGGAATATAAAATTGAAACCGCGCTCAGCCCGACAGGTGCATCCGAGTTGCTCCCCGAACTGCGGAGCAAGCAAGCAGACGGGCTAGCAATACGGATAGAAACACTTCAAGAAAAAGGAGTGCTAGAACCAGAAAAAACAGAGGTGAAAAAACCATGACAGCAGCAAATGAGTTTATTCCCAGCGGGGCACAAGCAGAAGAAGCAGGGACTCAAGAAATATTCGGGATTAAGCTGACACCCCAAGTCCAAGCAATCGGGATTGCGGTTCTCGGCCTCGGAATTGCCGGCTACCTCGGCTACCAGTTCGTACAGCCAGAATTCCAAAAAGGCAGCGAAATCAAGCAAAAAATTACCGAAAGCAAGCAAACGCAATTGCAACTGCAAGCCCAAATTCAAAAAAGGGCAGAAGCAGAAGCAAATCAAGAAGAAGCAAAACAGCGCCGGGCCAACGTAACGGCAATGTTTGCCAGCGACGCGGGCGCTACCACGCTGCTGCTTGACATGAACCAACTGGTTAATAGAATCAACGCGGGCATTCAAGGAGACGAACTCAAGGCTAAAATTACCAAATTCGAGCCGGATGTCCCGCCAGCAGCGGCAGCAGCAGCAGCCGCGCCGGGAGCTCCAGACCCTGATATTCTGGCCGATACGTCCTTTGGCCCGTCCCTGGCCGGGAAGCTCAGACGCAAAAAATATAAGGTAGAGTTTGAAGGCAATTTCGCTCAAACCCGCAATTTTATGCGTAACTTGGAGTTGATGCAGTCGCTGTTGGTAGTGAGAAATTTGAAATCTGAATTGCTAACATCAACTCAGGCACTGCAAATCGATTTTACGAAAGGGAGAATAGTCCCTGTGGAGCAGCCGCTAACTAAAATTAAAACGGCTTTCGATTTGCACGCGCTGCTGCCGTTGAAGCAAGAAGAAAAACTGCCAACTCCGGCTGCGAGTCCTGCTGCTAAATAGGCATATGATTGCCGATATTAGCTATTGTTTGAAAGTGGCTTTTTCGGCAGAAGGTAGAAGATAGAATTCAAAAAGTATGAAGGCCCTAAAAAATATATATGGCAGTCTTGAATTAGGCTTTATGCCGAATTTATTCTAATCTTCTCCCTTCAAACACAGGCTCGAATCGAGAATCTTTCAGCCAGTCAGGACTCAGGCTTTGCCTGTGTATGCAGGTGCGCAGTGCGCACCTTACTGCTATAAGTAGCGTGTTAAACCACTTTTTGCCTGCGAGCTTTATCAGTGCAAGAAGCTGGCGATTAAAGACTGCTAACAACAAATAAATAACCAAGTGTAGTTGAGGAGAGAACGTGAAACAGCATCTACGGTTAACTGGAGGACTTTTGGGCAGCGTTGCCGCAGTTCTCGTAGCGCAAGCGCCGGTCTCGGCAGCGCCGACTCAAGTCACAGGAGTGCAAGTAAGTCAAGCCAATAATGGCGTAAATATTGTGCTGGCTACCGAAAAGGGCGATCGCCCGCAAGTGATCGCCATCAATAGCGGCAATACCTACCAAGCCACAATTATCAACACCCAGCTCCGGTTAGCCCAAGGCAACGGCTTCCGGCAAGATAACCCGGCTCCGGGCATTTCCTCGGTACAAGTCAGCCAGGTAGACGCTAACAGCATCCGCGTGGTAGTGGCCGGCACCAACGGAGTTCCCAACGGACAAATTGTTCCCGGACAAGGCCAAAGCATCGTCCTCAGCGTTGCCGGAGTGGGCGGGACTGCGCAGTCTAACGTGCAGTCGAACCAAGCCCAAACAGCCCAAGCTGCGCCCCCGCCACCTCCGGGACTGCCGCTGAGCCAACAAAATGCTCCCCGGCCGGCTCCCCAAATCCGCACGCAAACTCCAGGCGTGCTGCTGCCAAATCCCGAAGTTACTGTTACTAGGAACGATCGCCCGCCCCTCCCCAGCGAAATACAATCCCAAACCAATCAAGCTGCGCCTTTCCAGTCGCGGGCCGTACCGCCGCCCTTGGGAGATATCTCCGTATCTAACATCGCCCCGGCTGCGGGAAATATTGAACTGAGTTCGGGAGAACGCATTCCCCGCTTGGTGCTGCGGGATGCCCCAGTCCGGGACGTTTTAGCTCTGCTGGCGCGGGCTGCGGGACTGAATATCGCTTTTACAGGCGGCGGTGCCCCCGGCCAACCAGGCCAAGCAGCTCCGGCGGCTCCGGGAGCGGCAGGTGCCGATGAAGGGCCGAAGATTTCCTTGGACATCGAAAATGAGTCGGTGCAAGATGTTTTTAACTACGTGCTGCGGATCAGCGGACTGCAAGCGAACCGCGTCGGGCGGACGATTTTTGTGGGGTCTAATTTGCCGATCGACTCCCGCAATATTATCGTTCGGACTCTGCGGCTGAATCAAGTTCGATCGACCGATGCGGCTAACTTTTTGAGCGCCCAAGGTGCGGAAACTCAACTGCCGATTACTCGCGTTACTATTCAAACCGTGGGCCAGGGAAATGCGGCGCGGGATGTGGAAATTCGGGAACCGGACATTAAGGCGATCGGCGCTAGGGATGGCAACGGGCCGCTGTTGTTGAGGGGACTGTCGGTGCTCGCCGATTCTCGGCTCAATTCGATCACTTTGGTGGGAGACCCGCGCAAGGTAGATATCGCCGTAGCTTTCTTGACGCAGCTAGATTTGCGCCGCCGTCAAGTGGCTGTCAACGTCAAGGTGATCGATATCAACTTGGCTGGAAACAACGAAGCTAACAGCAGTTTCTCTTTCGGAATTAATAACAATTTCTTCGTCAATGAAGGTGGGGTGGCAAGTCTCAATTTTGGTGGCTTGAGACCGGCTACCGAAGCTGATGTCAACAACGCAAACCGATCAAGTCCGCCGATCGTCAATAACCCCTTAGCCAGCCCGGGGAATCTTTTCTACGATCCAAGGGGCAATTTAATTAACGTGCCACTGACAGCTCCCGGTGGCGGTTTGTTCGTGCAGCCGACAGCCGGAATTACTAATGACCCGACGCGAGTTGGGGTTAGCAATTACGACATATTTCAGAGAGACTTAACCACTGGAGCGCTGACCTCTTTGGGAAGGGCAGATTTCGCCTTGTTCCCGCTGTTGCAGTATCCGACGAGGTTTTTGTCTGCGTTGCGGGCAACTATTACCAGCAACAATGCCAAAATTCTCACAGATCCGACTCTGGTGGTTCAAGAAGGCGAAACGGCGAATGTAAATATCACCGATGAGGTGATTGCTAACATCACGCAGCAAACCCAGAGCACCGGAAATACAAGTACCACCACAACGACGGCCGTCAAAGACAGGGCCGGTTTGCAGTTGGGGGTGGCGATCGATCGGGTTGACGATAACGGTTTTGTCTCTCTGCGGGTGAACCCGATTATCAGGACACCAAGCGGCAATCCTGTCGATCTTTCGACTGGCGGGAACACCAATACTATTACGCTGCTGGGCGAGCGGTCTTTACAATCGGGGCTAATTCGCCTCCGGGACGGTCAGACTTTGATCGTGTCGGGAATTATCCGGGACGAAGAACGGATTACAGCGAACAAGATTCCGATTTTGGGAGATTTGCCGATTATCGGTTCGCTGTTCAGGCGGACTAATAAGACCAACCAGCGGGCGGAGTTGATTGTATTGCTGACGCCGCAGATTTTGGATGATAGCGATCGATCGAACTTTGGCTATCAAAACAACATCAGTCCCGACGCCCGCCAACTGCTGCAGCGGAGTCAGCCCGTCCAACCGAGGCAGTAGAAGAAGTCATTAGTCAGCAGTCAGTAGTCATTAGTCAGTAGCAAGAGGGAAGAAATTTACTTTTGCTCTTGACAATTCAAAGTTTATTCTTTTTATTTCTGACAGTCCTGGACGCATAACCAACCTATGTAGGGTGCGCATTGCGCACCTTACCACTACCAATAGCGGAGTAGACCATTTTTTGCGTAAGTCCTGTGTGACTTTTTGACCTAGAAGGACAAAGGACAAAGGAAAAAAAATCACTTTGACTCTTGACAAATGACATTTTATTCCTTCTGTTTTTCCTTTTTCCCTCATTTCAAATCCACGGAGGCGAGAAATCTGCTCTCTGAGGTGGTTTTTTTTTACCTAATTTTGGGTATTAATTCAAAAAAATGTCTAAATCCATATAAATTAAAGGTTCCACCGATCCATAAGGGTCGGCAAGACTTTAGAATAATGCAGTGAAAATTAGATGCTGTGGGGTTTTCAGCAGTTAGAAACAAAAATTCCTTTTCTGACCAATTATCCTTGGGTAATTAGTATTCAGCAGGAGTTCTGAAATTGGAGAAGCGAGCTGGAGCAGTAGGGAACTACCCAAAGCTCCAAATCGAAACTCCCATGCAGTTGATAACTCGCAGCTAATAGTTGAACGGATTCTGTGTAACGTGTTTTGCAAACCCAGAAGGAGTGTGCAATGAATAAAGGTGAATTGGTTGATGCAGTGGCTGAAAAGGCTAGTGTTACGAAAAAACAGGCAGATGCCGTTTTGAGTGCAGCCCTCGAAGCAATCATGGAAGCTGTCTCCGAAGGCGACAAAGTGACGCTGGTTGGTTTTGGCTCGTTTGAGTCGCGGGAACGCAAGGCCCGGGAGGGTCGCAATCCCAAAACCGGTGACAAGATGGAAATCCCGGCAACAAGAGTTCCTGCATTTTCCGCAGGGAAGTTGTTCAAGGACAGAGTTGCACCGCCGAAAGAACCCAAAGAATAGGTGAACTGAGTCTTGACTAGACCTGTACACGGGGGGAACTTAGCTTGGGCAGCCGCACTGGCCGGCTGCCCTGCCTCTGCTATTCTCGATTTTTCTGCGAGTATCAGTCCTTTGGGCCCTCCTGGGTCGGCTCTAGATGCGATTCAAGCTCACCTGAGCAGTCTGACAGCTTACCCAGACCCGGATTATGGAGAGCTGAGGGCTGCTTTGGGTGAGGCTTTGAATGTTGACCCGGATTGGATTTTGCCGGGGAACGGTTCGGCGGAATTGTTGACTTGGGCGGCTCTTGATTTGTCGAAGCTGGATGCGACTTATTTGGTTACTCCGGCTTTTGGCGATTACTCGCGGGCTCTTTTGGCTTTCGGCGCGCGGGTGCTGGATTGTCCTTTGGATCTGAAATCGTTGGACGCTGGAACTGGAAACGGATTAGTAACGGATGATTTGTCGGTTTCTAACCGTTCCTTTGTCTCCCCTGCTTTGTCTCTCCCGGTTCCTCTGCTTGATGCCTCAACACGGGGTTTGCTGCTGAACAACCCGCACAATCCTACGGGTTTGCTGTTCGGCAGGGAGGCGATACGGCCTTATTTGGAGCAGTTGCCTATGGTGGTGGTGGATGAGGCTTTTATGGACTTTCTACCGCCGTCTGAGCAGGAAAGTTCGATCGCTGCTGTTGAAGAATTTCCGAATTTGGTGATTTTACGATCGCTCACGAAATTCTATTCTCTGCCGGGACTGCGGATGGGCTGTGCGATCGGTCATCCCGATATCCTCGGCCGCTGGCAGTTGCGGCGCGATCCTTGGCCTGTGAATGCTTTGGCGGCGGCTGCTGCTGCTGCTGCGGTGCGAGATTCTGCTTTTGAGCGGCAAACCTGGGATTGGCTGCCTGTGGCTCGCCGAGAGCTGTTTGAGGGTTTGGCCGATCTGCCGGGATTGCGACCTTTTCCCGGTGCGGCTAATTTTTTGTTGGTTGAGTCGTCGGTTTCGGTTTCTTTGATTCAACAAAGTCTTTTGGAACGTCACCGGATTTTGATTCGAGATTGTTTGAGTTTTCCTGAGTTGGGCGATCGGTTTTTCCGAGTAGCCGTGCGCTCGCGGGCGGACAATCTGCGGCTGATTGCTGGACTTAAAGAAGTCATCAGTCAGTAGTCATTAGTCAGTAGTCCGTTTGCAGTTGTCCGTTGTCCGCTGACAAACCGATTTTATTGGTCGTTCGATCGCACTTACCCAAGAAACCGGGTTTCTCTGATAAATCTTGGGTTTTGCAGCGAAATATCTAGGAAGAAACCGGGTTTCTGACCCCGGGCGCCGATCGTCCTAAACTAATGACTAATGACTACTGACTACTGACTAATAACTACTGACTACTGACTAATGACTTCTTAATTTATGCTTGATTATGATTTAGTGATTATTGGTGGAACTCCGGCCGGACGCTATGCTGCTTTGACTGCAACTAATTTCCCGGCTCGCGTTGCTTTGGTGGAACCGCTAAGTAATTCGCAAGATTTGCCGGTTCACGAGAAAGAGTCGATCGAGCTTGGTTTGAGATACAGCCAAATTTTGAGCGAGGCTGCTCGTTTTTCGCAGCAGATCCGGCGCCAGCAGTTCGGAGTTCGTTGGGATGCGGCTAATTCCAAAATGCCGGTCGAATTGCGGTTTGACGGGGTGCTCAAATGGGCCGAGGGTGTTGTTGCTAATTTGTCAGAAATTGATTCTCTCGGCGTTTTGGCTGCTCGCGGTGTCGATGTGGTTTTTGGCGATGGCGAGTTTGTTGGGAAGCGGGATTTGGCTTTTGTGGCGGGCGATCGAAAATTGCGATCGCTTTCTTATTTGCTGGCTTGTCCGACTTTGCCGGCGGTTCCCAATATTGAAGGACTTTCTGCTGCTGGCTTTTTTACTTCCGAAACTGTCGCCCAATTGGCAAAACTTCCGCAGTTACCTGATAGTTTGGCTGTCATCGGCGGCGATCCCAGCGGTGTTGAAGCGGCTCAAACATTGGCTCGATTAGGGGTGGCTGTGACGCTTGCGGTGAAGGGTTCGCACATTTTGGCGAAAGAAGACCCAGAGGCTGCCGGCTTGGTGCAAGCTGCACTGGAAGCCGAAGGAGTGCGGGTTTTGACTGGTACTGAGGTGACTCAAGCTCGGGTGATTGAGGGTAAAAAGTGGATTCAAGCTGGGCCTGCGGCGATCGAAGCTGAGCAGATTTTTTTAGCCTCGGGCCGCCGGCATAATTTTGGAGCGTTCAATCTCGAAGCGGTTGGGGTTAAATTCAACAATCGACGGTTGATTTTAAATGACAAGCTGCAAACAACTAATTCTCGCATTTACGCGATCGGCGATGTGGCTGGAGGTTATTCGTTCCCTCACATCGCTAATTGCGAAGCTGCGGTTGCTGTGAAAAATGCTTTGTTTTTGCCGCTGTTTCAAATAGATTATCGCGGGATTCCTTGGGCGATTTTTTCTGACCCGCAGTTGGCGAGGGTTGGTTTGACTGAAGCGCAAGCAAGACGCCGTTTTGGAGACGATATCATTGTTTGTCGGGAATATTTTAAGCATATTGAAAGAGCTCAAATGTGCGGGGAGACAACTGGTTTTTGCAAGATTGTCGGGCGCCGCAACGGGGAGATTTTGGGAGCGAGTATTGTGGGCCCGCAAGCTGCTGAGTTGATTCACGCGATCGCCTTGGCTGTGCGTCGCGGGATGAAGGTTGAGGCGATCGCCGAACTTCCTTATATTTGGTCGAGTTTTTCGGCAATTAGCGGTCAAACTGCTGCTGTTTGGGAATCGCAGCGCTTACGCCGCAATACTTTGATGCAGAATTTGCGGGAGAATTTGTTTCACTGGCGCAGGTATTGGAATAGATAGTTTTGGGAATTGGTTAGAGCGCATTGGTCATAGCGCATAGGACATTGGGAAGTCTATTTTGATTCAAAGCTGTTGATTTAGTGGTTGATTATGGGTATGATAACCAATATCAAAACTTGAAATAGAGTCGAGATACACTACTACTACCCGAGGTCAGATTCATGGATTGCAAAACTGCTACTTTGGTTTACGAAACCGGAAATCCCCTGGAAAAGATTCGCGAGATTTTTCCGGAAGCTTGGAATTTTTTAACACATCAGGCTTTGGCTTTTGTTGCCGGCCAAGAGGATGAGTTTGATTCGGAAATTAAAAGGTCGATCCTCTCCGAGGGCTGCGCTAACGGCAAAACGGCTTTTGAGTTCAGAATTACTCACCGCGACGATACCGAACAGTTGACAAAAGATATTTCTGAACTGTTGGGCGACATCACTTCTCGGCTACTTTTGGAACAGCATTTTTCTCAAGTTGCGGGTCGTCCTCTTTATTTCAGCACGATTTGCTGTTCCAGCCACCTGACAGCCGATCGCGAATTGACTTTGGATGAAGTTCTGCCAATTCAGCGGGCTGCGGTTAAGTTGCAATAGTCATAAGGAGTCATCAGTCATTAGCAACAGTCGTAATCGGTTGTTTTGCCGTTTGAACTAAACCCAATACGAAAGTTTGTAAGTAGGAATTTTTTAAATGGGTAGGGTTCCGGCTAAGTTGAAAAGTAATATCAAATCCGGTGAAATCGGAATTATTTAACCGCAGAGAACGCAGAGAACGCAGAGGGAGAGAAGAGAAAGGTGAATAATTCCGATGCTAACAGATTTGATATTACTTGTAAATAACTGATGACTAATGACTGCTGACTAATGACTGCTGACTAATTATGGCTGGCGAGAGTGCAACGCTGGATTTGACGATCGCCGGTACAATGCGATCGCAGGCCATTCTCGCCCCCGAAAGGTTTCGGGCGACAGGGCCAACTTGCAGCGCTGCTAAACCGCCGGTCAAAAACAATTCGCATCCGGGCCAGCGCAGGTGTTGGTCTAACACTGGCAAACCTTTTACTATTTCAATGGGATGCGTTTCTAGCATTTCTTTGAACAAAGGCTCGGCTGCAATGTCTAGTTTAGTGCCGGTTGCTAGCCAAATTCGATCGGCAAATAACGTCTCTCCACCGCTGCAATCCACAGTCCACCTGTTATTTTCCCACCGAACGGCAACAACTTCGCACTGTTCGTGAAAAGTCAGTTGTGCGCTGCGGGAAAGCCGGCGCAACTGTGTCATAATTTCCGGTGTCATCGAGCCGCCGTTGCGAGCTTGTTGAATACTTTCCCAACGCTTCAGACAATCCGGTTCGGCCTCGAATCCTTTGAGGTATTTTGGCCCCAGCCAACCGGGTTCGGCATCAAATAGTTTTTCTTGGAAATAGCGCCTCGTCATTAACAAAACTTTTGCTCCTCTGGCAATTGCTCCTACTGCTAAATGTCCGCTGGTGAGTCCGCCGCCGACAATTAATATTTGTTCTCCTGGCAATTGCAAATTTCGCAAATCTACTTGATGGGAGTGGCGAATTCTTTCAGCGGGATGCTGTGTTTGGATTTGATTTGCCCACGCTGGCAAATGCGGTTTTCCACCGCCGGCGGCGACAATTACTCGGCGGGCGATCGCACTTTTTCCGTCTTCAAACCACAGGCGGAAACGGCCGGATTTCGGCTGAATGCGGGTTACTTTTGCTTTGAAAACTCGATCGCCCAATTGCCACTTTTTAACTGTATCAGCACAGAATTCCTCAAATAACCGACTTCCGGGCAAATCGTAGGGGGGAAACAATTCCGAGGAGCGATTTTCGGCAAACCTCCGCAATTCGTAAGGGTTGGGATCTGGGTGGTGGACTGCGGGCGATCGCAAATGCCCAATTTCTAATCCTGCAAATTGCCTCCGCCACTGACTCAGCCATTCGCCGCTCGGATCGAATGCTAAAAATTTATCCCGGAGGCTGTTGCGTTTTTTCAAAATATGTGCTATGAGAGTCAGGGCGTGGGGCCCAGCGCCGATCGAAGCTAAATCAAGTTGGGGCGGCGCGGCTTCTGAGTTCGCTTGCATGAGAATTGCGAATTTGCGAATGATAACAATTCTCATCATAGCGCGATCGAGCTCCCTACACTTCACAAACCTGGAATACGCTGCAATACCATTTCTCTAAAGTCATGCAACACTCTTTGACCCCCCCCGGCGCCCCCGCTGCTTTGCGGGGGGAATAAGAATACTGTTATTTCGTTTAAAATTGGTA
>JAUBOG010000260.1:0-9304 GCA_036700105.1 Microcoleus occultus BM001215583
AACTCGCGGGGAGGGTTGGGGTGGGGTGCATTATATTTTTGCAAGAGTTCTATTAGTCATTAGTCATTAGTCATTAGTCATTAGTCAGAAGGAAGAGGGAACAAGAGGGAAGAGGGAATAAGGAAGAGGGAAGAGGGAATAAGTCAGCAGTCATTAGTTAGAAGGATGAAGTCATATTCTCCCCCACTCAAAACTCAAAACTCTCCCACTCTCCCCCTATCTCCCTATCTCCCACTCTCCCCTCTCCCATTCTCCGACGTTGAGGTCGAGAACAGCAGGGTCTGTTAACAGTCAAGTTGCAGGACTATTCAATGATATGGAAATAATAGGCTGCAACCACAAAGTTGATACCTAACAGCAACAGAAACCAGCCGGCGCGAAAGGTGTAAGGGAATTTGCCCGTTTTCATCACGGAGTCGGATTTTAATTGGTTTTTCGCTATCTCAGCCATAGGTAAAGCTCCTAATTCATAATGTCACTCTCTTCACAAATAGCAGAGAGCGTCGCACATTGGCACACTCTCAGAGTGTTATTTTTTGTAACTAGGAGTTTATACCGAGTTGAATTTTGATTGATTTTAATCGCTCTCTCCGGCGTGGTAGGAACTGCGGACGAGAGGCCCCGATCGCACGCGCTCAAACCCCATCTCGCGGGCGATCGACCCAAAACGGTCAAATTCTGCGGGAGTCCAGTATTTGCGCACTGGGAGGTGTTCTAGAGATGGTCTCATGTATTGACCGAGGGTGAGCCGATCGCACTTGGCATCCCGCAAATCGGCCATCGCTTCGATTACCTCGGCTTCCGTTTCCCCGTGCCCCAACATCAAACCGGATTTGGTGGGAATAGTGGGGTCAAATTGCTTGACAATCCGCAGAACGTCGATCGAGCGATCGTACTTGGCGCCCCGGCGCACAGGCCCTTGCAACCGGCGCACCGTCTCAATATTGTGGTTGTAACAAGCCGGTTCAGCCTCCACCACCGTGCGAATCCGCTCTCGCTGCAACTCATCGAGGTTGCAATTCTCCACCTCTGAACTCCTACCCGTTCCCCCCCAAAAATCCGGCGTCAGTACCTCAACTTCAGTATCCGGGTTAAGCAAGCGGATTTGGGCGATCGTCCTGGCAAACCAAGCCGCGCCCCCATCCGGCAAATCGTCCCTCGCCACCGAAGTCAGCACCGCATAGCGCAAACCCAACAACTGCACAGCCTGGGCCACCTTTTGCGGTTCCTCCGGGTCTAGGGGCATTGGAGAATGACCTTTATCTACTTGACAAAAAGCACAAGCGCGGGTGCAAGTCGGGCCCATCAACAAAAAAGTCGCCGTTTTTTGGGCGTAGCACTCGCCCCGGTTGGGACATCTGCCCTCCTCGCAAATCGTGTGAATTTGCCGCTGTTTAATGATTTTTTGGACTTGGGAAAGTTCGCCAGCAGTGCCAATGGGGCGGCGCAACCACTCTGGCATCGCCTCGATTTCACTCCGCATTTGGGCGGCAGTTGGTTTTACAGTATGAGTTTGAGGAATTTTGGGCGGCATAAAATCAGTGGCGATCGAGTTAATATATTCGATCGTATCCGAAATCAAAGTCGCTGAACTTGTAGCATTACCGCCCAAAATCACAATTGCGCCTCCGGTGCAGCAAAACTAAACCAGTCCAAAATTCTGGGTAGAATTCTGTTAGAGATATACTAAAGGTTGCAAATCATCAGACCACATGAGAAGCGGTAAACTCAGAGACTTCAGTCCTGAAAACAAAGCAACTCGGGGGACTAAAGTCTCCGCGGTCTGTGATCTATAATCTAAAGGCGAGGGGAGCCAATCTGTCTGCGCGACGAACCATCCTACTTGTACGGAGAAATTCCGGCTACTTAGTACGCGCACTGAGGCGTCAAACAAAAAGAGCAAATAACAGCAGGATGGGGAGCGTACCGAACTGGCGAAAGTGATAGACCCAGAAAGCATTTGAAAAGGATAACGTAAGCGCGATTGCAGTATCGAAAGATATTTGTTTTGAGCGTCTAGAGGCACCTTGACAATGCCTTTGAAGATTGGTTTCCGATCGATTCAAGAATCGAGCGCGGCCCTAGCCCGCTTGAGTGTCAACACTCATTACTGAAGGAGTCAGTCGTGGCTGGTCAAAAAATCTTGGTAATCGATGACAGTAAAGTCATCCGCGTCCGAGTCCGAGAGATGTTACCTCAAGGTAACTTTGAAGTTCTAGAAGCAAAAGACGGGGAAGAGGGACTCAAACTGATCCGTCAAGCTCGACCGAATCTAATTATGTTAGATTTCCTACTGCCCAAAGTCAGCGGTTGGGAAGTGTATCAAAAAGTGCAGGCCCATCCCGAACTTTCCAAGATACCTTTGGTGATCATGTCCGGCCGCGAAGAAGAGGTAATGGAGAAAATTCCGAAACCCTTCGAGAAGCATTTTTTTGCATTCATCGCCAAGCCGTTTGAAAAAAAGCAGCTAACCGAGGCGATCAAATCGGCGATGGTACTGGCGAAAAAGAAACCAGTACCCGAAGCCCCGGCCGCCGCTGCTGCTGCTCCAGGCTCCGGCGCGGGCGCTGCCGAAATTCAGGCGATGACTCTGAAAATGGCGAAAATGCAAGCGGAAATTGATGCACTCAAAAAACAAATGAGCCAGGTGATTACGATCATCAAGCAGAAATTGAAATAATTCTGCTTTCGGTAGAAGGCACTTATCTAGAAGGAAACTTCCACACCGTGCAACTTTCTATCGAGCCTCAATGAGTCCGTTTGCAAGCGCATTTTTTTGCCAAATTTGTTGAGCGTGTGCGACCGCCAACACCCTGCAACTAATTTCTCCAAATTCCAGGGAGAACATCAATTAAAAGTTAAAAATCAAATCAGGGAGGAAATTAATTATTAATTTATATGAGGATTTTTAATTCCCGCTCGTGCCAAGCTCAACAATCAACTCCTCAGCCTCATTTTTTTGGTTAATGACTAACGACTATTCCAATTTTTTGCCTCAACTCCGTGCCTCAACTGAGCAATTATTGAAAAGATTAGACTGCTTCGATCGAGCGCAGGTATTGGCGATCGGAGATTTGACCTTGGACGAGTTTCTTACCGGACAAGTAGAGCGAATTTCCCGCGAAGCACCTGTGTTGATTTTGCGCTACGAAAATACTCGGCAACTGCCCGGAGGTGGCGCAAATGCTGTCTACAATTTGGCCAAACTGGGAGGCAAAGTAAAAGTTGCTGGTTTGGTGGGAAAAGACGACCAGGGAAAGGCTTTGTGCGGTATTTTTGAGGCGGCGGGAATTGATACGGCTGGCATTTTAATCGATTTGCAGCGTCCAACTGTCACTAAAACTCGCATTTCCGGGCACGCGCGGCAGTCGGTGACTCAGCAAATTGTCCGAGTCGATCGCAAATCGGACGAGTTGCCGGATTTAGACTTGCAGTTACAATTAGCAGACTACATCCGGCAGCAAATTCCGACAGTCGATGCTGTGGTTTGTTCTGACTACGGCGACGGAGTTTTGACTCGTTTGGCGATCGGATCGGCAGTGGTTCCCGGCAAAACCATTGTAGACGCTCAAACAGATTTGCAGCGGTATTCTGGAGCAATGCTGTTTACTCCGAACTTGCCAGAAGCCGAGCAAGCAGTCGGATATCCTATCAAAAATCCTCAAACTTTAATGCAAGCAGGACGCGATTTGTTGAACTTAACTCAAGCTCAAAAAATTCTGATTACTCGCGGCGAAGAAGGGATGAGTTTGTTTGAAAGAGCGATCGGGCAAGATATCAAAAATTCACCCCCTCCAACATTCACTTGCGAACAAGGGGAATTTGCCATTCAACGTTGGGATATTCCCCCTTTTAACAAGACTGATGTCTTCGATGTAACCGGTGCTGGAGATACAGTCGTAGCAGCAATGACTTTAGCTTTGTGCGTCGGTGCATCCGGTTGGGAAGCGGCAGTTTTGGGCAATTTAGCGGCTAGCATTGTCGTGCGTCAATTCGGTACGGCGACGACAACGGTAGAGGAAATGAAAGAAGCTTTGAAAGCAATGATTTATGACTAATTATTGCTAATGGGGAATTGGTTATTTGTTACCAAGTGGTAAGGTGCGCAGTGCGCACCCTACAAGCAGTAGTTATTGGTTACCAAGTGGTAAGGTGCGCAGTGCGCACCCTACAAGCAGTAGGTTGGGCCCAAACACAGGTAAGGTGCGCAGTGCGCACCCTACAAGTAAAGGTTATTTGTTACCAAGTGGTAAGGTGCGCAGTGCGCACCCTACAAGTAGAGTTGGTGCGTAAGTCCAATATTGGTTATTGATTATTGGTTATTTGTTACCAATGCTATAAAGGCCCAATGACTACTTACTCTTTTTCAAAATTTGTCCCTTGTCATCAATAGTCAAATCAGTTTTGGGAAAATCGCTTCTTGTCAAACTGCGCATCAACCCCACACTCCGAAAATCGTCATCAATAAACGGGATGCCCCGGCTATTAAGTTGCACTGGGATAATCTTACCAGAAACAAAATCCCCTTGCGGAGTCATTCTCACATCTAAAATCAGAGATTTACCGAGTTCTCCTGCCGTCGAGAGGGTGCGGTATCCCATAAAATTACCCAGGGAATAGGCAATTAATTTCCCCTTGTAAAGTTCCAAAGCTCTCATCACGTGGGGCCCGTGTCCCAAAATCAAATCCGCTCCCGCATCAATCATCGTCCGCGAAAACAAAACCATATTTCCCCGGTTTTCTCCGTAAAAGAATTCGGTTTTATTTCTCACATTAATCGCTCCAGTTCCTTCAGCTCCAGCATGAACTGATATCACTACAATATCAGCTTTTTGCTTGGCTTTTTTGACAACTTCTGCCCCCGCTTTCAGTTCCAGCAAGGAATTGTGAACTTCGCCGTAGTTGCTGAAGCCGATAAAAGCAAAGTTCACGCCTTTGACATTTTTGTAGACAATTTGATCTCTTTTGCCAACAGCTTTCATGCCGTTGGTGTCAATGTTTTTAATCGTGTCCTTAAATCCCTGCTCGTGAAAATCGTAAGAATGGTTGTTGGCAACACTCAAAATATCAAAACCGGCATCTTGCAAAAGTTTGGCATAACTCGGAGGCGTCCGAAAGGCAAACAGCATTCCTCCGCCGCCTGCTTTGGAACTGTAGGGATAATCGGTCATCGTGCTTTCAAAATTGCCAAACAGAATATCAGAGCCTTGCAGGTACGGTTTGACTGACTTAAATAAAAGCTCCTTGTTTTCCGGCAGTTTGTTGTAGGGAAAATTGGTGCCGGGGATGATGTCGCCAACTGCTTTGATGCTGACGGTTGCTGGTAGATTGACAGGTGTTCGTGCAGCCTGGGAGGGGGATTTTGGAGCTGGTTGGGGTTTGGCTGCGGGTGCTGGTGCTGGGGCGGGCGAGTTCGCTTTTTGCAGCGCTGGCTTTGAGGTTAGAGGGTTTGTGGCAGCGGTGTTTGGGGATTTGTAAAGTTGAGAACCCAGAACAAAGCCGGATAGCGGCACGAAAATCAGACTTAGAGTACCAACTGACAGCCAAGATTTTTTAGTTTTAGCGCCGGCTAACTCTGGCGGGGGCGATGGCTGTTGCTGGCGCGGTTTTGCGGGTTTGGGAGTTGAGATTTTCGGGGGTGGGGGCGGGGATTTTTCTGGTATTCGATCGGGCTTTGCTGTGAAATTTTGAGTTGTTTCTAGCTTTGGCAAAGCCACAGGAATTGGGGCAGCGGTGACTGCGGCGGCAACTCCTACACTTACGGGAACTGGTGCACTGGCGGGTGCACAAGTCAAGGGTTTTTTTAATTCTACTGTCTGAGTCCAAGCGGGTAATTGCTCGCCGCCGCGCCGCCCGTAAAGTGTCACGGAGTAAATTTTGTTTGGTTGCAGGCGCTGCAATCCTTTGATGGCGACTCGGAGACAGGCTTCTTGTGCGGGCAATTGTTCTGATTCGAGCAGCAGGTGCAGGGTGTTATTTTCGCTGGTGGCTTTAGCCGTGACGCCGAAGCTTTGGAGTGCTTGGCCGATCAGAAATGCGATCGCCCTGGCATCGCCTTCTTTTGCTAAATTTAAGATATCTTGTTGGCTCACAAACGCCTCTACTCTCACACTAAAAATTCAGCTCGATCTTATCTCAATTTTGGCGGCACAGGATGAATTGGCGATCGATTTAACTTGAGTAAGTGCCTAAACATAAACATCATGAAAATATTCGGCGAACCCGCCAAAAATAAAAGGAAAAAACTCGGTTTCTCGTTTCTGCGGCAAATCTGCCTTGTCCGCCCCCGGCTAAGATTTAGGCAAAAGCGATCGATCGGCTCCGCGAGGAAACAGTTAAACTTTTGTTGATAGGACGCCTTGAGTGAACCATCTGCGGCAACCAACAGCCGCCAGCGAAACGGCCCGGATGCACGAAGCCGTCGAGCTAGAGGTACGCGCAGCGCCTGAAACGGCGAGCTGCAATTAATTTTCTGGATGCCGCAGCCCAACCCGCCGCCGCCGATAATGAAGCAATTGTGTGATTTAGATCCGCAGCGCTGCCACCTCAAACTAGAATTTTTCGCTAGTCTGGTGCTATTTGTGAGTTAGTTGGGCGCATAGCAGCTAGGATCGAGCTAACTCAAGGTTACACTAAAGCTCGTCACGCGGCGTTGCCTCTCAAAACCCCGATTGAGTCTTATGGCGCACTACCGCTCCACTTTATGTTTATTGACCTGCATTGCCTATCTGGGCGCTGCCTTCATTCCAAGTGCGGAGGGAAGGCAACTGACGATCAATGCGTCGTACGGGGCTGTTTCTCCAGAAATTGCTCAGGCGGACTCTGCCCCGGACGATCGCCAGGACTCCAATCCTCAAAAACCCTCTCCTGCCCCGGATAAAAACAAATCTAAGCCGTCCAAAACGCCAAAATCCATTTCTAAAGTCCCGAAATCGCTCTCTAATATAATCATCAATTTGTCTCACCAGCGGGGGTTGTTAATGTTGGGTTTGGCAGCAGTTGTCGTTACGGCAGCGGCAGTATTTATTATGCTCAAATTAGTTAGCAGCGATGAGTCAAATCATTCTAAGCGAAGACGGGGAAGAGGCGCTCGCCAAAACCAAAGAAACTCTTCATTCACCAATCTCAATTCTCAGAGAAACTTGCAGGAAAACGGACAGGAAGAGGGTGCTTTTGGGGGGCAAAGACTGCCGCCAGCATTGCCCTACCCTTTAGATTTCCCAAAGGGCTACAGTCTCGACAACAACGATCGGCCTCCACCGCCGACGATCCGGGAATCGGGGACACCAGAATCCTCGGATGCAGCAGTTGAGGGCGATCGAATTAATTCCGACGCAGTACCCTTGGAAACTCACACCAACGGCTACAGCGACACGGGTTTCAACGTTCCCGAAATAACTAACCGAGGCGATTCGCTTTCTTCGAGTAGAAAGAAAGAGATTTCATTGCCTGAAACTGATATACCTAAACCTGATATCATTGAAGAACTGATCGAAGATTTGCAGCATCTAAATCCGACTCTGCGCTGCAGAGCAATTTGGGAACTCGGCCAGCAGGGAGATTCTAGAGCAGTTGAACCGTTGCTCTATTTGCTAGCAAATTCCGACTCCAAGCAGTACAGTTTAATTTTGGCAAGTCTCTCAGAAATTGGCATCCGCACGCTCAAACCGATGAATAATGCCTGGTCAATTTCGCTGCAAAATGAAAACCCCGAAGTGCGAAAAAATGCGATTCGCGACTTGACGCGAGTTTACGAATTGGTGAATCAAATCAGTCACTTGCTGCACCGTGCTGCGGACGATCCCGATGCAGAAGTTAAGGAGACCGCTCGCTGGGCAATCAATCAGTTGAACCGGATCAATCCGCGTTCGGGGAGGGATGATTAGTCAGCAGTCAGCAGTCATTAGTCATTAGTTAGCAGTCAGCAGTCAGGGGAACATCCCATTTTGGCAAATATACTCGTAGGGGCGAAGCATTTCGGCAGTAAATCTCTGGTTGTCACTAATAAATTGCAGGCCGAAATGCTTCGCCCTTAAAAAATACCAGATGCACCCGGAGTCAGGAGTCAGGAGTGATTCTTCACCAATAACAAGTAACAAGTAACAAGTAACAAATGACCGATCGCAAATTAAAACTATTATTTCTATCAACTTCGGTCGGGCAACTCGGTTCGGGGTTGGGCGGCGGAGTCGAACTTACAGTGTTCAATATTGCTCTAGAATTGCACCGCCGAGGTCATAAAATAGCTGTTGTAGCACCCGCAGGTTCAGTCTTAGAATCAATTCCAGTAATCGAAATAACGGGGGATTTGCAAGTAACTGCGCAAACACAAGATTACAATGCTTCTATTGTGATGCCGGCCGATGCTGTGCTGGCAAATATGTGGGAATATGCTCGCCAAGTTGAGGATGAATGGGATGCGATCGTTAACTTTGCCTACGATTGGCTGCCGTTTTATTTGACGCCATTTTTTAGAACTCCGATCGCCCATTTTATCAGTATGGGATCGCTTTCTGCATCCCTCGATCGCATCGCCGGACAAATCGCCGTCCAATTTCCCGGTACGATCGGAGTTTACACCGTTTCCCAAGCCGAAACCTTTGCCTTTGCCGGCGAGTGTCAGTTGTTGGGAAGCGGCATCGATTTATCGCTGTACGAATTTTGCAGCCAACCAAAACCCAAATTAACTTGGCTGGGCCGCATCGCCCCGGAAAAAGGCTTAGAAGATGCTGTGGCGGCTGCGAAAATTACAGGCATTCCCCTGAAAATTATGGGCAAAATGCAGGATGAGGATTACTGGCAAAAAATTTGTGCCGATTGCCCGGATGCTCCGGTAGAATATTTAGGGTTTTTGACCACAATCGAAATGCAGAAGCAAGTCCGAGAGTGCCGAGCTTTGTTGATGACGCCGCGTTGGGTGGAAGCTTTCGGAAATGTGGCGATCGAGGCTTTAGCGTGCGGTGTACCCGTGATTTCCTACGCGCGCGGGGGGCCGGCCGAAATTGTGCGAGACGGGCTGACGGGCTTTTTAGTGGAACCTGACAGCGTAAATGGTTTGGTGGGCGCGATCGAGCGCATTGACCGAATTGACCGCAGCGCTTGCCGGCGACAAGCAGAGGTAGAATATTCTTTAGGAGCTTTGGGCGATCGATTTGAACGCTGGTTCAACTCTATCACTGGTAGTAGGGTGCGTCAGTAATAATACAGGCAAATTTTTAAGATTCGCTGACTGACGCACCTTACAAGTTTATTAGACCTCTTGCTCTCGTCAAATTCACCCCCCGCGAGTCCCCCCTTATTAAGG
>JAUBOG010000261.1:0-9269 GCA_036700105.1 Microcoleus occultus BM001215583
GAACTCGCGGGGAGGGTTGGGGTGGGGTGCATTATATTTTTGCAAGAGTTCTAATCTTACCCATTCCTACAGTGCGATCGCCCGAAATTCCGCTCGACTAGATATTCAGAACCTTCGCCACAGTATTCACATCCTTGTCACCGCGTCCAGAACAGTTGAGCACAATACGCGGACTGCCGGTCAACTGCGGACAAAGAGTCTCCAAATAGGCGATCGCATGAGCAGTTTCCAAAGCCGGAATAATCCCCTCCAACTGCGACAACCGTTGAAAAGCATCCAAAGCTTGTGCATCAGTAACACTATAATATTCAGCTCTGCCTGCATCCTTCAAATAACTGTGTTCCGGCCCCACACCAGGATAATCCAAACCCGCACTAATCGAATGCGGCTCGATCACTTGGCCTTCATTATCTTGCAGCAAATAACTCATCGCCCCGTGCAGAACCCCCACACTTCCCTTAGTCAAAGTAGCAGCGTGTTTATCAGTTTCCACACCTTCGCCCGCAGCTTCAACACCAATTAATCTGACAGTTTCTTCGCCAACAAACTCGTGGAACAGACCCATAGCATTAGAACCGCCGCCCACGCAAGCTAATAAAATATCCGGCAAACCGTTCCATTTTTCAAGACACTGAGCGCGGGTTTCTTCACCGATAATTGCATGGAAATCGCGCACCATCATCGGGTAAGGATGGGGGCCTGCTACGGAACCGAGAATGTAATGAGTTGTTTCGACATTTGTCACCCAATCGCGAATCGCTTCAGAAGTCGCATCTTTGAGCGTTCCCGTACCAGCCGCCACCGGCCGCACTTCTGCTCCCATCAAGCGCATTCTAAACACATTTAAAGCCTGTCTTTCCATGTCGTGAACGCCCATGTAGACAACGCATTCGATACCGAAACGAGCGCAAACAGTGGCGGTAGCAACGCCGTGCTGGCCGGCACCAGTTTCAGCAATTACCCGCTTTTTGCCCATGCGTTTTGCGAGCAATGCTTGAGCCAAAGCGTTGTTAATTTTGTGAGCTCCAGTGTGGTTTAAATCTTCGCGTTTGAGGTAAATTTGCGGGCCGGTTCCGTCTGGTTTAGCGTAGTGCTCGGTGAGGCGTTCGGCAAAATACAGCGGGCTGGGGCGGCCGACATAATCTTTGAGTAATTGTTGGAGTTGCTGTTGAAATTCCGGTTCGCTGCGATATTTGTGGAAAGCCGCTTCGAGCTCGAATAAAGCGGGCATCAGGGTTTCGGGGACGTATTTGCCGCCGAATTTGCCAAATCTGCCGAGGGAGTCGGGGCGTTGGGCGGTAGTTTCTGTGGTTTCTGTGGTGAGACGCAGGGGTGTGACTGTCACGGACTTTGCGGGGATAATGGGACAGATTTTATTATATCTAGTGGATGGGAGTAAGGGCGATCGGGTAATCTTGCGAGGGGGTACGCAAATCGCGATCGATGTCGATTCGATCCTTGACCCCCTCGATATATTGCTGGACAAAGGTTTGAGCTATTTTTTTTGGTGAATTTGCGCTGTTTGTCAAAACAATTTTCGACCCCCTCGCAAATGGCCTCTGGACAGATTGTCCTGTATGGGGTCTATAATGAATATTTCCCCACTCCTTGGGGAAACTAATTGAATGCAAACTTCGTAATGTATGGTGAACAATTATGAATTCAAATCAACAGTTTCTGCAAAATTTATACGATGCTTTTAACAAACGCGAGATTGAAACAATCATCTCGTTGATGCGCCCGGACGTGAAATGGGCGAACGGAGTGGAAGGCGGTTTCGTTTATGGACGCGATGCGGTGCGCGAATATTGGACTAATCAATTTAAGGATATTCAACCGGAGCTTGAGACGTTAAAATTCGAGACGGACGAAAACAATCGGAACATTGTCACCGTTCATCAAATCATCAAAAATTTGCAAGGCGATGTGCTTGCGGATGCAACAGTGCATCAAATTTTTACCATTGAGGATGGTCTGGTTTGTCTTTATGAAATTGGCGAAACCGAAACAATAAAAGAGATGATTCAAAAGACGAAAAGTTCCAACGAGCAATGATATTTCCGTTGTCAATTTCAGCGATCGCGTTTTGTGGTATTACCCACAGGTAGTCAGAAACCGGGTTTTTACCAGAATACTTCGTTATGACTCAAAGATTTGGTCAAAAACCCGGTTTCTTCGATCGCGATGCGTAACTCATGTAACATTAGAATCTCTCTCATCTCTTCCTCTGCGCCCTCTGCGCCCTCTGCGGTTAAAACCTCTACAAATTAGCCGTTTCCCGCGATAAATTTGATTCCTCAATCATCGATTCCGACTCAGCGCCCAACTCACCATCTTCCACAGTAATGCCTAATTTAAAACCCAACGCTTCGAGCAACTCTACAAAACAGTAAATTTCCGAACCAGAACTTGCTGTTAACATTTTGTCAAGCCTTTCATGATACTGCTTAGCCGAATCCGAAAGAGCATTCATCCTGATTCGAGCCTCAATTACCTTTCTAATTGCATTTCTGAGCAATTCAGGTTCAGCATCTTTCTCTTCCAAGATAGCCTCAAGATACCCAGCAGATTCTTCCGGCTCTTTCAGAGATTCAATGAGGTACTCGCGGTAGCTATCACTCCTAGGCATTTTCACATTGTTCATAATCTTTCCAGTATTCTATAGCTTGTTGAATATTTTGTTCTTGGGTGCTTTTATCCCCAGCTATGAGGATTACCACAATTGTCAAACCAACTTGTCCGAAGTAGACGCGGTAGCCGGGGCCATAATTAATTCTGAGTTCAAAAACTCCTTCTCCCACGGACTTAAAATCTCCGAGATTACCTTGCTCAACTCGGTCAAGCCTAGACTTGATTCTAACTCTAACATTCCGATCGCGCAGGGAGTCAAGCCAATCAGTGAATGGCGCTTTACCTTCTGCTGTAGTGTAACGTCGAATTTCCCTGGCTTGTACTTCCATAATTTTATCACACTCGATCGCCCATTTCTATAATAGGATAATTAGAAGTACATTCAGCAGGCAACTCACTATCTTCAACAGTATCTTAAAATTAAATTTTCCAAAAACAACCGCAAACGATATAATTCAATTGAAACCGGAAAATCTGCTGCCTCAGCCATCAGAAAATCAATTGCCGTTGGGGCGGGTAAACCTGCCAATTTAAAATCCTGCAGACAAGCTAAATAAACCGGCCCCACCCCACCGAAAATTCCGAAACACCAAACTACTATGAGTACATCAAAACCCAAAAACTCCGATAGCAATAACCGATCGGCAAAACGAGTTGTTTACTCCGAATTTGGCAACACAGACAACTCGGCTGCTCTCGAACGAGGAACCCCGGAAGTTCCCCCAAATCAACAAACTTTGAAAGTAGAAGCCTCCCGAAAAGGACGCGGTGGCAAAACAGTTACAGTCATCAGCGGATTTCAAGGAAAACCCGAAACATTAGCAGATTTAGCAAAGCAGCTAAAAGCCCAATGCGGCACAGGCGGTACTGTCAAAGAAAATGACATCGAAATTCAAGGCGAACACAAGCAAAAACTGCTAGAAATTCTGACAAAATTAGGCTACAAAGCTAAAATTAGTGGAGGGTAAAAAGGAGGACACGGCAATGCCGTTTCTTGCGCCCCAAAATAATCAATATTTTTACCGCCGAGTTTAATGTACACTAGACCCTTAGCCCGTTTGATCGAACAATTGCAGCGCTTGCCCGGAATCGGTCCAAAAAGTGCGCAGCGGCTCGCTTTACACATTTTAAAAAGACCGGAAGAAGATGTGCAAGCCTTAGCTCAATCTTTGATAGATGCCAAAAAGCAAGTCGGTTTCTGTAAAGTATGCTTTCACTTATCTGCTGAACCTGTTTGCGAGATTTGCCGCAATACCAACCGCGATAGTTCTACAATTTGTGTAGTCTCAGAATCCCGCGATGTCATCGCTTTAGAAAAAACGCGGGAATACATCGGCAAATATCACGTTGTCGGCGGTGTAATCTCGCCGATGGATGGAATTGGCCCGGAACAATTGAATATTCAACCATTAGTCCGGCGTGTCAGCCAGCAAAAGATTAGTGAAGTAATTATTGCTATTAGTCCCAGTGTGGAAGGCGAAACTACTACTCTTTATATCGGTCATTTATTAAAGCCTTTTACCAGGGTGACGCGGATAGCTTTTGGTTTGCCGATGGGGGGAGATTTGGAATATGCTGATGAGGTGACTTTGGCCCGCGCTTTGGAGGGAAGGAGAGAGTTGGATTAAGTTGAATACGGGTGATGGCTGATTGGAAAGTAAGAGAAACGAACCGCGAAGACGCTAAGGAAACGAAGGAAGAAGGAGAAGAGAGGAGGAAGAGTTTATAATTGATTTGTCAAAAAAGTTAAACTAAGCAAAGTTACCCAGAGTGAAAAATCATGGCTAAGTTCGATCGACCTTTAAGCTACCCCGCAACCCGCAAAATCGACGTTTCTGACGACTACCACGGCGTCAAAGTATCCGACCCCTACAGGTGGCTGGAAGACCCCGAATCCTCGGAAACTCAAGCTTGGGTGGAAGCTCAAAACGCACTCACCTTCGGCTACCTCCGCGAAATTCCGGCGCGGGAAAAAATCAAAAACCGGCTGACTCAGCTTTGGGATTACGAGAAATACGGCATACCTTTCAAAGAGGGCGATCGCTATTTCTACTACAAGAATGACGGCCTGCAAAATCAATCCGTACTCTACACATTAACATCCCTCGACGGCGAACCCAAAGTATTAATTGACCCCAACACTCTCTCGGAAGACGGAACCGTTGCACTAGGTGGCATAGCTATCAGCGAAGACGGCAAATTCATGGCCTACGGCTTGTCAACTTCCGGTTCCGACTGGCAGGAATGGAAAGTCCGGGATGTGGAAACCGGCGAAGATTTATCCGACCATTTAAAGTGGCTCAAATTCTCAGGCGCATCTTGGACTCATGACGGTAAAGGCTTTTTTTACAGCCGTTACGATGAACCCAACGAAAAAAGCAAGCACGAAGACGTTAATTATTACCAAAAACTGTTTTACCACCAACTCGGTACAGCTCAATCTGAAGACGTATTAATCTACGATCGCCCAGACCAAAAAGAATGGGGATTTAGCGGCGGCGTCACCGAAGATGGCAAATATCTAATTGTATCAGTTTGGCAGGGAACTGAAACGAAAAACTTGATTTTCTACAAGGATTTAACTGCGCCGGAATCAACCGTTGTCGAACTGATTAACGAATTCGAGGCAGAGTACAGCTTCATCGGCAACGAAGGCCCTTTGTTTTGGTTTCAAACTGACTTGGACGCACCGCTGGGCCGCGTAATTGCGATCGACACCAACAACCCTCCTCCCTCATCCCTAGCTGGCGCAGAAACCCCCCCGTCGCCCCCCCTTACTAAGGGAGGGATTGAGGGGGGGTTTACAGAAATTATCCCCGAAGCAGCCGAAACCCTCCAAGGCATCGGCATCCTCAACAATCAATTTGTCGCTTCCTACCTGAAAGATGCCTACACCCAAATTAAAATCTTCAATTTAGACGGCTCTTTTGCGCGACAAATAGCCTTGCCCGGAATCGGTTCGGCGGGAGGATTCGGCGGCAAGCGGCACGACACCGAAACTTTTTACGCTTACACCAGTTTCACTTCGCCAAACACCATTTACAGCTACAATATGGTGACAGATGAAAGCAAAATATACCGCCAGCCCAAGGTAGATTTCAACCCGGATGATTACGAGACCAAACAAGTCTTTTATCCGAGCAAAGACGGCACGGAAGTACCGATGTTTATCACTTACAAAAAAGGTTTGCAGTTAGATGGCAATAACCCGACTTACCTTTACGGCTATGGCGGTTTTGGCATCTCGCTAACTCCGAGTTTTTCGGTTAGCAGAGTCGTGTGGTTGGAGATGGGCGGAGTTTATGTCACAGCCTGTTTGCGGGGCGGCGGCGAATACGGCGAAGCATGGCACCAAGCAGGGACAAAGTTGAACAAACAAAACGTGTTTGACGATTTTATTAGCGCTGCGGAATGGTTGATCGAAAATAAGTATACCAAGCCGGCTAAATTGGCGATCGCAGGCGGTAGCAACGGCGGCTTATTAGTAGGAGCCTGCATGATTCAGCGGCCGGAATTGTTCGGCGCAGCGCTACCTGCTGTCGGCGTTATGGATATGCTGCGATTCCACAAATTTACCATTGGTTGGGCCTGGACTTCGGAATACGGTTCGCCGGAAAATGCCGGGGAATTTCCCGCGATTTACGGCTATTCTCCGCTGCACAATCTCCAGCCGGGAACGGCTTATCCGGCGACGATGATTACAACTGCCGATCGCGACGACAGAGTAGTACCCGCCCACAGTTTCAAGTTTGCTTCGGCTTTGCAAGAAAGTCACGCGGGAGAAAAACCGGTGTTGATTCGGATTGAAACCAAAGCGGGACACGGTGCTGGGAAACCTACTGCGAAAATCATTGAAGAATTGGCCGATGAATGGGCGTTTTTAGTGCGCGCGCTCGATATTGACGCTTAGAAAGTACGCGCCTGCGGGGCGTGCAGGCTGCGCGCCCCCCGCAATATCTTTCGCAGAAACTGGGAATCAGCGCCCGATGCCTCCAAGACAGCAATTATCAAATTTTTAGTTCGCGATCGCACAGTCTTAATCTCAATTTATGCAATTCGTCAACATCCTTTAGTATTAATTTTTTTTTCATTAGGTTAAATTTTGTATATTTTAAACGCGGCGATCGGCTTTTTTTGGTAGAGACGCCTAACGGACTTTTGGGGTAATGTCAACTGCCAAAAGCTGTAAATCGAATCTAAACTTAAAAATTTTCCGATTTTGGGAAATCGATTTTTTCAGTGAATTTACGGTAAAAATTTGACCAAAAATCACACAAAAAACTGTACTGAGAACGGTCGAGTTATTATAGTTACTGCCTTTTTCTTGATGGATACGTAAGTAATTAGCGATCTAAATCTCAAGATTTTGGCATAAATTATGGTCAGTAAGACAGGCTTGACTTGCGCGTTCCAAGCCCGAAAACCCTTTTCTGTTTAATAATTGCGGTAATTTTTAGCTTTGGGCGATGGGCGATCGGATACAGCAGTCTCCGTCCAATGCTTCCCTAAAATCTCAACTAAAACAAACACCTAGGTATTTAATTATTTTACTAAAATAATTTCACTCAAAGTTTATATTTTGGTGGATATCGAATTTTATCAAAAGGGGTAGGTTAAAACTGATGAGTAAATCAGCGAATTATGAAAGCGATCCCCAATATGTCGAATTTGTCAGCCGTAAAAACACCCAAATCTACGAATATTGCCAGTCAAAACAACTTATATTTTCAGGAAACAGCAAGCTCTACAGCAGAGCGCGGGGCGAAAAAAAATCTAGCGGTTGTTGACACCCGAGTAGAAAACTACGAGGAATTGATCGGGGGAATCAAAGCAGGAACCGAAGTATTTGTACTCAGTCCAACTAGAGGGGCGATCGAGCAAATCACCGAAATTGTCGCTCAGTCCAGAAACATCAACAGCCTGCACATAGTTTCTCACGGCCGAGAAGCAGCACTAGAAATCGGCCCAACAGAACTGAATATTCATAACATAGAAACCTACAGCAGCCAATTGCAGCAGTGGGGAAAAGCCCTCGGCGAGCAAGGCAACATTCTGCTTTACGGCTGTAACGTAGCCGCCGGCGAATCCGGGATTGAATTCATACAAAAACTCAGCGAAATCGCAGGAGCAAATGTTGCCGCTTCCAACAACCTAACTGGGAGTGCAGCACTAGGTGGCGACTGGGAATTAGAAATTGCCACAGGGCAAATCAATGCCGAATTAGCATTTGAAAAATCCGTCTTAGAAGCCTATATATCAGTCCTAGCAACTTTAGTAACCGAAACCTTTACAGGTGCAACAGCACTAGGCCCTTGGATTTATGGAACCAGCGGCGGTTCATCAGCCAACCCGGGCTTAACCGCAGGCACCGTTGCGGGCATTCTTCCCGGCTTATCAGTGCCTGGGGATACTCCCGGCAGCGGTACTTTGAGATTAACCTCAGCCGTTGGAGACCAAGCAGCTTTTGTCATCTACAACAATCCGATCGCTGCCACTGAGGGCATAAAAGTTACCTTTGATTTATTTGCCTATGGCGGCGACGGTGCCGATGGCCTGAGTTTTTTCCTAATTGACGGCGCAACTACGCCAACAGCAGCCGGAGGCTACGGCGGCTCTCTCGGCTATGCTCCAAATACTAATAATGCAGGCACACCCGGTATTGCAGGAGGTTATTTAGGTGTCGGATTAGACGAGTTTGGCAATTTTTCCGATGCCGGTGAAGGGCGCGTGACTGGCCCGGGGGCGTTAGGTGATTCAATAGCAATTAGAGGCAGCGCAGCCACTAATTATAATTTTTTAACTAACGCTACCGTTCCCCTTGGGGTAGATAGCACAGTTCCAGGTCGTGCTGCTGCTAGAAGAAAAGTTCAGATTACACTACAACCTGCATCAGCACTTCCTCCATTTACTCCGAACCAGCTTACAGTTGCCTTCGACTCCAACAACGATGGCGTATTCGTTCCCGCCGAAACAATTATCGACATCCCAAATTTGACAACTGTAAACGGAGCAATACCACCTACTTTCAAATTTGGTTTTGCTAGTTCCACAGGCAATTCTACAAACATTCACGAAATTGCCAACCTGGTTGTCGAAAGTGTTTTATCTCCCACACTCTCAGCCGACATTGAAACTACTAAAATCGGCCCGCAGTTCGCCTCACCAGGCAGCAACATTACCTACACGATTACTTCCAGGAATAACGGCCCTAGCCCAGCGGCCAACCTCCTGGTTCAAGATCAGCTCCCTGCAGGCTTAACTTTGGTCAGCGCTAGCGACGGCGGTACTTTAAACCCCGCAACGGGGGCTGTCACCTGGCCGTTGATTTCGAGTTTGGCTAGCGGTACTAGCATTACGCGGACGATCACCGCCACAGTACCAGTAGCCACAACCCTGGGTACTTCCTTAACTAACACTGCATTTAGCAACTCCAGCACTTTCGACCCCAACCCAGCTAACAACAACGGTTCATCCACCATCTCTCAAAGCCCCGTTACAGTTGCTCTTGCCGACGTAGTAACAACCAAAACCGGTTCAGCGACAGCGACTGCTGGCGCAACAGTTAGTTACACAATTTCGACCGTCAACAACGGGCCGAGCGCTGCTACAAACGTCACAGTTACCGACAGCATCGTTCC
>JAUBOG010000262.1:0-9267 GCA_036700105.1 Microcoleus occultus BM001215583
GCCGTGTCCCTACGATGATTTTGGGGTAGGGAAACGGCACTGCCGTGTCCTCTTTCTGGCCGTGTCGTGATTCATTTCCCCATCAACAAAAAAATCCTGTCACAATAAAACGAAGACTACCGAATCGACAAAATATATGACGCGAGAAGAGTTGTTGCAGTTAATCGACAAAGCGGCTGATGAAGGCCAGACCGAATTGGATTTGGCGGGGTTGGGGTTGGAGGAATTGCCGCCGGAGATTGGCAAGTGCACACAGCTTGAGACGTTGGTGTTGGGGAAGGTGGAGAAATGGAATTGGGTTGATGGCAAACATACTCCGAAACTAATCACCAATCAATTAAGCGCACTGCCGGAGGAATTGCGATCTCTGAGAAATTTGCGATCGATTAACCTCAGCAGCAATCCATTCGGAAGGATTCCAGAATTGCTGCTGGAAATGAACCAATTAGAGAGTTTAAATTTAACCTGTATTGGTTTAACAGAAATCTCAGAATCGATCGGGAAACAGTCGAATCTGACACTGCTTGACCTCGGTAGCAATCAGATTACCTTCATCCCAGAAGCGCTCGCTCAACTATCGAATCTAACACAGCTTTACCTCAATAACAATCAGATTACCTTCATCCCAGAAGTGATCGCCCAACTATCGAATCTGACACGGCTTAACCTCAGTGACAATCAGATTAACGTCATCCCAGAGACGATCGCTCAATTATCACATCTGACACGGCTTTCCCTCAATAACAATCAGATTACGTTCATTCCAGAAGAGATCGCTAAATTATCCCATTTAACACAGCTTGACCTGAGTGGCAATCAGATTACCTTCATTCCAGAAGAGATCGCTAAATTATCCCATTTAACACAGCTTTCCCTCAGTGGCAATCAGATTACTTTTATCCCAGAAGAGATCGCTCAATTATCCCATCTGACACAGCTTCACCTCAGTCGCAATCAGATTATCAAAATCCCCGAAGCGATCGCTCAATTGTTCCATCTGACACAGCTTTCCCTCAGTGGTAATCAGATTATCAAAATCCCCGAAGCGATCGCCCAACTGTCGAATCTGACACGGCTTTACCTCCGTAGGAATCAGATTACCTTCATCCCAGAGGCGCTCAGCCAACTATCCAATCTGACACAGCTTGACCTGTTTAACAATCAGATTAAACAGATTCCTGAATGCTTAGAAACACTCCCAAAACTTGAAAAACTCGATCTCCGCAACAATCCCCTGCCCATTTCTCCAGAAGTTCTCGGCGACAAAGAAAAACCCGGTACTCCCGCCGCCATTTTCAACTACCTACGCCAACTCCGCAGCGGCGAAGTCCTCCCCCTCAACGAAGCCAAAGTCCTCTTCGTCGGCCAAGGAAGCGTCGGCAAAACCTCCCTGATCAACCGCCTCACCCACAACCAATACAACCCCAACGAACCCCAAACCGACGGACTCAACATCACAAACTGGCAAATTACAGTCAACACCAAAACCGTCAAACTCAACGTCTGGGACTTCGGCGGACAAGAAATCTACCACGCCACCCACCAATTTTTCCTCACCAAACGCAGCCTCTACCTCCTCGCCTGCAACTGCCGCACCAGCGAAGACGAAAACCGCCTCGAATACTGGCTGAAACTGATCGAAAGCTTCGGCGACGCATCCCCCGTCATCATCATCGGCAACAAGTGCGACGAACAACCCCTGGATCTCAACCGCAAAGCCTTGCGCGACAAATATCCCAACATCAAAGCGATTATCGAAACTTCCTGCCAAAACGGCACGGGAATCGACGAACTCCGCAGCGCCATCCACACTGAAATCTCCCAACTCAAAGAAGTCTACGATCTTTTGCCGCTAAGCTGGTTCCAAGTCAAGCAGCGCCTGGAAAACCTCGACAAAGACTTCATCAGCATCAGCGAATACGCCACCATCTGCGCCACAGAAAACATCCTCGCAGAAACAGACCAAACCCAACTGATCGGACTGCTGCACAATCTGGGCATTGTCCTCAACTTCCGCGAACACCCGATTTTGCAATCCACCAACATCCTCAATCCCCACTGGGTGACTGAAGGCATCTATGCCCTCCTCAGCGATGAGGCACTCAAAGTCAAAACCAAAGGCATCCTCACCTACGCCGACCTCAGCCGCATCCTCGACTCAACGAAATATCCCCGCCACCGTTACAACTGCCTCACCGAGTTGATGGGCGAATTTCAACTCTGCTTTCCCATCAGCCATTGCCCTGCGCCGACTTTCCTCATCCCCGGCATTTTGCCCAAAGAAGAACCGGAAAACACCGAACTCGCAGGCGAAACCCTGGAATTTCAATATCACTACCGCATCCTCCCCGACAGCATCCTGTCGCGTTTCATCGTCCTGATGCAACAGAAAATCCACAACTGCACCCACTGGCGCACGGGGGTAATGTTGGAGTATCGCGAAGGCAAAGAAGTGTACAATATCGCCCGAATTAAATCTGACCCGGAAGATGAGAAAATCTTTATTGCCGTTAGCGGGCGGGAATCGACGCGGCGTTCTTTTCTGAGTTTGATTCGCGATACGTTTGCCAAAATCCACAATTCTTTTGCCAATCTGGAAATCAGTCAATGGGTGCCGGTTCCGGGTTATCCCGATGCCGGTCCGCTGGATTACGAGGAGTTGCTGGGATTGGAGGAGATGGGCGAGAATACGGTGCGTGTGGGGAAACTTAAACTTAAACTGGATTTGCGGCCGTTGTTGGATGGGTATGAGTCGATCGAACTTCGGCGCATCAGGCAAAGGGGCGATGAAAAATACGGCAGAGAATACGATGACTTGGTAGATATCGCTAAACTAGCTGTTAGTAGACCTATTATTAATAAAGCCGAAGCAAAAATGACTCAAAATTCTTCTGAAACCAACAACTTTCAAGGTGCTTTTCAAGGTGCAAACTTTTCCGGCAATATCGGCGGTTCGTCGAACAGCGCCGCAGTTAGCGGCAATCAATCAGTGCAAAATAATAATGCCAATACCGCCGAACTTCTACAACTAATTTCATCGATGCGCGAAACCGCCGCGCAGTTTCCCGAAGACATTCGCGAGGGTGTAATTATTGATATTGAAGATGTCGAAGCGGAAATTAAGAAACCGGAAGGCCAATGGAATAAAGCGAGATTAAAAAAGAGTCTGACTGCGTTGATTGCTGCGGGTACTGCGATCGGAGTTGGCGTTGCAGGTATGACTGATTTTGCAAATACGGCGATCGATGTCGGCAACAAACTGGGTATTGAAATTAATCTGCGTTAATCTCCGTTAATCTGCCTCTATCTGCGGTTAAAAAAAGAGAATTTCTTAACCGCAGATGACAATGGATAGACGCGGATTCACGCAGAGGTCGAACCGATTTTTACCTGAACTTTTTCAGTTTCTTTAAGTGCGATCGCCTCAAATTCCCCACCAACTCGCGCAACTGACCCAAATTACCCATTTCCCCCCCGTACTTCCACCGCACGTAAGCCTGCGAAACCTCCTCAATCACCTCTGCTTCATCAGTTGTACGATTGGCGCGCATCGCCTCAGCATACTCCAAAGGCGTTTGAGCTTTCTGCTTCGCAAATCCCCGACTCGCCAAATCCTTCAACATTTCCTGATAAACTCCCTCCACGGGCGGCAATTTCCCCAGCCAGCGGCGGTAGCGCCACTTGCGCCACAGTTGCCAAATTAACCAGCCAAGGAAGCCAAAGGCGATCGCCGCAATCAAACCGGTAAACAACCCCACCCAGCCCTTCGCAAACTGCCCCAAAAACCAGCCTACAATCAAACTAATCCAGCGAATTACAAAACCCGTAACCGAATCCAGCCAGCTTCTCACAGGTGTCGGCAGCCAACCCGCTATCCACTTCCAAAACGACTCCAGCGCGCTAAAAGTCTGGTTATCTTCCACCGAAGCCGGAATCAGCGGATAACCGGGAATCGGATTAAAACCAAACCAGCCGTGATTGGGAAAATACACCTCCGTCATCAAGAAAGCGTCGGTATTTTTGACAATATACAAGCCTGTAAACGGATTGAATTCCCCCGTATCGAAACCGCCAGCCACTCGCGCCGGAATCCCGATCGATCTGAGCATAATTGCCAACACCGTCGAAAAGTGGTCTGGATACCCGCCAGTCACCTTTTTGCCATCTTGGGTGTTTTGATAACCAAACAGAAAACCCTCAACCAAATCTTCAGTTTCCTCTAAATAAGGCAAAGCTTTTTCAATTTTATAATTCGGGTTTTGCTTCAAATATTGAGCCAAATACAAAGCTTTTTCGTAGGGAGAATCGATCGCTCTTTCCGAAGTTGATACTCTCGTTCTCGCCTGCAATATTTCCTCAGTTTTTTGCCGCACCTTGGCTGCAATTTTTGGCGGCACGTCTAAATAGAACTTGCGAATGTTTTTCGGGTAATCAGTACCAGTTTTACCCAACAAACTTCGATCGCGGAAAGGCACATTAGAAATCACCGTATAAGTCACGCCCTCTCCCAATTCCGCAGGAGCTCGCAAGCCCCCCTCCGCATCAACCGCTACCTCTGGACTCGGAAAATAAAGTTCCCTCGGCTTGGTTAAAGCCGGAATCAAATTCGGCAATTGAGCAACAATCGTATAACTTTGAATCACCTCTTGAATCCGAGGCGCATTCGGAAACGGATTCAGATAAAATTGATAAGACCAGCTAGGTCTAGTCACCTTTTGAGCTTGTTCGTTGCGAGAAATTTCCCAACCTTGACCCGTGTATTTGTCGAAGCCCAACACCCGCCAAAAACCCGCCGCTTGCGATCGTACGCGCATCACCACTTGAGGTTTCATTTCCCCCCGCAAGTTTTGATTGATCCGCTGGTTGAAACCGTAATAAAAAGTAGAATCAACTTCTCCTGGCCCTTTGTCTGGGTTTCTCCCGCTTCCTCCGCCACTTCCTTGTTGGTTTCCCCCTCTGACATACCCCGGATTCAGAATGCTGCGAGAGTCAAATTCTCCCTGATATTCAATGGGAGCACTCACCGGAAAAGTCCGCAATTGATACCCCGGGAGGCGCGGCAAAAATGCAAAAATAGTCAGCCCCAAACCGATAGTGATCGCGAACAACAAGCCAAAATATTTGGGAGATAAAGTAGCCGCAAATAACGACCAGTTATTGTTTTTCTTTCTCTCTTTACTTTCTACATTCTGTTTTTTATCTTCTATTTTCGATAGTCCCAAGCGCGATCGGTAATCCAACACCAAAGTCGGCAGCGAAAGAGCCAAAAATACCAACAGCAGCGGCCCAAAAGTCAGCGTTTGGCTGAGAGTTGCCGCTACGCTTAACAGAATCAGCCCGATGACGATCGAGTAGCCCAAATCTTTGCGCCGAGGTAAATCGAAGCTGTGCAGCACTTGAAGTTGAATTAACAGTTGCGCTAAAACTAGCCGCGTATCGTTTAACTCTCCCACCAAGCGGGTAAAAAAAGCGAACAGCGCCACCAGCATTCCAATAGCTATGCAGAATTTAGCAGCTACATTGCGATCGCGGCGGCGGTACCAACTCCAAGTTGCTCCCACAATACTAACAGGCACAGCCCAAAGATTCAGGGCTTCTTCAGCAGCAACGTCTGTGGCCACAATTCCCACAATTACCAACAACTGAACTAGGATTCGCAGCAGTAAAGAATCCTCAGTCACCGGCGGAGGCATTGCCTCTATCTGCTCCCACAGTTTACCCAAAACAGGTATCTTTCGCAGGTTATCAGTTGTCATGTGCACCCATCCAACGATTTTAGATTTTAGATTTTAGATTTTAGATTGACCCCACAGATGCAATCTGGGTTTTAACTAATCTCTAAATCTTATTTCTCTGTCATTCGATTTTAGATTTTAGATTGATTCCGCAGATGCAATCTGGGTTTTAACTAATCTCTAAAATTTGTTTGTTTCTAGGACTTTAATTGGGGCATTGTGTCGAACTTTTTGTTGCGTTCAATTGTCCTGTGCGCCCATTTTAAGTCGTCCGATTTTAGATTTTAGCTTTACTCCGCAGAGGAATCTGGGGGCTTGAACTAATATCTAAAATTTTTGGTTGTTCACAGAATTCGGCAGATTGCATCCGTTTTTTGTGTGAGGTCAAACCGCAGAGTAACAACCTAAATTATTTACTCTAATTTTACCCTTCTAGTTGCTATCTTGTTCTGCCAAAATTGGACGAATAGCAAACATCAAAGGTCTGGTCTCGAAGTTTTGGAATTTAACTTCTAGGGCATAGGTCTTGTCAGGTTGCGGGTCAAACAATTCCACACTTAAATGCCCGGAATTCTGACGCTGTGCCGTTGCTTCGGCATCTCCTCCCTTGAGTTCCAAACTTCCCGCCCCGGGAAATTGGCACTCAACTCTTAAAGAGGGCCTCGGCTGTTCTGTGTTGCGGTTCCACACGTATTGGGCCTCTAGAGTCAGCGCACCCAATGCAGTCAGCCATTCCCGCGAAACTGGCGGCTGATTTACAGGACAATTCAAAGTCAGAGACTCAATGATTCCCCGCGCTGCTAACAGCGACATTAACATTTGCTGATCGGTAGTTGCCACTTCGTAATTGGGCAAATCTTCTACTTCTAAATCTGTAAGTCCTCGGGCATAACCTCTGAGAACTAAACCAGCTAATTCGTTGAGTTCCTGAGACTGACCTGGAAACAAGCCATCTACAGCGCGAACTAACTTCGATCCTTCCCGCAGCGACGACATTACCAAATTCTGACAGGGTTCTAGGAGTTGAGCAAAAACCCCTTGGGCGATCGGAATTGGCAGGCGTCCCCATCTGATATTTTGCAGTTGGGGTGTCCAGAGGTGCAGGGGGGGAACCCATTGGGGGGCTGCGTCGTCTGGGTAGTCGTGGTCGTAGCTTTTGAGTTCTGTTTCCCAGGGGAACAGCGGCGGGTTAGATTCAATTTCGGCTCTAAGCCTTTCTTTTAACAAGGTCTGAAAACGGTCTTGCACGGTCGGTATGTCTCCAATTGTCAGCGGTTGTACGGGTGCATTGCTGTGCGCCCCTACTTGATAGTCCAGCGGGTCTGGTTCGTCCCATTCCCAGTATTCCACCCCGGAATTTTCTTGTGTGTTGCCCCACTCTTGTGAGCGAGAGGGTCGATCGAGCTTTTCGTCATCTTCGCTAGAAGCATTCGGCGTTGGCGCCTGCAATATCCAGTCTAAAAAGTGACGCTCGAAAGCCTCTGCATCCCTGTTCGTTTCGTTATTCATCACTAGATGCCCCTTCTCCGGAATCTGAACGATTTCGCAACTCCCAGGCAAGTTCCAGCAATTTAAACCACCGTTTCTGTACCTGGGCTACCGTGCTGCCGAGGGTTTGCGCGATCGCGGACTCTGACAGACCCTGTTGCTTCAACTTTAGCAAACGCTGTCCCTCTGGGCCAATTTGCTCCCCAAAATTTTGCCACTGAGAAGGCAGCAAACCCAGATTTCGATCGAGGTCTGCTTCCAGCCACTGGTGAACGAGTTCCCAGCGGTGCGACATGGCAAACCTGAGCAAATGGTACTTGAAGCGCTGCTGCAAATAGTCTCTTTGGCGGGGAGTTATGCCCAGAAGCGACTCTATTTCATTAGTCGGCAAGTCTTGCAAGCGCAATATGAAATAATCGGCGCATTCTTGTTGGTTGCGCTCTTTCAAGTAAGCGACTAATTCGTCAATCACGTTTTGCCGCAGGGATTCTGACTCGTCGCCTTGGGGGCGAATTGCCGAGGAACCCTGTCCTGCCATCGCTTCCCGCACCGAGTGCACCGAGGTGTCGTTCCAAGTTTGGTCGGAATCTGTAGCCCCCCCGTCGGCGGCTTGTTCCATATCTACAGAAGTTTCTTTGGGCTGCTGCTGGGAAAAGGTTTGGGCCCGTAAAATAATTAGTTGCTGGCTGCGGTTCCGAGGTAAAGGAATGCGCCGCTTGCCGAAGCGCTCTACAAAAGCCATGTACTCTGCTAGTTCTAAGCGAGTGCGGGGACTGTAGGTAGGTGGCAGTTGGGTTTCGCGCCGGAAGGCTTTTAAAGCTTCGAGATAAAATCCTTGCAAAAAATCCCCGATCAGTTCTACTCGCGCCTGATAGCTAGACTGCACCTGGGGAGGAGTGATGTAGCGGTAGACGATCGCGCTGAGGGTACTGTGCAATTCTACTCGCCCGGGCCCGGAACCTAAATTGTGATAGTGGAGACATTGTTGCAAGCGGTGCCCAGCGAGGCTCTGGGCTGCACCTTCTATGTCTCCTGATAATTGAATCCGCTGACTTTCGGTGCATATCCTGTTGACTTCTGCTGCGAGTCGCCCTGCTACATCTTGGCAGTTCTGCTCAGACGCGCGAGTGGACTTTTTGAGTTCGTCTAACAGCAGTTGAAATATGGTTTCCACGCTCTGGCAGATTTCCCGCATGATGGTTTACAGCTAACATTGAAAGTAGCACACCCTTGCGACTTTAAATCTGGGATTTTATATTTTATTCTGGGCAGTGCTAGGTATCACATACTTGGACGCGCACCTGTTAACCTGAAATTCTTAAACTCAAATCTCAAATTAACTGACTGATGGATTTAGACCAACAGATTCAAGCACTGATCGAAAAAGCTCCGCCCGACGGTTCGACGCCGCAAATATTAGAGGCGATCGCCCCGGCGCTGGTGTTGATTGCCCAACAGCTACAGCATCTCGAATACTCGATCCTGCAAGCGGTAGACCAAAGTTGGGCGATCGTGGTTTTGAGCAATCTCAAGCAACCGGGACGGGAAAAAAGGGTGATTTATGCTTGGAGCAGTTTTCAAGATGCGTTGCAGGCGGCGGCTGCGGGCGATCGCGTCAGACCGGTGCCTTTGCCTGTCACTCACATTTTATTTCAGACGATCGCTCTAGAAGGTCTCGACAGCATTGTTTTTTTTGAAAATGCTGGCAACCAGGAAGTCGGGACGGAAATTCCTCGCGAGCAAGTGCAGAATTTAATTAACGTTTACTTGCAACAGTATCGATCGGCTTTACAGTCAAATTCTAGCAATCTCCCCCCGGATATCGCATAATTGGGAATTGGGAATTGGGAATTGGCAATTGGCAATTGAGAATTGGGAATTGGCAATTGCCAGCCCCAAGCTAATTACAAATAACCTCTTCCCTCTTCCTTCTTCCTGACATCCGTTACATCCGTTACATCCGTCGAGCGAATCCGTTGCCGAACTTCCTTCTTCCATCGGACTGACATCCGTTACATCCGTTACATCCGCTACAAAATCCGCT